>CAZUZY010000096.1:0-22625 GCA_964624885.1 uncultured Polyangiales bacterium | reverse complement strand
ACCCGCGCCGCCGCGCTCGACGTGGACGAGGGCGGCCTCGCGCACGCGGCCGTCGCCGAAGTGGTCGACGGCAGCGGTGTCGTCGAAGCTTCGCTCCTCCTCCGCGGGGTGGCCGCGGAGGGCGCCGCCCACCAGGTCGATCCGCGGTGTACGCCGGCGCTCCAGGCGCTGGCGGTCGTCGCGGCCAAGGGCGAGCCCGCGGCGATCGTCCTCGCCTCCGACGCGGCCCGCGCGGCCTGCCCCGAAGAAGAGGGGGCGATCGCCGAGATCGAGGTCGCCACCGCGTGGACACCGGAGACCGGCGAGGCGATCGAGCAGCGCGCCCTCGGCTCGCCGTCGCTGCGCGCACGCCGGCTCGCGGTCCGGGCCCGCCTCCGCCGCGTCGGGCTCGACGCCGTCCTGGCCGATCTCCCGAAGGCCGAGGATCGCGCGACCCTCGCCCTCGAGCTCGCGGGGGCCGCCGTCAAGAAGGCGCGCAAGAAGGACCTCGCGGGCGCCCTCGTGCTGGCGAAGGCGGCGTTCGACTCGGCGCCGTGGGAGCCCACGGTCGCGCGGTTGTGCGCCGAGGTCGCGCTCTGGGCGAGCCGCCCCGCTTCCGATCCGTGGCGGCTCCGGGCCTGCGCGCTCGCCCGCACCAAGGTCGAGCACGAGGCCTGCAAGCTCGAGGGGTGAGCCCCGTTCCCTGGTAGGTCGATGCCGTGGCTCGGCGCCCCGAGGCGGTCCTCCGGGGCCGGCTCGGGCGCGTCCGAGCAAATTTCCGCGCAATCCTGGGGCCGTTTTGAGCCACCATCGGCCCGACGAACCGGTATCATGCGGCCCCCGAACCCAAAGAGCAGCCCAGGAGTCTCCATGCGTCGCATCCTCACCTCTCTCGCCCTCGTCTCCGCCTTCGCCTTCGTCGCCTGTGGCGACAACAAGCCGGACCCCAACACCTCCAACAACGCGAAGCCCGAGCCCTCGGCCTCGACGAGCACCGTGGCCTCCGTGGATCCCCCGAAGGAGGAGCCCAAGAAGGAGGAGCCCAAGAAGGAGGAGCCCAAGCCCGTCAAGAAGACGGCCAAGGAGATCATCACCGCGGACGGCGCCGTCTTCGGCTTCTCGCTCGCCGACTCGGCCGACGCCAAGAAGATGGTCGACGACGACTGCGGCAAGAAGGCCAAGAAGGACGACAAGAAGCTCGAGGCCTGCAAGAAGGACGCGGAGACCGCCGCGGCCGTCGAGGGCATCCGCTTCGAGAAGGACGCCAAGGGTGACTGGTGGTGGGTCTCCTTCGGCAAGGAGAAGGACAAGGAAGTCGTCTACAACAAGGTCAAGTTCAAGATCGCGAGCGAGGCCGACGGCAAGATCACCCTCACCCCCGAGGGCAAGGACGAGGGCAAGAAGGCCATGAAGACCCTCCCCAAGGAGGTCGTCCTCGAGGTGCCCGACGAGAGCACCGTCATCATGACCGACCCCAAGAAGGGCAAGCTCACCTACAAGAAGAAGTGAGCGGAGCGAGCCGTCGAGCCCGAAGGCGGCAGCCCGAAGGCTGAGATCGGCGCGTCGAGACGACCCTCGAGGGCACGTGGTGCCTTCGGGGGTCTTTCGTTTCTGGCTCTTCCCAAAGGGACTTCGTGCGCTAGGTTGGGGCCGGTGAACGCGCGCCGCCCCCGAGACCCTCACGTCCTCCCCGTCGAAGACCCGCGCAAGAGCCGGGCGGTCACGAGCTTCGCCCACTCGGACGAGCAGTTCGACCGGCTGCTGTTCGCCAAGAAGGCCCTCTCCATCCTCCAGCCGTCGTTGCGCGTCGCGGTCTACGAGGGGCACAGCTTCGAGATCGACCGCAGCCGTCCGTCCGGGCCCCGCTGGGCCATGGTCGCCATCCCCAAGGACGTGTCGCGCGCCCACATCGCCTGGGCCCTCGCCGACCTCTGCGGGGTCGCCCACAAGCCCTGGCTCATCGACACGCTCCTGCACACCGAGCCCCACGGCACCCCCGACGCCGTGCGTCGCGTCGAGCCGGCTTCCCGCCCGAGCTGAGGCGCGTTCTCATCGCGGCGCCATGCTCGACCTCGCGCCCGCGTTCCCCGCCCCCACCAACGAGCCCATCCTCGACTACGCGCCCGGCTCGCGCGAGAAGGCCGAGCTCAAGGCCGCGCTCGCCCGGCTGTCGGCGGAGCGCCCCGACATCCCCCACGTGGTCGCCGGCAAGGAGCGCCACGACGGCGCGGCGTTCGAGGTCCGCGCACCCCACCGTCGCGCCCACGTCCTCGCCACCGCCCACGAGGGGGGCGCGGTCACCGGCGACGCGATCGCCGCTTCGCTCGCCGCCGCGCCCGCGTGGGCCGCGATGCCGTTCGAGGAGCGCGCGCGCATCTTCCTCAAGGCGGCCGATCTGCTCGCCGGCCCCTACCGCGCGACGCTCAACGCCGCGACGATGCTCGGCCAGAGCAAGACCGCCTACCAGGCCGAGATCGACGCGGCCTGCGAGCTCATCGACTTCCTGCGCTTCAACGTGCACTTCGCGTCGCGGCTCGCGGAGCAGCCCTTCTCTCCGGCCGGCGTGCGCAACTCGCTCGAGCTGCGGCCGCTCGAGGGCTTCGTCCTCGCCATCACGCCGTTCAACTTCACGGCCATCGCCGGCAACCTGCCGGCGGCGCCCGCGCTGCTCGGCAACGTCGTCGTCTGGAAGCCGGCCGAGACGCAGAGCCTCGCCGCCTACCACACGATGCAGCTGTTCCGCGCGGCCGGCCTGCCCGACGGCGTCATCAACGTGGTCTACGGCCACGGCGAGCCGATCGCGCGCGCGTGCCTCGACGACCCGAACCTCGCCGGCATCCACTTCACGGGCAGCACCCGCGTGTTCCAGGCGCTGTTCCGCGGCGTCGGCGAGCGCGTCGAGCGCTACCGCAGCTACCCGCGCATCGTCGGCGAGACCGGCGGCAAGGACTTCGTGTTCGCGCACCCGAGCGCCGACGTCGACGCCCTCTCGGTCGCGCTCGTGCGCGGCGCCTACGAGTTCCAGGGCCAGAAGTGCTCGGCTGCCTCGCGGGCCTACGTGCCGCGCTCGTTGTGGGCGCGCCTCCGCGAGCGCTTGCACGCCCAGATCGGCGAGCTCCGCATGGGCGACGTGGCCGATTTCCGCAACTTCATGGGCGCGGTGATCGACCAGCGCGCGTTCCAGCGGCTCGCGGGCTGGCAGCAGCGCCTCGCCGCCGATCCGGGGTGCAAGGTGCACGAGGGTGGAACCGCCGACGACAAGGACGGCTGGTTCGTCGCCCCCACGCTGGTCGAGGTGGAGGACCCGCGCCACGCCGTGATGCAAGAGGAGCTGTTCGGTCCGCTGCTCGCGCTCCACGTGTACGACGACGCGCGCGTCGACGAGACCCTGCGCACGCTCGACGCCACGAGCCCCTACGCGCTCACCGGCGCCATCTTCTCCCAGGATCGCGCCGCGCTGGCCCACGCGGCCCGCGTGCTGCGCCAGACGGCGGGCAACCTCTACCTCAACGACAAGCCCACCGGCGCGGTGGTCGGCCAGCAGCCGTTCGGCGGCGCGCGCGGCTCGGGCACCAACGACAAGGCCGGCAGCGCGTACAACCTGCTGCGCTGGGTGTCGCCGCGCACCGTCAAGGAGACCTTCGTCCCCCCGACGAGCGTCGGCTACCCGTTCATGCGCGAGGAGTGAGGGCTCAGTCGCCGAGGGCGCTCACGGCATGTCGACGAATGCCCCATTCGGCAGCCGCTCCGCGGCTCAGTCGCCGAGGGCGCTCACGTACCGGTGCACCTCGCTCTTGGCGACGGCGTCGAGGTCGACGAACTCGAGGCCGACCGCGAACGGCCCCTGACCCTTCTCGCTGCCCCGCCCCTTCACCCAGCGCACCAGCGTGTCGAGCGTCGCGACGCGACCGCTGATGGGGAGCGACAGGCGGATCTTCACCTTGGTCCCCTGCGGCAGGGCGAACGGCACGAGCACGAGCATGCCGCCCTCGGAGAGATCCTCGGAGCGCACGTCGACGATGCCGTCGGAGAGGACCAGGCGCGCCGGCGCCACGAACGCGGCGCGCTTGTGACGGCGCTTCTGCGCGAAATCGGGCTCGGCCGGCCGGACGGTGAGATCGACCTCGCGGAGCGCGCGGGCGAGCGCGGCGCCGTCCTCGTAGCGATCCTGCGGCTTCGGCGAGAGCGCCTTCTGGACGATGGCCTCCAGCGCCGGCGGCACCTCCGGTCGCAGCGTGCTCACCTTCGGCGGACCGACCGTGCTCATCTGCACGAGCACGTTGGCGTAGTTGCCCTCGAACGGCACGCGGCCGGTGAGCATGTCGAACAGCGTCGCGCCGATCTGCCAGACGTCGGTGCGCGTGTCGACGTTGGTGTCGGCCATCGCCTGCTCGGGCGCCATGTAGGCCACGGTGCCGAGCACGGTGCCCTGCGCGGTCAGGCGCCGATCGGGTGTCGTGGTGCGGGGCACGGCGATCCCGAGATCGAGCAGCTTCGCGCGGGGCATCTTGCCGTCCTGCACGAGGAAGATGTTGGCGGGCTTGATGTCGCGGTGGATCCACCCGGCGGCGTGCAGCGCACCTGCGCCCTCGGCGATCTGCGCGGCGAGATCGACCGCGTGCTCGACCGCGAGCTTGCCGCGGGTGACCATCACGCCCTCGAGGGTGCGGCCGTGGAGCATCTCGAGCGCGAGGAACGGCTCGCCGTTCTCGCCGATCTCGGCGTCGAGGATCTCGACCACGTTCTTGTGGCGCACCGAGCCGATCGCGCGGGCCTCCTGCGCCATGCGGGCGCGGGCCTCGGCGTCCTCGCGGAACTGGCTGCGCAGCAGCTTCACCGCCACCGGGCGGCCGGTGACGAGGTGCACGCCCTCGAACACGTCGCAGTTGCCACCCGACCCGAGCACGCGCCGGAGGCCATAACGCTGGGCGAGCAAGCGCTCCGTGTTGCGAACGGGCTTGAGAGGCGCGATGGGCGCGCCGGCTGATACTTGGTTCGCCATGTCGGCCTCCGAACGACGGGACGGACCGGCCTTCGGCGGCTTGAGGATGAAGCGGTCAGAGCGACGCTCGCGCCGCGCGGGATTTCTCGCGGACCTGCGCGAGAGATCAGTGATCCCTGAGATCAGTGACCCCTGAGATCAGTGACCGGGCGGGAGCTTGACCTGCTTGATGTCGGCGCCCGGCGCCTTGACGCCGCCCGGCAGCTTGGGGGGAGCGGGACGGGGCGTCGGAGGGGACGGCGGCGGAGGCGCCGGCTTGGCCTCGGGCTGCGCGGCGGGCTCCACGGAATCGCTCGGGGGGACGGAGGCGGCCGCCGAGGCGGAAGCGGAGGCGGAGGCGGCCGCCGCGGCACGGGCCTCTTCCTCGGCCGTCGGGGTCGACAGCCACCAGGTGAGGGTCACCGCGAGGATCGCGCCGCCGAGGAAGGGCAACCAGAGGGGCGACTTGGGCTCCTCGGGGACCGCGTGGTGCGGCGGCAGGTCGTCACCCTCGAAGGCGCTGCCGAAGTGATCGTCGTGGGCTTCCGACATGATGGGGCCTGGAACGTCCTGAAATCGGCCCCGGCTGTCAAGGCAGGGCCTCGTTTCCTGCCGTTCCAAGCTCGGGGGTCGGCCCGGGTCCCAGATGAAAGAGCGGGCGCCGCTCGCTCGTTGGGGGAGACAGGGGTAGCCTCTTTGCTTCCCTCCTCGCCCGCCGCGGAACTTTCGGTCGCCTCGAACGTCTCGAAGGAAAGCCATGCAGGAACACGACGACGACAACCAGCCAGGCACCGTCCGCACCGGCGAGGAGCGCAAGCAGGCGCTCGCCGCCGCGAGGGAGCGCGAGGCCGCGGCCGCCGCCGACGCCCTCCCGCACGTCGGTCGCCTCCGTCGCCTCGCCGGCATGGCCGAGATGCGCATGCGGCTGTCGCGCGCGCTCGAGGCCGGCACCACCACCATGGCCGGCTCGCTGCTCGGCGCCTCGATCGTCCTCGCGGCCACCAAGACCGCCAAGCTCACCGACCCGACCGCCCGCAAGGTGCTCATCGCCCTCGCCGCGGCGCCCGTGCTCGCCGCCGCGGTGGCCTGGTTCCGCCGCCTCCCGCCGATGGCCGGCGCGATCGCGCTCGACAAGCAGGGCAAGCTCCACGACCGCATCACGACCGCGCTCACCTTCGCCAAGAAGGCCGAGCCCAGCGACTTCGAGCGCGCCGCGATCCGCGACGGCGAGAAGGTCGCCGACAAGGCCTCGCCGCGCCACGCGGTGCCCCTCGCCGTGCCGCGCGACTGGCTGGCGGTGATCGCGCTCGCCGGGGTGGTCGGCATGGTGGCCACCCTCGAGGTGCGCAAGCACATCCCGGTCGCCAACACGCCGACCATCAACGCCCTCGAGATGACCGAGGACGACCTCGACGCGCTGCAGGACTTCGCCAACCAGCTGAAGGACGCGCCGCACGCCGACGACGACATGAAGGCCACCATCCAGGACTTCAACAAGCTCGTCGAAGACCTGAAGAACAAGCGCATCGACCGCAACGAGGCCTTCCGCCGGATGGCCGAGCTCGACCTCAAGCTGCAGAAGAGCGGTGAGCTCGACAAGAAGGCCCTCGAAGAGGCCATGAAGAAGCTCGGCACCGAACTCAAGAAGAACGAGCTCACCAAGGACATCGGCCACGCGCTCGAGAAGGGCGACAAGAAGGAGGCCGAGAAGAAGCTCAAGGAGCTCGCGGCCAAGCTCAAGGACAAGCAGCTCAAGCTCTCCGACGACCAGAAGAAGGCCCTCGCCGACGCGCTCAAGAAGGCCGCCTCCCGCGACCGCGAGAAGGCGCTCGCCGAGATGAAGGACAAGCGCGAGAAGCTGCTCGCCGATCTCGAGAAGCTGCGGCAGGAGAAGGAGAAGAACGGGGGCAAAGAGACCCCCGAGATGGAGAAGGACCGCAAGAACAAGGAGCGCGAGCTCGAGCGCCTCGACCGCGAAGAGAAGGCCCAGGCGAGCGGCGACCGTCAGCTCGAGAAGCTCGACCGCGACCTCGAGCAGGCCGCCGCCGACATCATGAAGGACCTCGGCCTCTCGGCGAAGGACCTCGAGGCGGGCGCCGAGGACGTGAACAAGATGGCGCAGGACGACCTGACCGCCGAGGAGAAGGAGGAGCTGCGTCAGCGCATCAAGGAGCTCCACGACCTCCTCGTGCAGCAGGGCAAGCTCACGCCCGAGCAGCTCGCCAAGCTCAAGGAGTTCATGAAGAAGGCCAAGGGCGGCAAGCAGGCCAAGGGCGGCAAGAAGAAGAAGCCCGGCAAGGCGGGCCAGCCCGACCCCAACGGCGGCGATCCGGGCGACGGCAAGGACGGCAAGGACGGCGACGACGGTGACGACGGCGACGACGGTGACGGCAAGGGCAAGGGCCTGACGCTCGGCCCCGACGGCAAGCCGATCCCGATGCCGGGCGCCGGTGGGCAGCCGGGCGCGGGGGGTCAGCCCGGTGCCGGCGGCCAGCCCGGTGGCGACGGCAAGCAGCCCGGCCCGGGCTGGGGCGTCGGCCACGATCCGAAGATGCTCGGCAAGAAGACCAACAACAAGGTCGGCACCGTCGACACGCAGATCGCGGGGCAGAACGCCGGCCCCGGGCCCAACCGCAGCGAGACCATCCTCGGCGCTGCCGACAAGGGCTTCGTCGGCAAGAACTACAAGAAGGTCTACGCCGAGTACAAGACGGTGGCCGAAGAGGCGCTCAAGCAGGACGAGATCCCCGCGGGGTATCGGTTCTACGTGCGCCGCTACTTCGATCTCATCCGGCCCCGCGACTGACCGGTCACACCTCCCCCGGGAGGCCCGATAGTTTTGCTGCAACGGCCGGCTTCGTCGGCCTATCCTCCTCGTTCGCCCGCGGTCTCACCCGTGATCGCGAGCGCAACAGCAGGTACCTGAATGTCCGAAGCTCCCGCGTCTTCCGGCCCCACGAGCAGCGTCGTCCACAAGGCGGTGGACGAGTTCCAACAGAGCATCGAGAAGCTCAAGAAGGAGGTCGGCAAGGTCATCGTCGGCAACGACGAGGTGGTGACCGGCGCGATCACCTGCCTGCTCGCCGGCGGCCACGCGCTGCTCGAGGGCGTGCCCGGCCTCGGCAAGACCATGTTCGTGCGCACCCTCGCGCGCGCGCTGCGGCTCGACTTCTCGCGCATCCAGTTCACGCCCGACCTGATGCCCGCCGACATCCTCGGCACCACCGTGCTCGAGGAGGGCGAGGACGGCGAGCAGCGCATCAGCTTCCGCCGGGGCCCCATCTTCGGCAACATCATCCTCGCCGACGAGATCAACCGCGCGACCCCGAAGACCCAGTCCGCGTTGCTGCAGGCGATGCAGGAGCAGGTGGTCACCGTCGCCAACAAGACCCACGTGCTCGAGCCGCCTTTCCTCGTGCTCGCCACCCAGAACCCGCTCGAGATGGAGGGCACCTACCCGCTGCCCGAGGCCCAGCTCGACCGCTTCCTGTTCAAGCTCCACGTGCCGTTCCCCAACCGCGAGGAGCTGCACTCGATCCTCGAGCGCACCACCGGCGCCGGCGACATCGACGTGGCCCCCGTGCTCGACGGGCCGCGCCTCCTGCAGATGATGAAGCTCGTGCGCGACGTGCCGGTCGCGCGCCACGTGCAGGACTACGCGATCCGGCTCCTGCGCTCCACGCACCCCGACACCCCCGAGGCCCACGAGCTCACCAAGCGCTACGTCCGGTTCGGCGGCAGCCCCCGCGGCGCGCAGTCGCTGCTGCTCGCGGCCAAGATCGAGGCCCTCTACGACGGTCGCTTCGCGGCCAGCATCGACGACGTGCGCAAGGTGGCGCACCCCGCGCTCCGGCACCGCGTGCTCCTCAACTTCGAGGGCGAGGCCGAGGGCGTCCGCTCCGACCAGGTGATCGACGCCATCCTCGAGTCGCTCCCCGAGTCGAAGGCCTGAGCGCCGCGCCTCCATGGGCCTCCTCGACTTCCTCCGATCGGCGGCGCCGGCTTCGCTGCGCCTCGGGCGCCAGCGCGCGCCCGCGCCCGACTCGGACGATCTGTTCGACGACGAGTTCCAGCGCAAGCTCGAGTACCTCGCCATCGTCTCCCGCAAGGTGTTCGCCGGCCGCATGCGCGCCGAGCGCCGCACCAAGAAGACCGGCAGCGGCATCGAGTTCGCCGACCACCGCGACTACAACGCGGGCGACGACTTCCGCTACCTCGACTGGAACGTCTACCAGCGGTTCGGCCGCCTGCTCCTCCGCCTCTACGAAGAGGAGGAGGATCTGTCGATCTACATGCTCGTCGACGCGTCGCGCTCGATGGGCTTCGACCAGAAGGTCGGGCAGCTCGTCGGGCGCCGCGGCCCCAAGCTCCGCCACGCCAAGCGGCTCGCCGCCGCCCTCTGCTACATCGGCCTGTCGAACCTCGACCGGGTGAGCGTCAGCGCGCTCAGCAACCGGGTGAAGGACCGCATGCCGACCACCCGCGGCAAGCAGCGGATCCACCGCGTGTTCGAGTTCTTGACCAGCGTCGAGCCCGAGGGCGCGACCGGCCTCGAAGACGCGATCAAGCAGTTCGTCGCGCAGAACAAGCGCCGCGGGCTCGCGGTGCTCATCAGCGATCTCTACGACCCGGCCGGGTTCGAGCGCGGCATCAACGTGCTCCGTTACAACAAGTTCGAGCCGTTCGTGCTCCACCTGGTCGACCCGGAGGACGGCAAGCCCGACCTCAACGGCGACGTGCGCATCTTCGACGTGGAGACCGGCGACGAGCGCGAGGTCACCGTCACCCAGTCGGTGCTCGACCGCTACGCCAAGGCCTACGACGCCTACCTCAAGGAGATCGAGGTGTTCTGCACGCTCAAGCAGGTGCCCTACTTCCGGGCCGACCTCGCCGTGCCGTTCGACGACCTCATCCTGCGCATCTTCCGGCGCGGAGGGTTCCTGCGCTGATGCACCTCCTCGGCCTGCCGTTCGGCGCCCTCGCCACGTTCTTCGCGATCGCGGGCGCGGCCGTCGTCGGCCTCTACATCCTCAAGCTGCGCCGCCGCGCGGTGCCGGTCCCGTTCTCCAAGCTGTGGGAGCGGGTGCTGCGCGACAAGGACGCGACGAGCCTGTTCCAGCGGCTCAAGCGCATCCTCTCGCTGCTCCTGCAGCTCGCGCTGCTCGCCATCCTCGTGCTCGCCCTCGGCGACCCGCGCACCGCCGTCGAGGTGGTCAAGGGCCGCAACCTCGTCGTCCTGATGGACACCTCGGCGTCGATGAAGGCGGCCGGCGGCAACGGCAAGACGCGCCTCGAGGTCGGCAAGGAGAAGATCGAGCAGCTGGTGCGCGGCCTCGGCGGCAGCGACCGCATGCTCATCGCCTCGATGGACGCGGCGGTCACCCCGCTCTCGCCGATGACCGGCGACCCGGGCGCGCTCGACGACGCCCTCAAGAACCTCAAGGCCGTCGACTGCCGCGCCGACCTCACCCGCGGCCTGCGGTTCGCGCTCGACACCCTGCGCGGCACCAAGGAGCCCGAGATCGTCGTGGTGAGCGACGGCGCCCTCGGCGAGGCCCGCGACGGCCTCGGCCTGGTGCGCCTCGGCGACGTGAAGCTCTCGTTCGTGCCGGTGGGTGTCGGCAAGCGCAACGTGGCGATCACGCAGTTCGCCGTGCGCCGCTACCCGCTCGACAAGGCGCGCTACGAGGTGATGATCGAGGTGCAGAACCTCGGCGACAAGGAGGAGAACCTCGAGCTCTCCCTGTTCGGCGACGACGTCCTCGTCGACCTCACCAAGCTCCACCTCAAGGTCGGCGAGAAGCTGCCGCGGTTCTACCCCTCGCTCGCCGGCGCGAGCCGCACCCTCGAGGCGCGCATCGCCCTCGCCCCCGCCACGCCGGGCGGCAAGCCCGAGGCCGACGACCTGCCCGCCGACGACCGCGCGTTCGCCGTGCTCCCCGAGCGCAAGCGGGTGAAGGTGCTCGCGGTCACCCCGGGCAACACCTACCTCGAGGCCGCGCTGTTCCTCGACGAGTACCTCGACGTCACCGTCATCACGCCCGACAAGCTCGCGACGGCGTTCTCCACCAAGTACGACGTCGCCATCTACGACGGCGTCGCCGAGCCGCTGCGGCCCGGGCTCCCCACGCTGTTCCTCGACGCGCGCGAGGGCGCCCCGCTCAAGATCAACGGCCAGATCAAGGAGCCAGGGTTCGACACGCTCGAGCGCAAGCACCCCATCCTGCGCTGGACCGCGATCGACAACGTCGGCATCGCCGCCGCGGGCAAGCTCGTCCCGGGCGAGAACGACAAGGTCGTCGGCGCCGCCAACGAGGGCCCGATGCTCGTCGCCGGCCAGCGCCAGGGCACCAAGTTCGTGGCCGTCTCGTTCGACGTGCGCAAGACCGATCTCCCGCTGCGCATCGCCTGGCCGGTGTTCCTGCTCAACTGCGTGAACTGGTTCGTCGAGGAAGACGCGGAGTACCTGTCCTCGTTCAAGACCGGCGACGTCTGGCACGTCTCGGCGCCGCTCGGCGCGGCCACCGACGCCACCCTGTTCGACCCCGACGGCGGGCGCCACCGCGTGCCCATCCAGGAGGGCCGCGCGGTGTTCTTCGGCA
This sequence comes from uncultured Polyangiales bacterium, assembly GCA_964624885.1. Lineage (GTDB taxonomy): Bacteria > Myxococcota_A > Polyangia > Polyangiales > JADJMO01 > JADJMO01. Next base: position 11,063 of record CAZUZY010000096.1, on the reverse strand, counting down.
CGCGCGCCGGCTTCTACCGCCTCATGAAGACCACCCCGCAGGTCCTCTCCACCCCGACCGGTCAGCTGCCGCCGATGACCCCGGGTGACGTGATGTTCGCGGCCAACCTCGCCGACCCGCTCGAGTCGAAGATCGAGCCCAAGCCCGAGCTGGTCGTCGACGGCAAGAAGGGCGGCACGGTCGAGGGCTTCAAGGTCGGCGTGCGACGCGAGCTCTGGATCTATCTCCTCATCGCCGCGGCGGTCATCACCACCATCGAGTGGCTGACCTACCACCGGAGGATCACGGTATGAGCCCCCCGGTCTCCCAGCGCGTCCGCGCGAGCCTGCCCTCCCGGCCCCGTGACGACGGGCCCAAGAAGAAGCGCCCGTGGGTCGGCCGCTTCGTGTTCTTCCTCGCGGTCGCCGTCGTGGCCGGCGCGGCGGGGTGGGCGTTCTACAAGTACGGCATCAAGTCGGGCGCGGTGCTCAGCTACAAGCGCGGCGACACCACCTACGAGCTGCTCAGCCCGAAGATGCTGGGCCTGATCCTGCTCGCGCCGTTCTTCCTCTACATGACCGGCAAGTCGCTCGCCGACCTGCCGTGGCCGCAGCGCCTCGTGTCTTTCCTCATGCGCACGGCGTTCGTGCTCCTCCTGGCGTTCGGCCTCGGGCGCGTCGCCAAGACCGCGTTCTCGGCGAAGGTGTGCACGGTCTACGTCGTCGACGTCTCGGAGAGCATCCCCGACGAGGCCATCGCCGACGCGCAGGCGGTGGTGGACAAGGCCTGGAAGGAGCGCGGCGAGGGCGAGGTCCGCGTGATCACGTTCGCGGTGCGCCCGCGGCTGCTGGGCGGCACCGACCCGGCCAACCCCGCGCTCACGCCGCCCAAGCTCGAGCGCCACGACCCGGCGGGCCAGCGCGTGCAGGGCGCGGGCACCGACATCCAGGCCGCGCTGCAGCTCGCCTACGGCCTCTACCCGAGCGGGTACCTCAAGCGCGTCGTGCTGTTCAGCGACGGCGTGCAGACCGCGGGCGACGCGCTCGCCGAGGCCGGCCGCGCGCGCGAGTTCGGGGTGAAGATGTTCACCATCCCGTACAAGCGCCCGGTGCCCGCCGAGGTCGCGGTGCGCGAGCTGCGCGTCCCGCCCAAGATCAAGGTCGGCGAGCCGTTCGAGATCCGCGCCATCATCTTCAGCAACCGGCCCGCCAAGGTGCGCGCCCGGCTCTACCAGGGCGAGGCGCTCAACGGCCTCGACGGCATCCGCGACCTCGACCTCAAGGTCGGCGAGAACGACATCCCGTTCAAGTCGGTCGTGCGCGTCCCCGGCGCGGTGACCTACGCCATCGACGTCGAGCCGATCGCGCTCCTCGCCGCCAACCCGACCGGCCCCGCGCCGGCCGCGCCCGCGCTCTCGGCCTCGGCCTCGGTGAAGCCCGCCGCCTCGGGCTCCGGTTCGGTCGCCGCGCCGCCACCCCCGCCGCCCGTCGCGCACAAGTCCAAACCCGGCCTCGACCGCTTCATCGAGAACAACAAGTACGCGGTCACCGTCGCCGTGCCCGGGCGCCCGAGCGTCCTCTACATCGAGGGCGACACCGGCCACGGCAGCTACCTCACCAACGCCCTCGTGGCGCAGGAGTTCGAGGTCGACCTGCGCGGTCCGGACGGCATCCCCACGTCGCTCAAGGAGATCGAGCGCTACGACTTCGTCGTCCTCTCCGACACCTCGGCCGACCGCGTCACCTACGCCCAGCAAGACCTGCTCGAGTCCTACGTGAAGGACCTGGGCGGCGGCTTCCTGATGGCCGGCGGCCAGAACAGCTTCGGCCTCGGCGGCTGGCGACACACCAAGATCGAGAAGATCCTGCCCGTCCGCATGGACGCAGAGAAGAAGAAGGACCAGCCGTCGATCGCGCTGTGCCTCGTCATCGACCGCTCGGGCTCCATGAGCGGCCAGAAGATCGAGATGGCCAAGGAGGCCGCCAAGGCCACCGCCGAGACCCTCTCGCCCGACGACTACATCGAGGTCATCGCGTTCGACTCCGCGCCCATGCGCCTCGTGCGCATGCAGTCCGCGCGCAACCGCATGCGCATCCTCTCGGACATCTCGCGCCTGCAGCCGAACGGCGGCACCGACATCTTCCCGGCCATCCAGATGGCCAACGAAGACCTCGCCCTCGTGCCGGCCAAGCGCAAGCACATGATCCTGCTCTCCGACGGCGAGGCGCCGATCGGCGGCATCAAGGAGCTCGTGCAGGAGATGGTCAGCGAGGGCATGACCGCGTCGGCGGTGGCCCTCGGCGAGGACGCCGACAAGAACCTGATGAAGATGGTCGCCGAGACCGGTGGCGGGCGCTTCTACTTCGTCAAGGATCCGAGCACGCTGCCGCGCATCTTCACCAAGGAGACCGAGCTCGTCTCCAAGACCTCGGCGGTCGACGAGTACTTCCAGCCCACCGTCGTCTCGATGGCGGATTTCATCCGCGGCATCGACTTCGACAACTCACCGTACCTGCACGGCTTCGTCGCGACCCAGCTCAAGCCCCCGCCCGCGCAGCTCGTGCTCGTGCCGGGCGACCACGAGGAGCCGCTGCTCGCGCGCTGGCGCGTGGGCCTCGGCTGGACCCTCGCGTGGACGAGCGACGTCAAGAACCTCTGGGCCGCCGAGTGGCTGCGCTGGCCGCAGTACCCCCAGTTCTGGGGCCAGCTGGTGCGCGAGCACATGCGCCAGAAGAAGCGTCAGCAGCTCGACATGAAGGTGGAGCTCGTGGACGGCGTGGTGAAGGCCAGCGTCGACGCGATCGGCGGCGACGACCGCTTCCAGAACGGCAACGAGGGCAAGATCACGATCATCGGCCCCGCGCCGAAGACCGACAAGGTGGTGGTCCCGCTGCAGCAGGTCGCCCCCGGCCGCTACGAGGCGCGCCACACGCTCGACCAGTTCGGCTCGTTCGTGCTGACCGGCGAGCTGCTCTCGAACGGCACCCCGGTGGCCGAGAGCTTCGGCCACGTGTCGAACCCGTACCCCAAGGAGTACGCCGCGTTCGAGCCCGACCTCGTGCTGATGAACAAGCTCGCGACGAGCACGGGCGGCACGATCGATCCGGCCCCGCCGGTGGTGATCGATCCGGCCGGCGAGAAGGTCAGCTACCACGAGGATCTGTGGATGAACTTCGTGAAGGCGGCGATCCTGGTGTTCGTGATCGACCTCGCCCTCCGCCGGTTCCGCTTCTTCGAGAGCAAGATCAAGGCAGCCGCCTGACCTAGGATCCCGTGACGCCCCGGACGTGATAGGCCCGGGGCATGCGGGGGACGGGGGCGCTCTTCTTCGGGCTGGTGATCGGCTGCGCCCCGGCGGCGCCGCGACCGACCAAGAGCACCGCGCCACTGCCGTCGTCGCCGGCCCCGCCGGTGGTGGCCGTCGTGCCCCACCCCGCGCGGTGGAGCGGCATGCCCGCGTTCCGTTCGGACCAGCACCCTCTCGAGCTCGGCGCGGATCGCCTCTACGTGGGCGCGGCGGGGCGACGGCTGGTGCTGCGGGTGGATGGGTTCGCCGAGGCCACCCAGCTCGCGCCCGAGCCGCTGGTGGCCGCGCGGGCCGTGGGGACCGGCTTTCGCTTCTATGGTGCGTTGGGCGCGATCTACGAGAGCGAGGCGCCGCTCAGCACGTTCTCCACGGTGCAGGCGGGGGTCTTCTCCTTCGCGACCCGCCCGGAGATCGCCGTCGGTGCGCGCAACGCGGTGGCGGTCGCCGAGGATGGTGGCCTGTTCGTGTCCGTCGACGGCGCTCGCTTCCAGCGGGTCGACAAGCAGACCTTCGGCATCCCGGCGTGGGCCAGGCCCCGCCACGTGACCATGAACGCCAAGGGTGAGGGCGCCCTGCTCGCGACCCCCCAGCGCCTGTTCCTCACCAAGGACGACGGCAAGACCTGGCACAGCGCCGACCCGCCGGCCGCCGGCCTCTCGGGTCTGGCGACGACCGAGAGCGGCACCCTGTTCGGTCCCTCCATCGTCCGACCAGGAGACATGGTGCGGATGGACGGCGTGAAGCTCACGGCGCCTCCGCCTCGCATCGAGATCGGCGCCTCCCCCGCGCCGAGGCTCGCGAACTTCGTCGACGAGCGGCTGGTCCTCTACGACGAAGCGCGGCTCGAGGTGGTGGGTGCGGACGGTGTGCGCATCGTCACCAAGTTGCAGAAGGAGCAGCGCATGCTCGCCCTCGGGGGCAGTGGCGCGCAGCTCGTGGCGCTCGGTCCTAATCAGGTGCTCGTGAGCGACGACGGCGGGGGTCACTTCACCGAGAGCCTGCCCTGGGCGGTGCCTTCGATCTCCCAGCGGGCGCGCGTCCGCGTCGAGGGCTCGGCGTTCGTCGTCGCGAACTGCGAGTCGACCTGCAGCGCCGTGTCGGCGCGTGCCACCTCCGGGGCCCTGCACGACATCGCGACCACGGAGGACGCCGCCGTGCTCGACGTGGCGCTCGCGGGCGGCACGGTCTACCTGCTGGGGTTCGTCGGAGGGCGGGTGCGCCTCTACGCCGGTCCCCCGTCGGCCAGCAAGCTCCCGCGGATCGGGAACCTCGATCTGCCCCTCCTGTCTTCTCCCTCGGGTCTCGCCCTGTCCGCCGATGCGGCGGGCGTGCGGGCGCTCGTCGGCCTCTCGAGCGAGACGGTGCTCTTGCAGGTGGACGTGGCCGGCGTGGCGCGGCCTCCCGTCGTCCTCCCCCATGTGTTCGGTGCTGCCGCGCTCGTCGGCCAGCGCGGGCTCGCGACCGTGACGGTGGAACCCACCCACCACCTCGTGGAGACGATGGACGGGGGCGAGCACTGGACCCCCGTCGGAGGACCAGCGACCGGGCGATCGATCGAGTGCACGTCTTTCGGTTGCACCCTCGACGACCTGGCTCGATTCGGGTGGGACCTCCCGGCGCCGGCCGAAGGACCACGGGAAGAGAGCGCCACACCGCAGGTCAAGGCGAGCACTCTCTCGTGTGCGCTCGTCGGCACCGCGCGCAAGCTCTCCGAGGAAGCGTCGGTCCACCCGCAGGTGGACGGCAACGGGTTGCGCGTCGTGGTGCTCACGCCGGACGCCGCGCAAGGCCAGACCCTCGAGGTGGTGGGCCAGAAGGCTTTGCCTCTCGCCCCCAAGGCCAAGCTCGGGCCGACCAAGGCCCTGCTCGGGCCCGCGGCCTACGACGCAGACCTGCAAGGCCATGTCGTCGTCACCAAGGTCGGCGCTGTCTCGGGCGGGGTGCTGGCGATGCGTAGCCACGTCCCGACCGCCGGCATGCGGAAGCCGGAGAGCCTCGGCCCGGTCGGCGTCGAGCTGTTCTGGTGGTCGCGCGCGACCGGCAAGCTGCGCGCCGCGGACCTCGGCACGCTGGCGCCGTTCCGCGTCGCCATCACCAGTCCGTCGCTCGACGGCGAGGCGGTCGTGCTCGCCGACGACAGCCTCCTCTTCCACCCGACGGGCGCGCCGGCGGCGTGGCGGGTCGGGGTGGACGGCAAGTCCCGCATGCTCGCCTTCCCGTCGAGCGTCTCGCTGGAGGCTGCGGTGCACGGCCCGTCGCTGCTCCGGTTCTCCGGGCACACGTCGGCCGGCGCCGTCGTCGGGCTGTTCGACGCGCAAGGCCTCGTCCACACCTTCGGATGGAACTTCGGCGACGCCTCGGTGGCGCTGACCGCGATCGGCGCCACCCCGTACCTGACGTCGCCGCAGGCCCTGTTCTCCCTCGAAGAGCTGAGCGCGAACGTCCCCGAGCCCGTCCTGCGCGGCCCGATCGCGCCTTCGTGCAGCGGTGCCCTCGGGCCCGTCGTCGAGGAGACCAGCCGGGGAACCATCCTCGTCGTCGACGGTCAGCCCACCGCCAAGCTCCGCGTGCGCCACGCCTCCGTCTCCGTCGACGCCAAGGGTCACAGCTGCCTCGTCGCGCGGAGCTTCTACGGCACGCAGTGGAAGGACCACAGCCAGGCCTGGGTCGGCGGCGGCGGCGGATGGCTCCTCCGCGACGGCAACCTGCAGGCGCTCGCCTGCAAGCCATAGAGACTCTATGGATCGGGCCTACGCGCTCTTCACCGGGGCGAACACCTGGGTGGCCTTCATCCCGCCCGGCATGGTGCCGCTGGATTCGTACACCACGAACAGCCCGTTCACCTCGTAGCCGAGGTCCTTGGACCAGCGGGCGAGCTCGTTGAGCTCGGCGCGCAGCTTGGCGCCCTTGGGCGGCAGCGCCCGCACCAGCACCTCGCCGTCGAGGCGCACGATGTGGCTGCCGTCGATCCCCGGGTCGCCGTCGAGCTCGAGGAGGACCGCGCCGCGGTAGATGCTGTCGGTCGCGTAGGCCGCCGCCGCGGGCTTGAGCTTGAACCCCGCGTGCAGCGCCTCCCGCTGGCCGGCGAGCACGATGCCGCTCATGTCCAGCGGGACGTCGATGAAGAACCGGCACGCGGCCGCGTAGAACGAGCGTCGCTCCCAGTGGTCGAGGCGCACTTCACGCGAGGGCGGGGGCACACTGATCATGTCGCGAACTTCCTCCGGATTGCCCGCCCGATCCCCACCTGGCTGGCTGCGGGCCCGCGCACCGCGCTTGCCCGAAGATCGACATGAGCAGCATCCCTCCCGCGCGGCAACTCCTGGGTCGCGGTCCGGTCCGGCCGCACGTCGGGCGGGGTTGCCGCTAGTATGCGCCGCCGTGAACAAGCTCTTCGCCCCCGACCTCTTCCGGGACCAGGTCGTCACCATCACCGGCGGCGGGACCGGCATCGGGCTCTCGGCGGCGCGCATGTTCGCCGAGCTCGGCGCCAAGGTCGCCATCGGCTCGCGCAAGCAGGCCAACGTCGACGCGGGGCTCGCCGCCCTGCGCGAGGTCGCCCCCGAGGACCGCCTCTACGGCGCCACCATGGACACCCGCGACACGAGCCTCGTCGAGGCGTGGGTCGACGGCGTGCTGGGCCGCTTCGGGCAGATCGACGTCCTCGTCAACAACGCCGGCGGTCAGTTCCCCTCCCCCGCGATGAACATCGTGCAGAAGGGCTGGGAGGCGGTCATCCGCAACAACCTCAACGGCACCTGGTTCATGACCCACGCCGTCGCGACCAAGGCGATGATCCCGAAGAAGCGCGGGCGCATCGTCAACGTGATCGCCCAGGTCTCGCGCGGCTTCCCCGGCATGGCCCACACGGGCGCGGCGCGCGCCGGCGTCGACAACCTCACCAAGTCGCTCGCCGTCGAGTGGGCGCCGTTCGGCATCCGCGTGAACGCCATCGCGCCCGGCAACAACATCCAGTCGAGCGGCACCGCGCAGTACCCCGCGGAGCTGTTCGCGCTCGCGGCCAAGGCCTCGCCGCTGCGGCGCGTCGGCACCGTCGACGAGGTCGCCCAGGTGATCGTGTTCCTCTCGGCGCGCGAGCTCGACTTCGTCACCGGCGACACCTGGTACGTCGACGGCGGCCAGAAGCTGTGGGGCGACGTGTGGTCGGTCCCCGATCCGAGCGAGGTCTGAGCGATGCCCTGGATCGAGGCCGTCCTGCGCGGCCAGAAGGTGTTCGCGCGCGCCAACGAAGACGGCTCCCTCGCGGCGCAAGGGGGTCGCGTCGAGATCCGCTACAAGGCCCACGACGGCCGCGCCTACCGCGCGCTCACCGGCAACCTCGCCGTCACGCCGGGCAAGGTGCTCCCGGACGACCACTGCGGGCCCGCCGACGCGCCCGACGACAAGAAGCCGGCGAGCAAGACCGACAAGAAGGCCGCCGCCGCGGCGCGCATCCCCGCCCCCCGCGAGGGCGAGTGGATCGTCTACACGGACGGCGCGTGCAGCGGCAACCCCGGCCCCGCGGGCGCCGGGTTCCTGGTCGTCGACCCCGAGACCGGCAAGCGCCGGGAGGGCTACGAGTACCTCGGCCGCGCGACCAACAACGTCGCCGAGCTCACCGCCATCCTGCGGGGCCTCGAGGGGGTGCCCGACAAGCACGCCCCGGTGCGCATCCACACCGACTCGAGCTACGCCATCGGCGTGCTCCAGAAGGGCTGGAAGGCCAAGGCCAACCCCGAGCTCATCGCCGCCATCCGCGCGGTCCTCTCCGAGTACCCCAAGGCCGTCCTGGTCTACGTGCCGGGCCACGCCGGGGTCGAGCTCAACGAGCGGGTCGACGTGCTCGCCCGCGAGGCCATCACGCAGCGCGCCTCCCGGCCGCTGACGGTGTAGCCTGGTGGGGCATGTCCCTGCGCATCGACCAGGACCACGCGCGGTTCCGCGCGATCGTGCGCGGCAAGATCCGCCAGAACCTCAAGAAGTACATCTCCCAGGGTGAGCTGCTCGGTCGCAAGGGCAAGGAGGTCGTCTCGATCCCCATCCCGCAGATCGACATCCCGCGCTTCCGCTACGGCGACAAGAACAGCGGCGGCACGGGCCAGGGCGAGGGCGACCCGGGCGATCCGATGGGTGGCGGCCAGGAGCAGGAGGGCGAGGGCGGCAAGAAGGCCGGCAAGGACGCGGGCGAGCACGCGCTCGAGGTCGACGTCACCCTCGAGGAGCTCGCCCAGATCCTCGGCGAGGAGCTCGCGCTCCCCAACATCGAGAACAAGGGCAAGAGCAAGCTCATCAACGCCAAGGACCGCTACACCGGCATCCGCCGCGTGGGCCCCGAGGCGCTCCGCCACTTCAAGCGCACCTACCGCGAGGCGCTCAAGCGCCAGGTGGCCACGGGCACCTACGACCCGGGCAACCCCATCGTGGTGCCGATCCACGACGACCGCCGCTACCGCTCGTGGAAGACCGAGAACGAACCGGTCGCCAACGCGGTCATCATCTACATGATGGACGTCTCCGGCTCGATGGGCGACGAGCAGAAGGAGATCGTCCGCATCGAGAGCTTCTGGATCGATACCTGGCTGCGCAGCCAGTACAAGGGCCTCGAGGCGCGGTTCATCATCCACGACGCGACCGCCAAGGAGGTCGACCGCGACACGTTCTTCCACACCCGCGAGAGCGGCGGCACGATGATCTCGAGCGCGTACAAGCTCTGCGCCAAGATGATCGAGGAGGACTACCCGCCGAGCGAGTGGAACATCTACCCGTACCACTTCAGCGACGGCGACAACTGGTCGATGGACGACACCCTGCAGTGCGTGGAGCTCATGAAGCAGAAGCTCCTGCCCGCGGTGAACGTGTTCTCGTACGGCCAGGTGGAGAGCCCCTACGGCAGCGGCCAGTTCATCAAGGATCTGCGCGAGCACTTCAGCGGCGACGAGAAGGTGATCGTCAGCGAGATCCGCGACAAGGACGCGATCATGCAGTCGATCAAAGAGTTCCTCGGCAAGGGGCGCTAGGTCGTGCGCGAGTACCTGCGGCTGCTGCAGCACATCCTCGACCACGGCAAGGAGCGCAAGGACCGCACCGGCACGGGCACGCGGGGCGTGTTCGGCTGGCAGATGCGGTTCGACCTCGCCGAGGGGTTCCCGCTGGTCACCACCAAGAAGGTCCACCTCAAGTCGATCGTCCACGAGCTCCTGTGGTTCCTCCGCGGAGACACCCAGGTGGGATCGCTGAACGAGGTGGGGGTCAGCATCTGGGACGAGTGGGCCACGCCCGAGCAGACCGCGCGCTTCGGCCGCAAGGCCGGCGATCTCGGGCCCGTCTACGGCCACCAGTGGCGCAACTTCGGGGCCACCCCGCGCGAGGACGGCACGTTCGCGCGCGACGGCGTCGACCAGATCAAGGACGTCCTCGACCAGCTCGCGAAGAACCCGCACAGCCGCCGCATGATCGTCAGCGGCTGGAACCCGCGCGAGGCCACCCAGGTGGCGTTGCCGCCGTGCCACACCCTGTTCCAGCTCTACGCGCAGGACGGCGCGCTCTCGTGCCAGCTCTACCAGCGCAGTGCCGACGTGTTCCTCGGCGTGCCGTTCAACATCGCGAGCTACGCGCTGCTCACCATGATGATCGCGCAGGTCTCCGGGCTCGTCCCGGGCGAGTTCGTGCACACGTTCGGCGACGCGCACCTCTACTCGAACCACCTCGAGCAGGCGCGGCTGCAGCTCTCGCGCGTGCCGCGCCCGCTGCCCCGCATGAAGCTCGATCCGAGCGTGAAGAGCCTGTTCGACTTCCGCTACGAGCACTTCACGCTCGAGGGCTACGACCCGCACCCGGCCATCAAGGCCCCCGTCGCGGTGTGATGGAGTTGCCGGTGGGCAAGGGCCTCGCGATCGTCGTGGCGGTCGCGCGCAACGGCGTGATCGGCAAAGACGGTGGCCTGCCCTGGCGCCTCCCCGAGGACCTGAAGCACTTCCGCGCGGTGACCACCGGGCACGCCATCGTCATGGGCCGCAAGACCTGGGACTCGATCGGGAGGCCGCTGCCGCAGCGGCGCAGCATCGTGGTCACCCGGGACCCGACCTTCGCCGCGGTGGGGGCCGAGGTCGCCCACGATCTCGGCGTGGCGCTCGACCTCGCCTTCGCCACCGACGACGAGCCGCGGGTGATCGGTGGTGGGCAGATCTATGCGGCGGCACTGCCGCTCGCGACGGCGCTCTACCTCACCGAGGTCGACCAGGACGTCGACGGCGACGTGTTCTTCCCGACCGTCGACCGCGCCGCGTTCCGCGAGGTGGCGCGCCGCACGGGGGAGACGCCCGGGGTCACGTTCGTCGAGCTGCGGCGGTAGCGGACCGGGAACAAATCCGCGCCGCCCGACGTCCCTCGGAGCGTGGGGACCGACGACACCAGCGCCCGCGCCGACGACGAGGCGGCCTCGGTGGCGGAGCTGTTCGTGCCCCTCGGCGAGGAGGCGTCCGAGGCCGACGACGAGCCCGAGGCGCCACGGCGCCCACGCTTCCGCGGGGTGTGGCTCGTCGCGGTGGCCCTCGCGGTGGTGCCGGTGTGCTGGGCGCTCGTGCGGGCTTGAACGCTCAGGGCCGCCCGGCGAGCACCAGGTTCCGCGCGCTCACCGCGAGCGGGAACAGCGTGCCCACCTCCACCGAGAACCCCGCCGCCGCGAGCGCCGCCGCGCGGTCGTGCAGCACGAACACCTCGATCGCGCGGCCGAGCAGCGAGCGCGGCAACCCGAGCCGCCGCGCGCGGGCGAAGGCGC
>CAZUZY010000095.1:0-23065 GCA_964624885.1 uncultured Polyangiales bacterium | reverse complement strand
GCGCCGAGCGCGGCGACGAGCAGGACGCGCGGGGCATCGGCGCGACGGAGCGCGGCCTCGCGCGGCGACGACCGGGGGAAAGAGGCGAGCGCCGCGCCCGCGTAGAGGAGCGCGGCGGTCACGAAGGGCGACGAATGGACCCCGAACGCTTGCACCAGCGGGGTGGTGGCGCCGAACAGCAGCGCCGCCAGCAGCGCCAGCAGCGCGCCGCGCGCAAGGGGGGTGAGCGCAGTCACGGGGAGGCTCTATCACGACGACGCGATCCCGGTCTTTCGTCCGCTCCGGCGAGAAGGTTGCGCATTGCGCGGGGTGGTCGCAAATTGGGCCCTGCGATGGGAGGGAGCATGGCCAGTCGCGAGTCCATCGTCGCGGTCGAACGCCTCTTCGAAGCCCTGTTGCGCCACGGTGCCGATCCGGCCTTGCTGGTCCGACCGGACCGCGTGATCCTGCGCGCCAACCCGGCGGCGTGTCGCGCCTTCCAGCGCTCCGAGGCGGAGCTCCAGGCCACCCCGCGCAAGGACCTGATCGTCGACGACGAGCGACTCGAGCGACTCCTCCGCGAGCGAGAGCAGCACTCGACCGCCTGGGGCGAGCTGTTGCTCCGGCGCGCGGACGGGAGCACGTTCCCGGTGGAGCTCACCTCCACCGTCCTACCCATGCCCTCGGGGGAGGCCGTCGCGCTGACGACCTTCCGCGACGTCTCCGTGCAGCGACAGCTCGAAGAGGCGCTGCGCAAGAGCGAGGAGCGGTTTCGCGTCGCGTTCCAGACCCTGCCCGACGCGGTCACCCTGACCGAGAGCGAGACCGGCGTGTTCGTCGCGGTGAACGAAGGCGCGACGATGGTCACCGGGTGGCACCCCGACGAGATGATCGGCCGCGGATCCGAGGAGCTCCGCCTGTGGAACGACGACGATCGACAGGAGTTCGTGACGCTCCTGCGCAGGGACGGGAGCCTCCGCAACCACCGGGCGACGCTGCGCCGCAAGGACGGCTCGATCATCGACGTGGCCCTCTCGGCGCGCCCGATCGAGGTCGACGGGCGACCGCTCTTCCTGACCATGACCCGCGACATCACCCCGCAGGTCGTCGCCGAGCGCGCGCGGGACACCTACCAGGAGCAGCTGCGCCACAGCCAGAAGCTGGACGCGGTGGGCCGGCTCGCCGGCGGCGTGGCCCACGACTTCAACAACATGCTCACGGTCATCATGGGCTGCCTCGCGGGACTCGAGGACGCGTTCTCGGGCGCCTCGCTGCCTCCGCCCCTCGAGCTCGGGGAGATCACGGCGGCTGCCACGCGGGCGCGCGACCTCACCCGCCAGCTGCTGGTGTTCGCCCGCCGTCAGGTCCTCTCGCCGGTGCCGCTCGACCTCGGAGAGCTCGTCTCCCGCCTGCAGGGGCTGCTGCGCCGGCTGCTCGGGGAACACGTCACGCTGGTCCTCGACCGCAGCGGACCGCTCGCGACGGTCTCCTGCGACCCCGCGCAGATCGAGCAGGCCATCGTGAACCTCGCGCTGAACGCGCGGGACGCGATGCCCCACGGCGGCACGCTCACCATCGCCACGACCGACGTCGACCTCGACGAGGCCGGCGCCGCGCCCTTCGCCGGAGCGCCCCCGGGGCGGTACGTGCGGGTCGCGGTGCAGGACCAGGGGGTCGGCATGTCCCGGGCCGACCTCGACCGTGCCTTCGAGCCTTTCTTCACCACCAAGCCACAGGGCAAGGGTACGGGGCTCGGCCTCGCGACCGTGCATGGTTGCGTGAGCCAGAGCGGCGGCTTCGTGCGGATCGAGAGCCACGAGGGCCAGGGCACCACGGTGGAGTTCATCCTCCCCGTCGTGGCCGGCCCCCCCATGGCGGTCCAGGACCGCCTGGCCGAGCACTCGCGCGGAGGCAACGAGACCATCCTGGTCGTCGACGACGAGCCGAGCGTGCGCGGGGTGCTGGTCCGCGTGCTGCGGCGGGCGGGGTATCGCGTGCTCGAGGCGAGCTCCGGGGCGCAGGCCGTCGCGCTGGCCGCCACCGCGGAGTCGATCGCGCTCCTGGTCTGCGACGTGGTGATGCCGGACTTCAACGGCGACGCGGTGCTCGAGGGGGTCCGTCGTCGCAAGCCAGACGTCCGCGCCCTCTTCGTCTCGGGCTACTCGCACGACGCGCTCACCACGCGCGGCCTCCTGGATCCGACGATCAAGCTGCTGCAGAAGCCGTTCGTGCCGAGCACGCTCCTCACGCAGGTGCGGAGCATCCTCGACGGCTGAGCGGAGTCGACGCAGGGCGTCGGGCCACACCTCGTGACCCGACGCCCCCTCCGCTCGGTCAGAGCCCCAGCAGCGCCTTGGCCGCGTCGACCGAGGCCTGCGCGGTGTCGAGGTTGGTCTTGGCCTCGGTCGGATTGTGGAAGCCCGCCGAGTTCTCCGACACCACGGTGAACTCCCACCAGAGGAGCCCCTTCATGAAGTGCTCCTTGGCTTGCAGCAGCTTGGCTGCGTCGAAGCCGCCGGCCGTGGTCAGCGCCTCGATCTTGGTCAACACGGCGTCGAGGCCGAGCTCGACGGTCTTGGCCTGCGCCATCACGGTGTCCTGGATGTCCTGCGCCTTCTTGGCGCGCTCGCCGGCGAGCGAGCCATGGCAGGTCGCGTTGCCGCAGGTCTTCTCGGGCTGCTTGAACGGGGAGGTGAACCAGTGGCTCCGCGGCTTCCCCGGCTCGCCGAGGCCGAGGTGGCAGTCCACGCAGGTCGCGCCGGCGCGGTAGTGCATGCTCTCCCAGTAGAACTCGGTCTCCGGGTGCTGGGCCTTGATGCCCTTGAGCCCAGTGCCGCTGTGGGTCCAGTCCTGCGCGGTGTCGTACTTGACCTTGTAGTAGGCCTCGATGTCGCGCAGCTTGCGCCAGGGGAAGTCGTCACGGATGACGGTCTTGTCCACGCCGGGCCCGCAGGTGTACTCGACGTGGCACTGCGCGCAGGTGAGCGTGCCGACCAGCCGCTTGGCCTGCAGGGTGAGCTTGCCGTCGGTGCCCTTCTCGTTGAGCTTGTCCTCGAGCTCGGTGATCGTCTTGGGGACGAAGTTGAACGCGGCGTCGTAGGGGTCGGTGCCGCGCTCGAGGATCGCGTTGATCATCTGCTTGCGCACCAGCCGGTACCGCGTGGTGTGGGGATCGTGGCAGTGGTTGCACGAGGTCCCGTGGTCGATCGTCGATGGCCAGTTGGTCTTGATCTTGGTGATGCTGTCGGCCCAGGTGATGTCCTTGCCGAACGTGGGCTGGCCGCGGCGAAGCTCGCCCCAGTAGTAGGCGACGGCGGTGCTCTTGCACTGCAGACACACGGCGTTCTGCTTGCGCTTGATGTCGATGTGGTCCTTGAGCGCGTTGGCGTGCGCCGTGTCCTCGTTGTACTCGAGGGTGAACCCGTGGCCGCCCATCAGGTGTTGATAGGCCGGGAAATCGAGGTACTTGGAGGTCTTGATCGAGCCGCCGTACTTGCCGGGCTTGGTCTTGTCGTCGTACAGGAACTGCGTCTTGTGGTCGGCGTGGCAGGTGGCGCAGACGTCGAGCGAGAAGTCGACGCTGGCCTTCACGGTCCCCGGGTCGACCTGGTGCGCGAGGGCGTCCTTGTGGCAGTCGAGGCAGCGTGACTTGAGGTCCTTGTGCTTGCCCGTGTCGAGCTTGGCCATGTAGGTCGAGTGGCACGTGGCGCAGAGCTGCTTGGTCGCGCCGTCGGTCGGGGCGTCGGTCGTCTCCGTCGCGACGTCGGAGGCGCCGTCGTCGATCGACGTGTCGGCCTCGGTCGCCGTGTCGAGGGTGGAGTCCGCGACCGGGGCCGCGGGCTCGTCGCCGCCGCAGCCGACGAGGGCCGCGGTGAGGATGACGGACAGGGTGCTTCGGGTGGGTTGCATGGCGCCGTGCGTCATGCATCGAGCGTTCCTCACGGCCGCGCTCGGTAGAAACGGGGCGGAACGCCCCTTCCCCTGCTGCAAACCAGCGCGTCGGGTGCACACGGTGCCGCCTGACCGATGTCATGGACGCAAGGGTGGCGTGGGCAGGGATTGATCCCTACAGTCCCACGATGCCCGGGAAGCGCCTGCTCCGAACCGCGATCGCGTGCGCGATCCTGGCGGGCTTCGCGTGGCTCGTCGCGGTGCCGTGGGCGCTGCGCACCGAGCGCCGGTCGCAGGCGTCCGCGTTCGTGGCGAGCGCGGCGCACGTCGAGGTCGTGGTCGCCCGGCGGGAGGTGGCGCTCGGCAAGGCCACCCACCTGCACAAGGACCACGCGCTCCGCGCCCACATCGCGCAGGACTGCGTGCTGCTCGGGCCCGCGCTGCCCCCCGGCTCCCCGACGCACATCGCGGCGGCGACGCTCACCGAGCTCGCGCCGAGGACCGGCCGGGCCGTCCCCACGTGCTCCCGCGATCTCCGCGTCGGCCCACCGGCGCGCGCCCCACCGCTCGTCTGAGGTCCTGGTCCGTCGCGCGCTCTCCTCGCGGAGGAGGGGGCGCGCCGCTGCTTTCCCGGTGACCCGAGCGCGGTTGCGCTCGAGACGAGGCTCGTCATGGATACGCGAAATGTTGCTGGAGTCGCGCTGACCGTCGTCGGCGCGCTGTCGATGGTGTTCGCCTTCGCGGCGATCAGTCAGCCGCACGGGGCGCGGGTGATGCCCGCCGTGGTGGCGTTCGCCACGTGCACCGGGTCGCTCTTCGGGGCGTTCCGTTGCCTGCGCGATCCCTCGGAGTCGCCGCCGCCGCAGGAGGAGTGATGGGACACCTGCCGCTCCTCGACGAGCTCGCCCTCGTGGCGGCGCTCGGCGTCGCCGTGACCCTGCTGCTCGCGCGCTTCGACCTCCCCGCCGTCGCGGGGCTCCTCGCGGTCGGGGCGCTCGTCGGTCCGTTCGGCCTCGGCCTCGTGCGCTCGGTGCACGCCATCGAGGTGCTGGCGGAGATCGGCGTCGTGCTGCTGCTCTTCACCATCGGCCTCGAGTTCTCCCTCGCGCGCCTGCGGGACGTGTTCCGCAAGGTCGCGCTCGGGGGAGCCCTGCAGGTCGGGCTGACCACCGTTGCGGTCGCGGGGGTCGCGATGGCCCTCGGACAGGGCCCGCGGCGCGGCGTGTTCTACGGCTTCGTGTTCGCGCTCTCCAGCACGGCGATCGTGCTGCGCGCGCTGACCGAGCGCCGCGAGCTCGACGCGCCGCACGGCCGCTTCATCGTCGGGACCCTCGTGTTCCAGGACCTCTGCGTGGTCCCCATGGTGCTCGTGATCCCGCTGCTCGGGAGCTCGGCGCCGGCCTCGCAGGCCCTGGTCGGCGTCGCGCTCGCGCTCGGCAAGGCGACGCTGGTGGTGGTCGGCACGATCGTGGTCGCGGGCCTCGTCGTGCCGAAGATCTTCGCGTGGGTCGACGCGAGCCGGAGCCGCGAGGCGTTCCTGCTCACGGTCCTCGGCCTGTGCATCGGGACGGCGTGGCTCACCTCGCTCGCGGGCCTCTCGCTCGCGCTCGGGGCGTTCCTCGGCGGAATGATCGTGGCGGGCACCGAGCACCGCCACCGCGCGCTCGGCGAGATCCTCCCCCTGCGCGACGCGTTCCTCTGCGTGTTCTTCGTCTCGCTGGGGATGCTGTTCGACGCGCGCGTGGTGCTGCGCTCGCCGCTGCTCGTGGCCGTGCTGCTGTTCGGCTTCGTGGTGGGCAAGGGGTTCCTCGCGACGCTCGCCGCGCTCGCCATGCGCTTCCCGGCGCGCGTCGCGTGGCTCTCCGGCGTCGGGCTCGCGCAGTTCGGCGAGTTCGGCTTCGTGACCACGCGCCTCGCGCAGCAACACGGGGTCATCGACGAGCGGGCCGCCGGTCCGCTGCTGGCCGCGGGCATCCTCTCGATGTTCGTGACGCCGGTGCTCTCGCGCGCGGCGCCGCACTTCACGGCCGGCGAGCGCGTCCTCGCGCCCCTCGAGCGCCTGCTCGGCGTGCGCGGGATCGACGAGGAGCCGCGGGTGGAGGGGCTCCGCGACCACGTGGTCCTCGTGGGCTTCGGGGTGGCGGGGCGCCTCGCCGCGCGGGCGCTGGTCGACGCGGGGGTGCCGATCGTGGTGCTCGAGCTGAACGCGACGAACGTCCGCGCCGGGCGGGAGCTCGGCCTGCCGGTGTTCTACGCGGACGCGACGAGCGAGGAGGCGCTGCGCCACGCGCACGTCGAGGACGCCCGCGAGGTGGTCCTCCTGATGAACGACCCGGGGGCGAGCTTCCGGGTGATCGAGTGCGTGCGGCGGGTCGCGCCGGGCGTGCCGCTGCTGGTGCGGACCCGCTACCAGGCGGACCGCCCGGCGCTGGCCGCGCTCGGCGTCGAGCGGGTGGTGGTGGAGGAGACGGAGGGCGCCCTCGACGTGGTGCGCCGCGTGCTCGAGACGGCCGCGGTGCCCCGGAGCGGCGTGGTGCGCGAGGTGGCGCGGGTGCGCCAGGAGATGATCGAACAGGGAGGCTTCTGATGTTCCAGATGATCCAGGCTCACTTGATGATGCTGCACGGGCGCCAATGCCCGAAGTGCCACCGGCTCGCGGTGATCCTGCCGCCGCGGCCCAGGGAGACGGTGCGTTGCCCGCATTGTCGGGCGGAGATCCCGCCGCGCGTGGAGCGGTGAGTCACGCTCGCGTCAGACGGGATCGCAGGCCGAAGGGTAACCGTACACGCGCACCTCGTAGACGCTCGGACCGAGCGGGAGCGTCTCGAGTCGTGGCGCCGGACGAGGGAGACAGCCCTTGTGCGGCACGAGCGTGATCAGCGTCGGACCTCCGATGGGCTTGGGTGGCGTCACCTGTGCTTCGAAGTCACCCGCCTCCATGCGCGTCGAGAAGAGGAGCGTCGGTGCCGCCAGCGGGCCGCTGAACCGGGGCAAGAGGGCGACCCGGTCGGCCTCGCCGCGGAGGAACACCGAGCGGCCGCCCTTCCACCACTGGGAGATCCGACAGTAGAGCCAGGGCTTGGTCGCCTTGGCGGGCGGGTCCATGGACACGACGGGGAGGTCGGTCGGGCCACAGCCACCCTCGGGGCAGGTGCGGACGAATACATAACCCTTCGATGCACCCGGCGGCAGGCGCACGGCCTCGAAGTGCACCCCGGGGAGCGCCGCGTCCGGCGGGAACTCCACGGCGGTCGCGCCCAGCGCGTGGAGGACGATGGTCGAGCGGACGAGCGTCTTCGGCCGGGGACCGCGGCGGACGACGAGGACAGCGTCGGGGTTCTCCTTGGCGAACTTCGCCACGCTGGGCTCGAGCAGCGGAAGGAACGGTTCGGCGGCCGCGGCGAGCAGGTACATCCCGGGCTCGGCACCGTGCCTGCGGCACACGCGCGTGAGCGCGATGTCCTCGGGCGACTCCTCGGGCACGGAGGGTTCGGCCTCCTCGGCCGATGGCTTCGGTGCGACCGGAGGGGACCCGCGGTGCTCGAAGGCCCAGTGCACGTCGAGCTGCTGGTCTGCCAGCGCGCGGGCGGCGACGTTGGAGGGCCCGGGCGGCGCGGGCGCGCACGCGGCCAGCGAGAGCCCCGTCGCCATGAGCGCCGTTCGCCGCATGCCGCAGGATACCGCCGGGACTCGCGTGCGTCAGGGAGCCTCGACGCAACCGCGCAGGAGGTGGACGAAGTCGAGCTCACCGCCTTGCTCCCGTACCTGCCGCACGGCAACCACGCGCGCCTTCGGCAGGACCAGCAGGTACTGTCCGAAGGAGCCGCTGTGGCCGAACCCGATCGGCGAGGCCTGGCCCCACTCGAACGGGGGCACGCCGAGATCCGCCTTCGTGGCGAGGGCGATCCGCTCGCTGGACGAGAGCACGCCACCAACCGGTTTGCTGGTTTGCCCTACGTGCCGCCGCTTCGCCCCCCTCCGGGGCGCTGCGCGACGTCACTTCCGGGCGGCACGTCGACGAAGAAGTGCCAGGTCGACGGGAAGGTCCGACCCACGAACGGCCGCAGCTTCTCGGTCGCCGAGAACCCGGTACTGGCGAGGTCGCCGAGCCGCGTCGCGGTGACGGTGACCGGGACGCTGCCATACAGGACTTCGTGGAGGAGCCCGTAGGAAGCCTTCGGGTCCTGCGGCTTGGTCGACCGGTCGATCCACGCCGCCGGCAGGACCTGCTGGCCCTTCCACGCGCCACGCTGCAGCAGCAAGGCCCCGAAGCGCGCCACGTCGCGCGCGTGCAGCGCGAGGCCCGCCCACCCGAACGTGTTGCCCGCGGCGTCCCGGGTCCACTTCCAGTCGGAGAGCCCGAGGGGCCGGAAGAGGCGCTCGTCGAGGTAGGCGTCCAGCGGCTTGCCGGCCACCTGGCTGACGATGCCGGAGAGCAGCTGCACCGCGTCGTTGTTGTACGAGTACACCGCGCCGGGCTCGGTGACGACGCCGTGCGTGCGGACCCACGCCACGGTGTCGGCCTGCTTGACCATCTCGGTGTCGCCCTGCTGGTGCTCGATGCCGGAGGTGTGCGAGAGCACGTGCCGCAGGGTGACCTTGGCGCGACGACCGTCGGACCACTCGGGGAACCAGGTGGAGATCGGCAGATCGAGGTCGGCGATGTTCTTGTCCTCGATCAGGAGACCGATGGCGGCACCGGTGAACATCTTGGCGACGGAGCGCAGCTGGATCTTCTGCGGCGGCTCGAAGTAGCGCTCGACGACGACGGTGCCGTCGGCGACGACGAGGAGGCTCGCGGACTTGCTCCGCTCGGCGGCCAGCACGAGCTGCGACAGCGCGGCGACGTCGAGTCCTCTCGCCTTGGCGTCGGCCTGCGGCAGGTCCTGGTGATGGTTTGGGGGGATGGGATCGAGGAGCCGCGCGGTGATGGGTGCGGGCGGAGGGACGGGCGGGACGGGGCGCGGGGGAGTGGCGCAGGCCGTCCAGATGGCGAGGGCGAGGATCGGGACGGTGCGCATGGCTCAGCATACCGAGACCAAGGCTCTCGCGATCGAGGCCGCCCTCGGGCCTGTGGGACGTCGCCTTCGAGGGAACCTCATCGCTACTCCACTCGGATCCAATCGCCATTCTGGGCACGTTCGAACATGGCTCCGACCGGTGAATCCAGCCATGGAAGGATGCTCTGATCGTAGTTGGCGATGGTGTTCACATCGTAGATGGACGTGTGGGATGGATCGTCCACGTAGTCCTGAGTCTCCCAGCCCGAGAAGAATCGCCATCCAGAGTCGCCTCCCTCAGGTGCTTCTCGATACATGTATCCAACCAGGCGACCTTCGACGGTGATTTGGTCGGTGGCGAAGCAGAACCCAAGTCCAGGGACAAGCACGCGAATCTCAGTCGACTTCAGCAGGAAGTTCTTCACGGCAGCCTCCTCCCAGAGCGTGTGCCACTCCACGACAGCGCCGTCGAATGGAAGCAGACGCGCGGCACCGCGGCGCGCAGCGATGGTTGACTCGAGCGCGGCATCGAATCCTCATTGACTCCAGAGTGCATTCTAGCCATCGATCTCGATCATGCCGAGAGACAGGCCCTTCAACTCGAGGGACATGACTTCTTCCACGCGCGAGCCCACCTCCAGTATGAACTTGCAGTCGGCATGTCTAGGGAAACGATAGACATAGTCGCCCCATCGAGCATCGAGGTCACCCGACCCAGCGTCCTCCGAACGCGCGAACCCTCTTCGCACACGATTCTCGGACAGCCACGCCGCCGCCGCTTCGGCCTTCGACGTTGACGCGAATGCTCGAAATCCGTAGGTCTCGACGCCACGGTCAGCAAACTCTGCACCGAGAGTTCTGCCCAGAAGAGCGGCAACCTCCTCCATGGACAGGGAGGTCGCGATCCCAACGGCTGGGCGCGGGTCGACAGGCTGCAAGTCGGCCATGAATGCCTGGAAGTCAGTGGCGACCACACCGACGACGCTGATGTAGTCGACGTTCATGCAGACCACGGACGGTTCTTCGACTGTCTGTCGATAGTCCAGACAGTACGCGTAGTGGCCGTCGTTGTAGAGAGGGAGCAGGCGCGACAGCTCCAGATCACACGTCAGGTCGTCTTCCCTGATTCGCTCGCGAAGCGCATTCCAGTGCGCGCCGCGCTCGAGAGACGGGAACTTATCTCCAATTCCAGCGATATACTCGACGGGACCGAGCCCGTTCGAGCAGTGGCTTCGGCGTAGGTAACCTCCGTTCTGGAACTCGAGGAGCTGAAGCAGCGCGAGTGGAAGCGTGACATCAAGACGCATCTCCAGCTTCGCAACGCTGACAGTGGCCAACGGCGCCTGCACAAATGGAATGTAGGCGGGCACCCTGAAGAATTCGTCGAGTGACACTGCCACCTCCGAAGCCTTCAGAACCCTGGGCCAAAGGCGAAGTCTTGAGCGAAGATTCGGAGCCGCACAAGGAACGTCTCTGGCTCTCGACCTCCTGTCAGATCAAAATAGTACTCGATGAGGTCTTGGCGATTGGCTGGCACGGCAC
The DNA here is from genome assembly GCA_964624885.1 of uncultured Polyangiales bacterium. GTDB lineage: Bacteria > Myxococcota_A > Polyangia > Polyangiales > JADJMO01 > JADJMO01. Next base: position 12,653 of record CAZUZY010000095.1, on the reverse strand, counting down.
CGTAGCCAACCACGGTCGAATTCAGTCTGTAGATCGACCCATCGATGACGACGGACTCCACATTGAAGAATTTCAAACGTGCGTTCTTGTAGACCACGCTCGGACTACTTCCGCTTGGATCTACCAGGCGTGCCTGACCAAACGAAAGCTGACACTCTGCCAGACCTATCTTCAGCTCTATGGACTCAAGCTGTGAGTCATCGAAATCTGCAACAGCATTGAACTTTGCGACAGAAGGGTCAACAGACATGGGCTCTCATTCTCCGACTTGGAGCAGCTACAGGAACCCGTGAGTGCACTAACGCCGACCAGCGCCAGGAGCGTGCAGGACCGAGCGGCTTGCGGACGCATGTTCAACCTCACGGACAGGTGGTTCCCGGCTTCACGACTCGATGACGACATTGCGAATCGGTGCATGGGGGTCCTTGGTGAGGACATTGACCGGCTTCGGCTTGTCGTAGGTGGTAGCGAGGACGAGGCAGCCTTCGGTAGACACCCCGCCATGGAAGCTGTCTGCCCAGGCCCCGTCCTCCGAGATGACCCACGGCTTTCCGACGCGGACTCGCAGTGACTTGCCGCCGACTGTGAAGCCTGGGGACGCGTCGATGCGCAGCTGGTGCCCGAAGACCCCGGGCTCGTCGCACTTCGTGTTCTTGCCCGGGTTCGGTGCGGTGCGCATCAGCACTCGCGAGACCACCACCGTGGGCTGATATAGGTAGCCCGAGCCACAGAAAATGCCTCCGACCGGCGTAGGGTTGCACGAAGCGTCGGCTGAGTAGGACGCTCGACCCGCGTGGCGGGACGGGGCCAACTCACTCACGCCGAAGGCACCGCCCCCGTAGCCAGGCGTCGAGCTCGGACTCACTTACTTACGTCTCTTTGCGTGGAGGTCCTGAAGAGCTGCTTCGAGGTTAGCCGGCAGCCAGTCGCTCGTGAAGTCACCGCCGAGAATCTTCATGAGGCGCTCCCTGTGCCCGAGCAGGCGATCCAGGAGTTTCACGTATTGCAGCATGTCGAAGCGCTGCCGGGGCAAACCTTTGACATACTCAGGGTCGGTCGCCAGCGCAACTAGCGCCTCGCCGATAGCAAAGAAGAGCGCCTCCGAGATCTCTCTCTGCGGATGCCGCTCCGCATAGTCGTGAGCTTCAGCTTGGTTGAGTATGACATCCGTGTCGTTCAACGGAGCCTCACTTTGCGAGTCCTAGTCACCACTCCCCCGAAATCGCTGAGGAGCCCGAAAACTATCGGCGCCGAACCAAGAGCACATCCTCAAACTGTTCCTCATACTGGGGCCCCCCCGCACGCAATACCCCCTGCCGCCACCAGACAGACTGTTCTCCCACCTCAACATCGCTGCGAAACTGACTCTTCATTCGCGAATCAATTTCCGCAATTCGCGCAGACCACCAGCCGTAGTCATCACACGCCTTCGCCGTCTCACTATCAAGAAGCCATTGCACGTAGTCGCGCACGTAGAGATCGTTTATGTAGTCGTATACACTCAATATTGAGCTCTGTTCGCACTCGCAGACTACCGAGTCCCAGTTCCTAAGAAGATCGACGGCGCTGTATTGCTTCTGGCCGTGCACTCGGCCAATGTCGAGCGAAACCTGGTCCAATGGAGAGAGCTCGCGCTGGAGGATCGAGTTAGTCAAGACGGCCACCTCATTGGGCTAAGGGGCAGCAACAGCCCCTTTACTTGCATCGGTGTTCTTTGTGTTCAAAAAGTACTGTAGGCCCTGGTCTGGCCGGAAGAATGTTCGGATTATACCGTCCTTTGAAGCGATGCCAAAGTAGCCCTTACTGGTGTCACCGTCCGCTGCCCGCGGTCGGACACGCACGCACCATGCAGGTCGGTCGGTACGAGCTGCATGGTAGCGCCATCCTTGAGACATCCAAAGGTGCGTCGACCGAGCTGTCTCCGGTTCGTGAGGCATCCCGCCAGCATGTGGGAGGGCTTTGCTGGGGGGCCCGGTGGCAGACAGGACGACCGACGTTGCACCGTCGTCGAGCTCGGAGGTTGCGCGGCCACGGTCCTCAGCCATCGCATGTTGGCTCAACGCGGTCATCGGGATTTGTTTGCGCTGGGCTCGCCAACTCAACGCGAGAGGAGGAGTCTGCGGGAATCTCACATTGATTTGGCGCAAGGCGGCCCAGTAGCGCGTGCGGGACGGTCGGCGACGCGTCAGTGTCGCTCCATGAGCTCGCGCAGCTCGAAGGCCGCCTGGGCGTCCTCTGGTCCCACCAATCGGAGCGCGTTCCGCCCGAGAATCGTCACGGCTTCGAATCGATGTGTCGGCTCGAGCCGCCCCGTGGAGACCACGCTCAGGAGTCCGAAGACGACCGACCCCGGCGTCACAGGACACATCGAGACGGTCCACTTGTTCACCACCGATGCCCAGTCGACCTGGAAGTGGACGAGCACCCTCTCGAGCATCCAAGTGGCCTGACGTGCCAACAACGCCGAGGCGTCGCCATCCGCCTCGAAGGAGAACCAACGGGCGCGGTCCGTCAGGTAGAGACTCGCCGTACATCCGTCATCGCTACCATCCCAGAGGTAGATCGTCCGCGTCGCGTCGTGCTCATCGAGGGCTCGCTCCACCTCCTCGAGATCCTCGAGATGGGCCGTTCGCTGAGCGTCTTCCAGAGAGACGCCACAGTACTTCCAGCTGCGCGGGAATCCCTTCTCCGCAAAGTCTCGCAGGAGATGGGTGAAGGCCGAGGCAATCGCTCGGGCTTCGCTCATCTCTTCCGCAATCTGCGCGACGATTCGCATCGCCCAGACCTCCCAGTAGGGGCGGATGGCGAGGACCGGCCCCTTCGGAAGCCGAAGGGAACCAGATTCTCAGTGGGCGCAGAGGGACTTGAACCCCCGACTTCAACCGTGTGAAGGTCGCACTCTACCGCTGAGTTATGCGCCCAATCGCACCTTGCGATGCGAGGTCGCGTTAGTTAGCCGCACTCCCCCCCGCACGCAAGAGCTTCCTGCGGGTCGCCGTTCTGCGCCTGATTCCTGGCTACTTGCATTCGTGCGCATGAAGACATATACGCTTCCCGTGGTCGCCCCGGCGGAGAGCAAGAGCAGCGCGCGGTGGGAGCTCTATCGGCTCCTCTCCGAGCCCGTGCGCCTGCGCCTCCTGGCCCTCGCGCACGACGAGGAGCTGGCCGTGGGCGAGCTGGCCGAGCTGCTCGACGAGGCGCAGCCCAACGTCTCCCGCCACGCCGCCGCCCTCCGTCAGGCCGGCCTCCTGGCCGAGCGTCGCCAGGGCACCCGCGTGCTCGTGCGCCTGGGCGAGGGCGTCGAGTCCGACCCGGTCGTCGCCGACGCGCTCGTCGCCGGCCGCGCCCTCACCACCGAGGACGGCTCGCAGGCCCGCATCGCCGAGGTCGTCGCCGCGCGCGACGCCGCGAGCCGCGCGTTCTTCTCCAAGGCCCGCGACGCGAGCGTCCCCGACGCGGCGCCCGAGCTCCCGGCCTATCTCTCCGCGCTCGCCCTCCTCGTCCCCGACCGCAAGCTCGCCGTCGACGTGGGCACCGGCGACGGCGGCCTGCTCGACGTCCTCGCCCCTGTGTTCGAGCGCGTCGTCGCGTGCGACCGCGAGGAGGCGCAGCTCGCCCGCTGCCGCGCCCGCGTCGCCGCGCGGGGCTTCGCCAACGTCGAGATCGTGCAGGGCGCCGTCGACGACCCGGCCGTCCACAAGGCCGTCGGTCGCGGCGCCGACGTCGTGTTCGCCGCGCGCCTCCTCCACCACGCGCCCAAGCCCGCCGCGCTGCTGCGCTCGCTCGTGGCCCTCGCGCGGCCGGGGGGCGCCGTCGTCGTCGTCGACTACGCACGCCACGAGGACGAGGCCATGCGCAAGGAGGCCGACCTGTGGCTCGGCTTCGAGCCCGCCGAGCTCAAGAAGCTCGCGCGCGCTGCGGGCCTCGTCGAGCTCGTGGTACGCCCGCTGCCCTCCCCCTGGGCCTCTGCCCGCTCTTCTTCTCCCGACGCCCACCTGCCCTGGCAGGTCGTCGTCGGTCGCCTGCCGACCCCGCAACAAGGAGCCCGATCGTGAACACCGAGACCGTCAAGACGACCCTCAAGTCCGACACCCTGCCCAACTACAAGGTCGCCGACATCTCGCTCGCCGAGTGGGGTCGCAAGGAGATCCTCATCGCCGAGAAGGAGATGCCCGGCCTCATGGCGCTCCGCAAGGAGTACGGCCCGAGCCAGCCGCTCAAGGGCGCGCGCATCGCCGGCTGCCTCCACATGACCATCCAGACCGCCGTGCTCATCGAGACGCTCACCGCGCTCGGCGCCGAGGTCACCTGGACCAGCTGCAACATCTTCTCGACCCAGGACCACGCCGCCGCCGCCATCGCGGTCACCGGCGTCCCCGTCTACGCCTGGAAGGGCGAGACCGAGGCCGAGTACGACTGGTGCATCGAGCAGCAGATCAAGGCGTTCAAGGGCGGCAAGGGCCCGAACATGATCCTCGACGACGGCGGCGATCTCACGATCTTCGCCCACCAGAAGCGGCCCGACCTGTTCGAGGGCGCGGACCCGGTCCGCGGCATCAGCGAGGAGACCACCACCGGCGTGCACCGCCTCCACGAGATGCACAAGAAGGGCCTCCTCAAGGTCCCGACGTTCAACGTCAACGACAGCGTCACCAAGTCCAAGTTCGACAACCTCTACGGCTGCCGCGAGTCGCTCGGTGACGGCCTCAAGCGCGCCACCGACGTGATGTTCGCCGGCAAGATCGCCGTCGTCTGCGGCTACGGCGACGTGGGCAAGGGCTGCGCGCAGTCGCTCCGCGGCCTCGGCGCTCGCGTCATCGTGACCGAGATCGACCCCATCTGCGCGCTCCAGGCCGCGATGGAGGGCTACCAGGTCACCACGATGGAGGAGGCCGCCCCGATCGGCGACATCTTCATCACCGCGACCGGCAACAAGGACGTCATCCGCGGCGAGCACATGCAGGTGATGAAGGACGAGGCGATCCTCGGCAACATCGGCCACTTCGACGCCGAGATCCAGGTCGCCTGGCTCGAGAAGAACACCAAGGAAGACAACATCAAGCCGCAGGTCGACCACTTCGTCTTCCCGAGTGGCAAGAAGCTGATCGTCCTCGCCCGCGGCCGCCTCCTGAACCTCGGCTGCGCGACCGGCCACCCGTCGTTCGTCATGTCGAGCTCGTTCACCAACCAGGTCCTCGCGCAGATCGCGCTCTGGACCGAGCAGGGCAAGTACCCGGTCGGCGTGCACCTCCTGCCGAAGAAGCTCGACGAGAAGGTCGCCGCGCTCCACCTCGACAAGCTCGGCGTCAAGCTCACCAAGCTCTCCAAGGACCAGGCCGACTACATCGGCGTGACCCCCGAGGGCCCGTTCAAGCCCGAGAACTACCGCTACTGATCCCCTCGTAGCGATCGAGAACGCCGGCTCCGGTCGGCGTTCTGCTTTTTTGTCTCACGGCTCGAGTCGCGCCAGGCGCTCGCAGCTCTCCACCGTCGCCTCGTCGAGCGGGAAGCTGCTCTCGATGCGCAGCTCCTCGAGCGTGACCTCCTGCGGCGCGGAGAACACCGTGACCGTCGTCAGGAAGGCGAGCGCGAGGTCGTCGCGGCGCAGGCGCACCGTGAGCGTGGGGCTCGCGGGCGCGGAGAAGTCCGGCTGCTGCCACTCCCGCGGCACGCCCGGGTAGCCGAGCACGCGGTCGAGCAGGGCGAAGAGGCGGTCGTCCTCCCGGCGGGCCAGCGCCTCGCGGTGGAGCCGCGCGACCATCGAGCGCGCGAGCGTCTCCCAGTCGACGAGGAACGAGCGCAGGTACCGCGGGTCGAACACGAGCGAGAACAGGTTGAGCGGCGCCTCCGGCGGCTCGCGCACGAAGCGGCCGAAGAGGCGCGCGGCGGCGCGGTTGCTGCGCACGATGTCGGAGTCGACCGAGAGCACCGTCAGCGGATACGGCTCCTGCTGCTGCATCATGCGCGCGATCGCCTGGTCGATCGCGGGTGGGAGCGCGTCGAGGGCGGGCTCGGCGAACCGCGGCGCGAAGCCCGCCGCCCGCAGCGCCTCGTTGCGATCCCGCAGCGGCGTCTCGAGCGTCGCGAACAGCCGCAGCACCATCTCCTCGCTCGGCTGCGACCGCCCCGATTCGAGGAAGGCGAGGTGCCGCGCGGAGATCCCGGCGGCGAGGGCGAGGTCGAGCTGCGAGTGACCGCGGCGCCCGCGCCAGTACTTGAGCTGCGCGGGGAAGAGCCGGGGCGCCATCGATGCCCAATCTACCAGCCCGGATCGGCGCGGCACTTACCTCGCGAGGTCATTGAGCGACCTGCGCGCGCTGCCTACCGAGAAGGCATGAACCGAAAGCTGTTCCTGACGGTGGTGGCGGGCGTGGCGTTCGCGGTGGGAAGCGTCGCGCTGCTCGGCCCGGGCGTGTTCCTCGAGGCCGGAAAGGGCGCGCTGCCGAGCGAAGCGGCCAAGGTGATGATGCGCGAGGTCGGCGTGCTCCTCTTCGCGGTCGGGCTCCTCGGCTTCCTCGTGCGCGATCACCCCGACTCGCCGACCCTGCGGGCGATCCTGGTGGCCAACGCCGTGCTGCAGGTGGGGATCTTCCCGATCGAGATCGTGGCCTTCCAGCGCGGGGTGTTCCCGCTGCTGTCCGGCATCCTGCCGAACAGCGTGTTCCACGTGCTCGCCGCCGCGGGGTTCGCGTACTTCGCCGCGAAGGTGGAGCCGGCCACGTGAGCTTCAGGGACTGCCGATGTTGGCGCGAAAGACGGCGAGGCCGGGCGCCACGAGCTTCGTGCCCTCCTGCACCATCATGTTCTTCACGTTCGGCGGGTCGAAGCGACGCAGCTTCTCGAGCCCCGCCAGCGCCGTGAGCTCGAGGGTGCCGACCTCGGCGCCGAGCAGCGAGAGGTGCGCGAGCGAGGGGCACCGCGCGAGCGGCGAGAGGTCCCAGTAGCCCACGGCGATCTCGAGGTGCTGCAGCAGCAGGTGCTCGAGCGCCGGCTGCGCGAGGAGCTCGAGATCGACCGCGGTGATGTACTGGTGGGTCAGCGTCACCGAGGTGAGCGGCAGCCCGCGGAGGGGGGAGAGGTCGAGCGTGCGCCAGTCCCCGCCGGCGAGGTGGAACGACCGCAGGGCGGGCAGGTCCCGCACGAAGGACAGGTCGATGGCCGTCAGGGTGCCTCGATGGGTGATCGCCAGCCGCGCGAGGCTCGGGTGGCCGCGGAGGGGCCCGAAATCGAGCGCCTCCGCGCCACCGACGTCGAGCGTCAGGGACTGCAGCGGGGTCTCGGCGAGCGGCGCGAGATCGACCACCGTCGCCGTGCGCGCCGTCAGGGAGACGAGCGCGGGGTGCCCCGCGAGCGGCGAGAGGTCGAGCCCCTCGAGGTCACGGTCCCCGCTCAGGGTCAGATCGGCGAGCGCCGGCGTCGCCCCGAGCTGCGAGAGATCCACCCGCACCGGGTGCTCGTGGCCGAGCCGCACGTGCTTGGTCTTGACGTTGGTCCGCACCTCGAGGGTCGACCCGTCGGCGCGCGTCGCGAGCACCTTGCCCATCGGGCGAGCCTATCAGCGCAGCAGCGCGGCGCCGAACACCCCGGCGCTGTCGCCGAGCTCGTTCTTCACCACCCGCACGCGCGGCTCGTCGTCGAAGACGTGCCGCGCGAGCGCGCGCAGCCCCTCGTCGTAGAGCACCTCGAGGTTCGAGACGCCGCCGCCGAGCACGAGCACGTCGGGGTCGAGCACGTTGACCACGATCGCGAGCGCGCGCCCGAAGATCTCGGCGACCTCGGCCAGGGTGAGCGGGTCGTCGATCTCGGCGAGCGGCTGCGCCCGCCCGGTGCGCGCCGCGTGACGCCGCTCGATGGCCGGCCCGCACAGGTAGGTCTCGACGCACCCGCGCCGGCCGCAGTAGCAGGCGGGTCCGCTCGGATCGAGGACCACGTGGCCCCACTCGCCGGCGATCCCGTGCGGCCCGCGGTGCACGCGCGGAGGGTCGCCGAGCACCACGCCGCCGCCCACCCCCGTGCCCAGGATCACCCCGAACGCGAGCCCTGCCCCGCGCGCGGCGCCGAACGCGAGCTCGGCGAGCGCGAAGCAGTTGGCGTCGTTGTCGAAGGCGATCGGTCGGCCCACCGCGCGCCGCAGGTCCTCGTGGAACGGCCGGCCGTTCAGGCACGTGGTGTTGGAGTTCTTCACGAGCCCGGCGCGGGTGAGGCCGCCCGGCATCCCCACCCCGATCGGGGCCGCGGGCGCGCGCGGGGAGAACCGGGTGATCAGCGTGGCGACGCGGGTGAGGACGTGGTCGTAGCCACCGTCGCGCTCGGTGGCGATGCGCTCGCGCTCGAGCACCTCCGGGACCGAACCGCCCACGCGCAGCAGCACGATCTCGGTCTTGGTGCCGCCGAGATCGACGCCGACGCGGATGTCCTCCATGGGCCATGGATGCTATCGTGGGGTCGATGTCGACGCCGAAGAAGCCGTGTGGTCCGCACATCGAGCTCTCGTCGTCCAAGGCGGCGCGGGTGATGCGCTGCCCGTGCGGCACGATCCACATCCACCTCGCGGCCCAGGGCATCACCCTGCGGGTCAACGGCGAGGACCTGCGCCACCTCGGCAACGCGCTGTCGGCGGCGAGCCGGCTGATCGACGTCGTCGAGGCGCCCTCTGCCGGCGGCGAATCCACCGTCAACTGACGAGCTGCTAGCCCGCTCCGGCCACCCCCGGTTCGTCCGGCACGCGGGGGGCTTCGTGGCGCCCCACCCCCGGCTCGTCCCCCTGGGCCTACGGGTCGTCGGAACCGCCCTTTGCGAAGTGCCCCGGCGACACCACCCTCCGGTGCATGTTCGACTCCGGCACCGCGCTCGCCTTCGACCTCACCGACGAGCCCGCCTTCGCGAGCGTCCGCCCTTTCCCGGTCGGCCCGAACGCCGCCTCCCGCCTCATCCTCGCCGAGCTCGAGAGCGCGGAGACCCGGAGCCGCCTCATCGCGACCGCGGCGCGGCTCCTCGGCAACGAGGCCGACGCCGAGGACTGCGTGCAGGAGGCGACCATCCAGGCGCTGCGCCACGCGGAGCAGTTCGAGGGGCGCTCGGCCCCGCGGAGCTGGCTGTTCCGGGTGGTCGTCAACGCCTGCAAGATGCGCCGGCGCGCCGAGCGTCGGGCCCGTCGCGGCGGTGGCGCGGTCCACGTGCCGCTCGACGAGCTGGTGTCCGCCTCGGCGGTCTCCGGACCGGCCACCGACCCGGAGCAGATGCTGGTCGGGGACGACGCGCTCTCGGTGGTGGGGGCCGGCCTCGCCGAGGTCCCCGAGCTCGATCGCGCCCTCTTCACCGCCCACGTGCTCGACGACGAGCCCCTCGCCACCCTGGCCCTCCGCCACGACCTCACCCGGCAGGCCGTGAAATCGCGCCTGTTCCGCGTGCGGCGCCGCCTCGAGGAGCGCCTGTCCGCCGAGACTGGCGACACGCTGCGGTCGGCGTAACCTCGGAGGGTGAGCGAAGTGCAAGAAGACGATCGCTGTGTGGCGGCCGTGAAGGCCCGCCTCGACGCCTACGGGTTCGGCGAGATGCCGGGGCTCGACAAGAACGAGCTCATCCGGCGCCGCCGCATCGCGCTCGGCGTCATCGTCGCCGTGATGGGCCTCGTGACCATCACCAACCTCTCGATGGGGCACGCCACGCCGTTCGTGCTGTTCAAGATCGCCTTCGTCGCGATCGAGCTGCCGCTGCTCGTGTTCTTCGTCTCGATCGCGTACGACTACGCGCTCCGCAACCGGCTCGCACCGCTGTCGTCGCTGATGGTCACCGGCGCGGCAAGCATCCTGGTCGGCACGACCAGCTCGGTCGCCTTCTACCTGATCGCGAGCCGCTTCCCCGTGCTCGTGGCCGCGTTCCCGCCCGGCGTGTTCCGCTTCGGCGTGTGGTCGGCGATGCTGCTGGGCGTGATGCTGGGCACGGTCCACCTCGGCATCTACGCGCTCGCGTTCGTCTACCCGTTCGCCGCCCACGACGCCCGCGTCCGCGCGCTCGAGGCCGAGCGCCTGCGCACGGTCGCCGAGCTGGCGCGCCTCCGCGGGCACCTCGAGCCGCACTTCCTGCTCAACACCCTCAACGCCATCGCCGGCCTGGTCACCGAGGATCCGCGCGAGGCGCGCCGCTTGCTCGCTGCCCTCGGCGACCTGCTCCGCGACGCGCTCAAGGACGGCGACGAGATGCAGACCCTCGAGCAAGAGGAGGGCTTCCTGCGCCGCTACGCCGAGATCCTCGAGTCGCGCCACAAGGGCTCGCTCGATTTCGAGTGGGACATCGCGCCCGAGGTGCGCGGCATCCTCATCCCGCGCATGCTCCTGCAGCCGCTCGTGGAGAACGCGGTCAAGCACGGCGCCCTCCGTCGCCGCAGCGGGGGCAAGGTCACGGTGCACGCGGAGCGCTCCGCGAGCGGTGAGCGGGTGATCTGCGTCGTGGCCGACAACGGCCCGGGCTTCACCGATGGCCCGATCCGCCAGGGCGCGATCGGCCTCTCCGTCGTGCGCAAGCGCCTCGAGCTCAAGTTCGAGCACGCCGATTTCCGCATCGAGTCCTCGACCGACGGCACCCGCGCCATCGTCGAGATCGACGCCCCGGGCCGAACCGCACGCGCGCCCAAGCCCGTCGCGGGTCAGGAGCAGGCGCCGGCCTGACCATGGCCGACACCGAGAACCCGCTGCGGGTGCTCGTCGTGGAGGACGAGTGGCCAGCGAGGAACTACCTCGTCGAGCTGCTCCACGCCTCGAACCTCGCCGCGGTGGTGGGCGCCGTCGCCGACCCCGAGGCCGCGATGGAGGCGCTCGCGCCCGACGCACCGCCGCTCGACGTGGTGTTCGCCGACATCCACCTGGTCGGCAGCGACCGCGACGACGCGGGGCTCGAGCTCGTGCGCCGCGTGGCCAAGAAGCCCGGCGCGCCCACCTTCGTGCTGGCCACCGCGTTCAAGGAGCACGCGGTCGAGGCCTTCGAGCTCGGCGTCGCCGACTACCTGCTCAAGCCGTTCACCGAGGAGCGCGTGGACCAGTGCCTGCGGAGGCTCCAGGCCCGCCGCACGGTGCGGGCCCCGCAGGCGCCCGCGCGCATCGTGGCCCGGCGGCGCAAGGGCCTCGTGTTCCTGCGGCCCGACGAGGTGTGGGCGTTCGAGGCCGCCGACCGCCTCACGTTCGTGCACACGCGTCACGGCAAGTTCGACCTCGACCTCTCGCTGTCGGCGATCGAGGCCGCGTTCGGCGGCGCAGGGCGCGGGCTCCTGCGCGTGCACCGCAACTGGGTCGTCAACCTCGACCACGTCAAGGAGCTGCTGCGCGATGGGGGCGACAGCGAGATCTTCGTCGGCGAGGGCCTCGACGAGCAGGCCGGCGCGGGCATCCGGGTGCCGGTCGCTCGTGAGCGCGCGCAGGCGGTCCGAGACGCGCTCCTTTCGGACGCCACCGGCCTCCGCCGCTAGATCACCCGGTCGCGGCCCCCGCGCTTGGCCTCGTAGAGCCGCTCGTCGGCGCGCTTGATCAGCGCGTCGGCCGCGTCGCCCTCCTTGCGCACACCGATCCCGCCCGAGCAGGTGACCGGGCGCTCCTCGAGCGGACGCTTGGCCGCGAGCGCCGCCCGCACGCGGTCGCCGAAGGCGTGGGCGCCGGCCTCGTCGGTCTCGGTGAGGATCACGAGGAACTCTTCCCCTCCCCAGCGCGCGACGACGTCGGTGCCGCGTGCACACCCGGCGAGCACGTGCCCGAACTCCGAGAGCACCCGGTCGCCCACGTCGTGTCCGAGCTCGTCGTTGACCTTCTTGAAATGGTCGATGTCGAACAGCACGACGGCGAGGCTGCGCTCGTAGCGCTGCGCGCGCACCAGCTCGAGCGCGAGGGCCTCGTTGGCCGCGCGCCGGTTCTTCAGGCCGGTCAGCGCGTCGGTCGTCGCGCGCGCCTCGAGCTGCAGCATGAGCTTGCGCTGCGCCTCCTCGGCGTCGCGCTGCGCGGTCACGTCGCGGTAGATCTCGAGGGTGCCCACCTGCTGCTCGCCCTGGAGCACGGGCACCACCGAGTAGAGCAGCACGCGACGCGTGGGCTCCCTGCGCACGAGCTCCGCCTCGTCGGGCGCGCGTTCTCCGGGGTTGCGCACGCTGCCGGGCGGCCGCTCCTCGGTGGAGTAGAAGCGCGCCGCCGCGTCGCGGAAGGCCTGCGGATCGGCGAATCCCTCGGCCAGGGCGTCCCGCAAGAAGCCGTGGGGGCGCCCGATGAGCTCGCTGCCACGCACGCCGAACAGCACCTCGAAGCGAGCGTTCACGAGACGCACCTTGCCCTGCGCGTCGTTCATCACGATGCCGGTGTCGACCGACTCCAGCACCGCCGAGAGGAACAGCGCCTCCTCGCTCAGCGCCGCCGTGATGGCCTCGGTCGCGGCGAGCGCGTCGCCGAGGGCCTGCTTCTGCCGGCGCTGACGCGCGACCTCCCAGGTCCCCACCGCGCCCACCGCCGCGAGAGAGACACCCATGACCAGAGCGGCCAGCTCGAGTGGGGTCCACCCCATCGCGCCGCGAGTATGGCACGACCAGCGCGCCCCGAGTGCCCCCGCGCAACCCCACCCCCCCACGGCATCCGCCCCCCCGCGCCGAAGTAAAGTCCCAACGACCTCCTCCCCCCGCC
>CAZUZY010000094.1:0-23140 GCA_964624885.1 uncultured Polyangiales bacterium | reverse complement strand
GGCGGCCTTGGCGGGCGCGGCCTTGGCCGGCGCGGCCTTGGCGGGCGCGCTGCTCTTCTGGGCCGCCGCGATCTGCTTGGCGAAGGCGTCGGCGAGCTTCTGCGCGCGGTCCGTCTTCTCCCAGGTGAACTCCTTGCGACCGAAGTGGCCGTACGAGGAGGTGGCCTTGTAGATCGGCTTGAGCAGGTCCAGCTGCTCGATGATCGCGCGCGGGCGCATGTCGAAGTTGCGCATCACGTACTCGGCGATCTTGTCCTCGGCGACGACGCCGGTGCCGAACGTGCGCACGTAGACGCCGACGGGCTTGGCGACGCCGATCGCGTAGGCGATCTGCACCTCGCAGCGGCGCGCGAGCTTGGCGGCGACGATGTTCTTGGCGACGTAGCGCGCGTAGTAGGCGGCCGAGCGGTCGACCTTGCTCGGGTCCTTGCCGCTGAACGCGCCGCCGCCGTGGCGACCCATGCCGCCGTAGGTGTCGACGATGATCTTGCGGCCGGTGAGGCCCGCGTCGCCGTAGGGGCCGCCGATGACGAAGCGACCGGTCGGGTTGATGAAGAACTTGGTCTTGCCGTCGATGAGGCGCGCCGGGACGACCTTCTTGATGACCAGCTCGGTGATGGCCTCCTTGATGGTCTTGTGCTTGACACTCTCGGCGTGCTGCGTCGACACGACGACCGCGTCGATGCGCGAGGGGCGACCCTCGTCCGAGTACTCGACGGTGACCTGGGTCTTGCCGTCGGGGCGGAGCCAGTCGACGCCGTCCTCCTGCTTCTTGCGCACCTCGGAGAGGCGCTTGGCGAGCTTGTGGGCCGTCATGATCGGCATCGGCATCAGCTCGGTCGTCTCGTCGGTGGCGAAGCCGAACATCAGACCCTGGTCACCGGCGCCCTGCTCCTTGAACAGGCCCTCGCCCTCGGTGACGCCCTGGGAGATGTCGGGGGACTGCTTCTCGATCGCCGTGAGCACCGCGCAGGTGTTGGCGTCGAAGCCCATGCTCGAGTCGGTGTACCCGATGTCCGCGATCGTCTTGCGGATGAGGACCGGCATGTCGACCCACGCGCTGGTGGTGATCTCGCCGGCCACGACCGCCATGCCCGTCTTGACCATCGTCTCGCAGGCGACGCGGGCCCGCTTGTCCTGGGCGAGGATGCCGTCGAGGATGGCGTCGCTGATGGCGTCGCAGATCTTGTCCGGGTGGCCCTCGGTGACGGACTCCGAGGTGAACGTGTAGCGGCTCATCGTGTCTCCTTGCTGGGGATTCGGCCGTCCCCTTACGATCCCGCTCCCGCGTCGTCAACGTGTGGTCGCTTGCCGAGGCCGACCAGGAACACCTCGTAGCTGACCTTTCGGACCCCCTCCGGGCGCAGGACGCGCTCCTCGGTGAAGGCCCGGCGCACGTCGGCGCGGATGCTCACGAGGTCCTCGCTCATGAAGATCTTGGCCACCCACGCCCCCCCGGGGGCCAGGACCCGCTCGGCCACCGCGAGGGTCCCGCGCACGAGCTCGGCGCTCCGCGCCTGATCGCTGAAGCGGTTGCCGGTCGTCGCGGGCGCCATGTCGGACATGACGACGTCGTAGGGGCCGCCCTCGTCGACGAAGGCGCGGATCGGCCCCTCCAGCGACAGCGCGTCGCCGGCGACGGCCTGGGCATTCTTGGGCAGCGCTATCTCGAGGGGCGTCAGGTCGATCCCGCGCACGCTCCCTTGCCCGCCGACCTTCTGCGCCGCGTAGAGGAGCCAAGAGCCGGGTGCGCACCCGAGGTCGAGCACGCGCATGCCCGGCCGCAACAGGCGACAGCGGCGGTCGATCTCCTCGAGCTTGAACACGGAGCGCGCCGGGTAGCCGGCCGCCTTGGCGCGCTTGGTGAACTCGTCGGGCCGCGCGTACGGGTTCTTCTTCTGCCCCATTCGCAGCCGTGTAGCACCCTAGCTCTCGGTCGTGTTCTCGCCGGTCTGGGCGAGGAACACCTCGGGCCGGGGAGGCACCGACGAGCGGAGCGCCGGCGCCTCGCTGCGCCGGTTGGCGGGCAGGAACACGTTGACCAGGGTGCCCTCGCCCGCGCCGCTCTTGATGCTGAGGATTCCACCGTGCGCGGTGACGATGCGGTCGCAGATGGCGAGGCCGAGGCCCGTGCCGCCGGGCCGCGTGGTGAAGAAAGGCGTCCCCGCCCGGGAGCGGACCTGGGTGTCCATGCCCTCCCCCGTGTCGGCGAACTGCACGACCACGCCCTCGACGCCCTCCTCGACGCCGGGCAACACGCGGACGCCGAGGGTGCCGCCGCCCGCCGACATGGCCTGGCAGGCGTTCTGCACGAGGTTGTCGAACACCTGACGCAGGAGGTTGGCGTCGCCGTAGACCGGGGTCGCGTCGATCGGCTCGACGTCGAGCGCGAGGATCACCCCCTCGTGGTTGCGGACGAGATCGCTGGCGCGCAGCACGAGCTGCGGCAGGTCGAGGCGCTGCCGCTCCACGTTGAGCGGTCGCGCGTAGCGCAGGAGGTCCCCCACCAGGCGATTCAGACGCTGGGACTCCTCCTCGAGGATGCCGAGCAAGGTCGCGCGGTCCTCCGGCCCGAGGGTCTCCCGGCGCAGACCGGCGATGGCGTTGGAGATCACCGCCAGGGGGTTGCGCACCTCGTGCGAGACCACCGCGGCGAGCTCGCCCACGAGCGCGAGCTGCTCCTTGCGGACCAGCTCCTGTTGCGCAGCGCGCAGCTCCTCGTAGGCCTTGCGCAGGTGGCGCGCGCGACGCCGGAGCTCCGCGCCCTTGAGGGTCAGCTCGTCGGAGAGCCGCTCGTGGCGGGCGAGGAGCGTGTAGGAGAGGCCGAAGGCGAACGCCGAGAACCCGTGCTCGGACAGGAAGATCGCGCGGGTCACCTCGTTGAGGACCAGGACGTCGTTGACCGTGGTCGCGACGATGACGAACCCCCCGAGGCAGGCGAGGAGAGCCTCGCGCTTGCCCGCGAGGTAGGCGCGCACGAGCAGCACCACGCTGCCCGCGATGCACCCGAGCAGCACGGCCTGGGCGACCAGCTGGGGCGCCTTGCCGGCGAAGTTGTGGTGGAGGTACTGGAGACCGCCGAGGTGGAGGGTGCGGGAGCGCACCACGCCCACCTGGTGGAGCGCGCCGCCGACGGCGAGGAGGGCGCAACCGAGGGCCGCGCCGTTGGCGATCACGGCCCAACGCCGCCGTGTCGCCGCGGAGACCTCGGCGTAGACGAGACACGTGTGGAAGGTGAGCGCCGAGGCGCCGAGCGCCATGACGAAGCCCCGCAGGCCCCAGGTCGCGGAGCGCGACGGGTCGACCTGGTGGTACTGCTGCGCGTTGCAGAACGCGTAGCCGCTCGCGAAGGCGCACGCGACCGCGAAGGCGCCGTAGCCGAGGCCGTCACGCCGCGCCGCCAGGATGGCGAAATAGGTCGCGAGCAGCACGTACACGACGCACCAGCTGAAGGCAGCGCCGGCGAGCAGTTCCATGGCAGCCTACGGCCAGTCTAGCGAAGAACCTCGGGCGGCGACGAGTCCTGGTATGCGCCCTGCGCGGCTGACCCGTCACCCCGGCTCGCGCAGACCGAGCTCCTTCATCTTCAGCTGCAGCCCCTTGCGGGAGATCTTGAGGAGCCGCGCCGCGCGGGTGACGTTGCCGCTGGTCTGCTGGAGCGCCCTCAGGATGAGGTCTTTCTCGAGCCGCGCCATCGCCGCCCGCACCTGTTCGCGCAGACCGCCGTCGCCGCTCGCCTGGCCCTCGACGGCCGGCGCCTCGGTCCGCACCCCCACCGCGCCGGGGGCCGGGGTCTGGCTCCGGGCGTCGCCCCGCACCTCGGGGCTCAGGTCCTTGGCCGAGAGGACCGGTTCGTCACAGAACAGCACCGCCCGCTCCATCACGTTCTCGAGCTCGCGGATGTTGCCGGGCCACTCGTAGCCGAGCAGCCGTTGCATGGCGTCGGGGGCCACGCGCTCGATCTGCTTGCGCAGGCGGCCGTTGAACTTGCGCACGAAGTGATCGACCAGGAGCGGGATGTCGCTCGTCCGTTCGCGGAGCGGGGGCAGGTGGATCGAGACCACGTTGAGCCGGTAGAACAGGTCTTCCCGGAACGCGCCGCGGGCGATCATCTCGCGCAGGTCGCGGTTGGTCGCCGTCACGAGCCGCACGTCGACGCCGATGGTCTTGATGCCACCCACCCGCTCGAACTCGCTCTCCTGCAGCACGCGCAGCAGCTTGACCTGCATCTCGACCGGGATCTCCCCGATCTCGTCGAGGAACAGGGTGCCCCCGTGCGCGAGCTCGAACTTGCCGGGCTTGCTGGAGACCGCGCCGGTGAAGGCGCCGCGCTCGTAGCCGAACAGCTCGGCCTCCATCAGGTCCTTGGGGATGGCCGCGCAGTTGAGCCGGATGAACGGCTTCGGGTTGCGCGAGGACGACTCGTGCAGCGCCCGCGCGATGAGCTCCTTGCCGGTGCCGCTCTCGCCGCTGATCAGCACGGTGGTGGGCGTGTCGGCGACCTTCTCGAGGACCCCGTAGATCTCCTGGATCGGCGCGCTCTGCCCGATGATGCGGAAGCGCCCCGGGGTCTCCACCGCGCCCGACGCCGACGAGGTGAACGGCGCGACCTCGGAGCCCGCGAGGTCGCGGGCCTTGAGGGCCTTCTGCGCCACGCTGCGGATCTCGGCCTGGTCGAACGGCTTGGTGACGTAGTCGAACGCGCCGAGCTTGAGCGCCTCGACCGCCGTGTCGACCGTGCCGTGCGCGGTGATCATCACCACCGGGCGGGTCGGATCGTCGGCCAGTGCCCAGCGCAGGAGCTCCATGCCGTCGAGCCGGGGCATGCGCAGGTCGGTGATCACGAGGTCGACGTGGTGCTCCTGCAGCAGCTCGCGCGCCTCCTCGCCGTCGGCCGCAGTGTGCACGTCGTACCCGTCGCGGGTGAGCTGCGCGACCAGCACCTTGCGGAGGTTCGCTTCGTCGTCGACGACCAGCACCTGCTTGCGTTCGGGGATCATGGATCGCTCTCTCTTACCCTAGTCGGTCACCGGCAGCGCCGGGCCGCTCACGTTCGCCCGTCATCGGCGGCAGCGCGCCCCTCCGGGGTTGCCGGGCAGCTTGGTGCACCAGGTCACGTACGTGCCGGCCTTGCCGCTGGCACCGACGGCGAGGGTGTCCTGCGTGCCCACCTTGCCGATCGTCACTGCGGCGCCGAACGCGTCCCCGGCGCTGGGCGAGGCGAGGCCACGGACGTCGAGCACGGTGGTCGAGGCGAGCGGGGAGAACAGGAACACCGCCCCCGCCCCCTCGACCCCGCTGTAGCCCGCGCCGGGGGCGCCGACCGCCAGGTCGACCTGTCCGTTGCCGTCGAGATCGCCGATGGCGAGCGAGGCGCCGAACTGCGCCGTGGCGCAGCCCGAGGCGCCTCCAGCCTCCGCGCAGGTGATGGCCAGGCCCTCGGCGGGCCAGGTGCTCGGGCAGTCCCCCGCGCCGAGGGTGGTGGGGCGGTTCTTGCCGAGGAAGATGCGCACGCGACGGGGGTCGGTGACGGCCAGGTCGTCGAGACCGTCGCCGTCGAGATCGCCGACGCCGATCGCCGTGCCCGCGCCCTTCTCGCCCTCGAGGCACGCGGCGGGCACGGGTGGATCGGCCGCCGTGGCGCCCGGCGTGTAGGCGTAGATGCGTCCGGCCTCGGGGGCCGCGACGAGGAGGAGGGAGGTGCCGGCCGCGCGGGCCATCGCCACCGTCGCCCCGAAGCGCGTGGCCTTCCCGTCGGAGGGGGCCGGCACCACGCGCGGCGCCGAGCCCGGCGTGGCCGCGGGCCAGAACCAGGCTCCGCCGTCGGCCTCGCTGCCCATGAGGAGCGGTGGGTTCTTGGACGGGAGCTTGCCGGCTCCGGGGAGCGCGGCGAAGGCGATGCGCAGCGCCGAGAGCGCCGCCGGATCGAGCAACGAGAGACCCTTCTCGACCTGCGAGCCGGTGGCCCCGCCGAGCGTGAAGACCTGGCCGTCGGCGCAGGCGATCACCGGCCCGTAGAGCGTCGCCGCGGTGGTCACGCGCCCGTAGCCGACCGCGAAGCAGCCGATGTGATCGAGGCCCGGGGTGGCGTCACTGCCGCCGTCGTTGAGAGTGCCGGCCGCGGCGAGCGTCGTGCCGCCGACGCACGGGGTCCCGGCGACGATCTTGTCGGTGCTGAGCTCGCACAGGGCCGCCGTGCTGCGGGGCACCGTGCTCGGCGCGCTCTTGCCGTCCCCGACCGAGAAGAAGCGGACGCCCTCTCCCGGCTTGCCGCCGGCGGCGAGGACCGTGATGCCGTTGGCGTCGCCGGTGAGCGCCACGCGCGCGCCGTACGAGCGATCCACGAACGCCGTGGTGGGCGTGTCCTCGGCGAAGGTGTCGAAGACCTGGAAGTTGCACGCGGCGAGGAGCAGCAACAGCGCCGACGAGGAGAGCGTGGAGGGGCGCATGTCAGAACTCCCCCACGAGGGTGAGCCCCGCGTAGCCGGCCGAGACCACGGGGAAGAGCGCGACCGGCTTGGGGGCCGCCTCGCGCGGATCGAGGTTGCGCGGAGCCTCCTGCCAGCCCTTGGACGGCGGCAGCGGATCCTTGAGGAAGTTGTACAGCGAGACCAGCGCGAGGATGCCGCCGAGGCCGTAGGCGCCGTTGGCCCCGATGGCGAAGTACTTGCCGCGCTTGATGCGGGGGTCTTCCTGGTCGAGCGTGAAGTTGGTCTGCGCCGCCGAGAGCTCGTCGCGCAGCTTGTTGGCCTGGAGGCCGAGGTAGACGCCGCCGCCGAGGAACACCGCCGAGAACACCGCGGTGGTCCAGGCCGTGCCGCGCGGGACCGACGGCTTGAGCTCGGTGTGCAGCACGATCATCTTGCCCTTGGGCACGGTGACCTTGGTCGACCAGGTCTTGCGATCGTCGGCCTTGACCTTGACCTCGTGCGGGCCCGAGAGCACCTCGAGCTCCACCTTCTGGCCGAGCGCCCAGGCCTTCGCCTTCTCGCCGTCGAGGTAGACCTCGGCCTCGTCGGCGCCGCTGATCTCGACCCGCACGAGCCCCTTGTCCGTGCGCTCGAGCTCGAGCTTCTGCTCGTCGATGCGACCGTGCTCGACCTCGATCTTCTTCTCGAGGATCTTGAAGCCGGGGAGCTCCACGCGGAACGCGTAGCTGCCGCTCTCGAACGACTCCTCGTACGGCGTGACGCCGCGGTCGATGTAGCCCTTGTCTCCCGGGCGTTTGACCAGCACGTGCGCGCCGCGCAGCTCCTCGCCTTGCTCGTAGCTGCGCAGCTTGACCACCCCGAAGAACGCGCCCTGGGCGAGGTTGGCCTTGAACTGGGAGATGGTGGCCGCGGCCACCGTGACGTCGGTCTCGGTCGCGCGGTAGTCCTGGAACTTCGGCAGGACCACGTGGTAGGTGCCGAGCGGCAGGCTGATGGTGAGCGTGGTCTTGCCGCTCATCACCTTGGTCCACCCCGGGTTGTCCTTGCCCATCTCGAACTTGGGCGTGGTGGTCGACTGGCGCTGCCAGATCTCGACGGGCGCACCGTCGGGGAGGCTCTCGATCACGACGATCGACTTCATCTCGTCGATGTTGGCGACGACGGGGCCCACCGGCGGGGGCACTGGTGGCGGCACGGCGACGCCCCCTTCGGCCTCGCCGTCTCCCGCGTCGGCCGCGTCACCCCCCACCCCGGCCTCCGCGGCCGCGGCCGCCGCGGCCTTCTCCTTCTCGAGCTCCGCCTTCAGCTTCTCGAGGCGCGCCTGCACCGCGGGTCGATCGAGGGCGGTCGGATCCTCGTCCAGGTACTTCTGGAACAGGTCGATCGCCTTCTGCCAGGCGCGGAGCTTCTCGTGGCACACGGCCTCGTTGAAGAGGAACGTGCTCAGCGGCTTGGTCTCCCAGGCCAGGTGGAACTCCACGGCAGCCTCGGCGAACTTCTTCTCGAGGAAGAGCGCCTGGCCCTTGTCCATGTGGTCCTTGGCGTCGGCCAGGGTGCCAGGCTTCTTGGCCGGAGCCGCGGCGGTCGGGGCTTGCGCCCCCGCGTCTTCGACGCGGAGGGCGAGCACGGCGACGCCCAGCGCGCACGCGGCGCCGGCCGTTCTGCAAGCCACGGAGAGCAGGAGTCGCGAAGGGCGCATCGTCAAGGCCGCAAGCTTAGCCCATGTCAGAGACCCTCAATGGATTTCAACACTGGCGGCAGGTGTGATACGCCTGACCCCGACATGCGTCCCCGCGCTCTGGTCCCCTGGACTCTCGTCGTCGTCACGGCCCTCGGTGGTGCGCAGCTCACCATCGGCCTCGGGCCCATCGGTCTCGGCAGCGCAGTCGCGCAGGCCATCAAGGAGCCGGGCTGGCCGCCCCCCGAGGGTGCCGCCTGCAAGCCGAGCAAGAAGGACACGGAGGAGGCCAAGACCCTCTTCGGCCTCGGCAAGAACGCCCACGACACGTCGAACTACACCGACGCGATCAAGTATTACAAGGACGCCTACAAGCGCGATTGCACCGCGCACCTGCTGCTCAAGAACCTGGGCAAGGTCTACGAGGCCGACGGCCAGTACGCCGCGGCGGTCGAGGTCTACAAGCTGTTCCGCGCCCGCGGCAAGCCGGCCGGCGAGGAGCTCGACCTGCTCGACGCCAAGATCGCGAACCTCTCCAAGAAGGTCGCGCCCTCCACCACCGAGACCGCGCCCACCGGCACCGGCACCGGGACTGGCACCGCGCCCACGGGCACGGGCACGGGCACCGCGCCGACCGGCACCGCGAGCGTCGTCCCCACCGACACCGCGCCCTCGAGCTCGGGCACCACTGTCCCGACCACCCCCCCACCCTCGAGCGGTCCGGGCGTCGGCCCCTACATCGTCATCGGGGCCGGCGGCGTCCTCACCGTCGCGGGTGTGATCCTCGGCGTGACCGGCAACAGCAAGGTCGTCTCGACGAGCGAGGAGTTCGCCAAGCTCAACTGCGCTCCGCCCAACACCCCTCTGGCCGGAGATCTGGCCCGGTGCAACCAGCTGTCCAGCGACGGCAAGGCCGCCATCAACCGCCGCAACCTCGGCTGGGTGCTGACCGGTGTGGGCGTCGCGGCGGTGGGCGGCGGCGTGGTCTGGCTGCTCCTCGGCGGCAAGAAGTCCGAGCCCGCCAAGGCGGGGCAGATCACCCTGGTCCCAGGCCCGGGCACGGCAGGCATCGGCCTCGCCGGCGCGTTCTGATCTGCCCCGCAGGGCCTGCGCCCCATCGGCCCATGGGGCGGTGGACGTAACGACTTCGCGATAGTAGACATCCGTCTACCATGGCTCAGACCTACGCCGACCTCATCGCCGGCATCCGCAAGACCGTCCGCGAAGTCTCGCTCGAGGAGGTCAAGCGGCGGCTCGAGACCAAGGCGCCGATGGTGCTGGTCGACGTGCGCGAGAAAGAGGAGTTCCGCGCGGGGTTCATCCCCGGTGCGCTCTCGTTGCCCCGCGGCTTCCTCGAGATCCAGGTCGAGCAGAAGCTCACCGACAAGAACGCGCCGATCGTCCTCTACTGCGCCGGGGGCACGCGCAGCGCCCTCGCCGCCAAGACCCTCGCCGACCTCGGCTACACCCAGGTGGAGTCCGCCAATCCGGGGTTCGTGCGCTGGAAGGACCTCGGTTACCCGATGGAGACGCCGCCGGCGCTCACCGACGCCCAGCGCGATCGGTACTCGCGGCACCTGCTCCTGCCCGAGGTGGGCGAGGTCGGCCAGGCCAAGCTGCTCAAGTCGCGCGTGCTGCTGCTCGGCGCGGGCGGGCTCGGCTCGCCGGCGGCGCTCTACCTCGCCGCGGCGGGCGTCGGCACCCTCGGCCTCGTGGACGCCGACACGGTCGACGCCTCCAACCTCCAGCGCCAGATCCTCCACGCCACGAGCCGCGTGGGCATGCCCAAGGTGGAGAGCGCGCAGAAGGCCATCGTCGACCTCAACCCCGACGTCCGCGTGGTCGCCTACAAGGAGCGCCTCACGAGCGAGAACGTCGACCGGATCTTCGGCGGCGAGGGCGAAGGGGGCAAGTGGGACGTGGTCGTCGACGGGTGCGACAACTTCCCGACCCGCTACCTGGTCAACGACGCCTCGCTCAAGCACCGCATCCCGGTCGTGCACGGGTCGATCTTCCGCTTCGACGGGCAGGTCATCTCGTTCGTGCCGTTCGAGGGGCCCTGCTACCGCTGCATGTACCCCGAGCCCCCACCCCCTCACCTCGCGCCGTCCTGCCAGGAGGCCGGCGTCCTCGGCATCCTGCCCGGCGTCGTGGGCGTGGTGCAGGCCACCGAGGCCATCAAGCTCCTGCTCGGCCGTGGCAAGCCCCTCGTCGGGCGCCTGCTGACCTACGACTCGCTCGGCATGAAGTTCCGCGAGCTGCGCGTGCGGCGGGACCCTCGGTGCATCGGCTGCTCCGACCACCGCACGATCACCGAGTACATCGACTACGAAGGCTTCTGCGCCCGCGGCTAGCGCGGTCGGCCCTTGACGCTCCGGTTCGACAGAGCCGAACCTTCGCGCCGTGTCCGACCAGAGCTTCATGAAGTCCCTGTTCCACGGCGTGATCGCCGAGGATCTCGTGGCGCCGTTCCCCGAGCTCTCGCCCCCCGAGCGGGAGGTGGTCACGCCGATGCTCGACGGGTTCCGCAAGTTCGCGGCCGACCACATCGACCCCCGCGCCATCGACGCCGAGGCGACGATCTCCGAGGCCGTCGTCGACGGGCTGCGCAAGCAGGGGCTGTTCGGCGTGCTCGCGCCCAAGGCCCACGGCGGGCTCGGGCTCTCCACGTTCGCCTACGCGCGGCTGATGCAGGAGGTCGGGGCGCACGACGGCTCCGTCGCGCTGATGCTCACCGCGCACCAGTCGCTCGGCACGATGGGCCTGCTCCTTTTCGGCACCGAGGCCCAGAAACGCAAGTACCTGCCGCGCGTGGCGAGCGGCGAGGCGATCGCTTCGTTCTGCCTCACCGAGCCCTCGGCCGGCAGCGACGCGGCCGGCATCCAGACCCGCGCCGACCCCGCCGTCGACGGCGAGGGCTGGGTCCTCGAGGGTCAGAAGAGCTGGATCGCCAACGGCGACCGCGCCGATCTGTTCACCGTCTTCGCGCGCACCTCCAAGGAGGAGGTCAAGCCGCGCCTCACCGCGTTCCTCGTCGAGCGCGCACACGGGGTCCGGACCGGTCCGCGCCTCGACAAGCACGGGGTCCGCGGGCTCGGCACCACCGACGCGCGCTTCGAGGCCGTCCGGGTCCCCCACGGCAACGTCCTCGGCGATCCCGGTCGCGGGTTCCAGGTGGCCATGGAGGTGCTCAACCGCGGCCGCCTCGGCCTCACGGCCAGCGCGATCGGCGCCTGCCGCACCCTCGTCGACGCCTCTATCGTCCACGCCTCGAGCCGCCGCGCCTTCGGTCGGGCGATCGGCGAGCTCGGCCTGGTGCGCGACAAGATCGCGCGCATGACCATCGACACCTTCGCCCTCGAGAGCGCCGTCTATCTGACCGCGGGCCTCGTCGACGGCCAGGCAGCCGCCGACTTCTCCCTCGAGAGCGCGATCTGCAAGGTGCTCGGCAGCGAGGTGTTCCTGCGGGTGTCGCACGAGGCCGCGCAGCTCGTCGGCGGGCGGGCCTACGCGCGCTCCTCGTTCGAGCGCCACCTGCGCGACGCACGGGCCCACCTGATCTTCGGCGGGACCAACGAGATCATGCGGTGCTTCATCGCGCTCTCCGGCATGCAGGGCCCGGGCAAGGAGATCTCGGAGGTGGTCCGCGCGATGCGCGAGCCCATCAAGGGGTTCGGCCTGCTCTCCGACTTCGCGATCCGCAAGGCCCGCTCCGCGCTCGGTCGCGAGCGGCTCCACCGGGTGCACCCGCTCCTGAACCGCGAGACCGTGCTGTTCGAGGAGTACACCGCCGAGCTCGCCAAGAACATCGACAAGGTGCTGCGCAAGCACGGCAAGGACATCGCCGAGATGCAGTTCACCCAGCGCCGGATCGCCGACCTGGCCATCGATCT
Organism: uncultured Polyangiales bacterium; assembly: GCA_964624885.1. GTDB lineage: Bacteria > Myxococcota_A > Polyangia > Polyangiales > JADJMO01 > JADJMO01. The sequence goes on along the minus strand of CAZUZY010000094.1, from coordinate 11,138 downwards.
CTATGCCCTCGTGGCCTGTCTCTCGCGCGCCACCAAGGCGATCGAGCGGCGGGGCGAGGAGGGGGCCCGCCGCGAGGTGGAGCTCACCACCGCCTTCGCGAGCGGGGCCGAGGTGCGGATGGCCGACACCGTGCGCGCCTTCGACCGCAACGACGACGAGCTGCGCAAGGCCATCGCCGTGCGGGGCTACGCCGACGCGAACTACCCGCTCGACGTGCTCTAGAGCCGCACGCAGTATCCAGCGCCCTCCTGGGCCACCACGAAGCGGGCGTGCTGGGTCCGCGGGTCCGCGCCGTAGACGTCGACCGCCGCCCGACCGTCGAACACGAACCGCTCGGGGGCGAAGGCGGGCGCCGACCAGCGCGCCAGCATCTGCTCGGGCTTCGCGGGCAGCCCGAGCGCCGTGGCCCGCTCGGCCGCCTCGCGCAGCGGCTCGCGCGTCTCCTTGCAGAGGAGCTTGTAGACGCGCTCCGGCGCCGCCGGGTCCCGACCGTAGCCCTCGCTGGCGGCGAGGAAGGCTTGCACGACGCCCTCCGGCGTGACCTCCGGCCCGGCGCGACGGCACCCGGCGAAGACGACGACGGCGGCGAGGAACCAACGTTCCATCACCGCCGCCATCGCACACGTCCGACGCTGGGTCCAGCGCCCCAGGGCTAGCGAGTGAGCGTCTCCTTGCCCCACGACGGGTCCCCGCCGCCCTTGCCGGGCATCGCCCAGTGGCCCGCGAGGGTCTTGCCGTCGTCGAGGATCACGTACTGGAGGACGGTGGCGTCGCCGGCGCTGTTGAAGCCGACGGACAGGAGATCCTGGGCGGCAGCGGGCAGCGCCCGGGAGCGCAGCCCGAGGCCCACGTTCGTGGTGCTCCCGAACTTCCACGTGACGCCGTAGACGCCGGACTTGTACTTGGTGACCTTGACGGTGCCGGTGTACTTCTTCTTGGCCGGGGTCTCGCCGGTGTTGATCCCGTAGGTGCCGGAGAGGTCGTCCATGTCCTTCGGCGCCGAGAGGATCTCCTTGCCGATCTTGGTGTCGTTCTCCTCGAACCACACGCCGTCGAGGTTGGTCTTGTTGACCAGGTAGGCGACGACGCCCGTGTCGTGCTTGGGGGCCGAGCCGCAGGACAAGACGTTCTTGTCGCGGAACATCACGCCTTCCCAGTTGGTGGAGCCGATCTTCCACTTCCCCTTGTACATGGAGCCGCCGATCTTGCTGATCGTGGCCGAGCCCTTGTACTTGCCGCCGTCGGGGTTCTTGCCGGCGATGTCGTAGGTCCCGACGATGTCGGCGGTGTCGCCCGCGGCCTTCTTGGTCTTGAGCTTGGGCCCGTCGTCGTCTTCTTCCTCGTCGTCGACGTTCTTGAGGGCCTTGCCCTTCTTGACCGCCTTGGCGTCCTTGTCGTCGTCGTCGTCCTTGGACTTCTTCTTCTTGGCGTCCTTGTCGTCGTCGTCGTCCTTGGACTTCTTCTTCTTGCTGTCCTTGTCGTCGTCGTCGTCCTTGGACTTCTTCTTCTTCTTGTCCTTGTCGTCGTCGTCGTCCTTGTCCTTCTTCTTGTCGTCCTTCTTGTCGTCCTTCTCTTCCTTCTTGCAGCCGACGACCGAAGCCGTGGTGGGGGCCGCGACGACGAGGCCGAGCGCGAGCAGCACGCCCCGCGATCCGAGACCGAAGAACCCAGACATCATCCGCTCGAGCATCGTCACCTCTCCATGAGATAGAACAGAACGACAAACTGGCCGGGCCCAGGACCCGCGAGAGCGCTAGGCGATCGGGGGTACCAGGCCCTGGCCGAGAGAACTCACTTCACCATCGTCTCGGCGCCCGGCCCCTTGGTGGAGGTGCCGCTCTCGACCCAGCGACCGACCAGGGTGGTCTTCTTCCCGGCGCCGCCCTTGATGTCGTACTGGAGCACGCCGTAGTTGCCGGAGTCGTTGAAGCCGACCGACACGACGTCGCCGCTGCGCAGGCCGAGGCCGCTCAGCTTCTTGCCGCCGCCGAAGGTCCAGTCGAACGTGTAGACGCCGTTGTGGAAGCCGACCTTCACGTTGCCCGAGTAGGTCTTCGACTTGTTGCCCCCCTTGGGCGGCTCCTCGCCGGTCTTGATCGTGTAGTTGCCGAGCAGGTTGCCGTTGCCACCGACCAGGTACTCCTTGCCGATGGTGGTGTTGCCCTCCTCGAACCAGACGCCGTCGAGGTCGCCGTTGTCCTTGACCAGGTAGGCGACGACGCCGAGGTCGTGCTTCGCCGACCAGCCGCACGAGAGCACGGTGCCGTCACGGAAGCAGACGCCCTCGAACTTCTTCCCGAGCTGCCAGTTGCCCTTGTACATCGAGCCGCCGATCTTCTTCAGATTGGCGGTGCCGCTGTACTCGCCCCCCTCGGGGCCGACGCCGGTGACCTTGAACATGCCTTCGATGTTGATGTCGTCGGCGGCCGCGGGCGCGACCTGCACGCCGTGCTGGCGCGAGACCGAGAGCGAAGCCATGCCGACGATCGCCGCCACGCCACCGAGAGCCAGAACCGCACGAACGAACCCCTTGCGCATTTGCCGAAACCTCCCGATCCGCCGGACGGCGGAGCCTCAATGGAACAGCCTTCGTGCGGACTTGCAAGCGGTGCCTGCAACGACTCGGGCGGTGACGTCTACCTCGCCACGAGTCGGTCGACGGACGGGACCGTTACCGATTCAAGCGCGGGTCGAGCTTTGTGGTCCCGCGCGCGCCGTTGGCTTTGACGCCCGCCAGACCTGCTCCTACCCGGTCGCCCCGTGCCGCGCCGCGAAGATCTCCGCCGTATCCTCCTGATCGGGTCCGGCCCGATCGTCATCGGACAGGCCTGCGAGTTCGACTACTCCGGCACACAGGGGGCGAAGGCCCTGGCCGCAGAAGGCTACGAGGTGGTCCTGGTCAACTCGAACCCGGCCACCATCATGACGGACCCGGAGCTCGCGGTCCGCACTTACGTCGAGCCGCTGACGGTGGACGCCCTCACGAGGGTCATCGAGCGCGAGCGACCCGACGCGCTCCTGCCCACCCTCGGCGGGCAGACGGCCCTCAACCTGGCCCTCGCGCTCGACGAGGCCGGCGTGCTCGCCGAGTACGGGGTCGAGCTGATCGGCGCGAGCCCCACCGCCATCCGCAAGGCCGAGGACCGCGGTCTCTTCAAGCTCGCCTGCGAGAAGGTCGGCCTCTCGGTGCCGAAGAGCGGCCACGCGCACTCGGTCGAGGAGGCGCGCGCCATCGTCGCCGAGGTCGGCTACCCGGCGATCCTGCGCCCTTCGTTCACCCTCGGCGGCGCCGGCGGCGGCATCGTCTGGAAGGAGGCCGAGCTGGTCGCCAAGGTCGAGTGGGCCCTCGCCCAGTCGCCCACCCGCGAGGTGCTCATCGAGCAGAGCGTGCTCGGCTGGAAGGAGTACGAGCTCGAGGTCATCAGCGACTCGGTCGGCAACTTCGCCGTCGTCTGCTCGATCGAGAACATCGACCCGATGGGGGTGCACACCGGCGACTCGATCACCGTGGCGCCGGCCATGACCCTCACCGACCGGGAGCTGCAGCGCCTGCGCGACGGCGCCCGCGCGATCATGCGCGAGATCGGCGTGGCCACCGGCGGCGCCAACGTGCAGTTCGCCGTCGACCCGGCCAACGGCGACGTCATCGTCATCGAGATGAACCCGCGCGTGTCGCGGTCGAGCGCCCTCGCCTCCAAGGCCACCGGCTACGCCATCGCCAAGGTCGCCGCCAAGCTCGCCGTCGGCTACCGGCTCGACGAGCTGCGCAACGACATCACCCGCGTCACGAGCGCGGCCTTCGAGCCCACCATCGACTACGTGGTCGTCAAGTGGCCCCGGTTCGCCTTCGAGAAGTTCCCCGGCGCCGACCCGCGCCTCGGCACCCAGATGAAGTCGGTCGGCGAGGCCATGGCCATCGGCCGCACGTTCTGCGAGGCCCTCCAGAAGGCCGCGCGGTCCCTGGAGACCGGCAAGGACGGCCTCTCTTCGGGCCTCTCGACCCAGGACTACCCGGCCCTCGCCCAGGCCCTCGAGCGCGAGTCACGGCGCGATCTCGGCATGGAGGCGGCGCCCGACCCGCACACCGCGGTGCGGGTCGAACCCAGCGTCGACGAGCAGCGCGCCGCGCTCCGCCGGCTCATCGCCATCCCCACCGCCGACCGCTTCTTCCAGGTCGCCGACGCCCTGCGCCTCGGGATCGAGGAGGCCGAGATCCACGCCATCACCGGCATCGATCCCTGGTTCCTCGCCCAGCTCCGCCGCATCCTCGCCTGCGAGCGCGCGCTCACCGGAGCCACCCTCGAGCCCACGCTCGTCCGCGGCGCCAAGCAGCTCGGGTTCTCCGACCGCCAGATCGCCCGCGCGGCGGGCAAGACCGAGACCGAGGTGCGCACGTTCCGCGAGGGCGCCGGCATCCAGCCGGTGTTCTGCCGCGTCGACACCTGCGGCGCCGAGTTCGTCGCGCACACGCCGTACATGTACTCGACCTACGAGACGGTCGACGAGACCCCGCCCGACACCGACCGCCGCAAGGTGATCATCCTGGGCGGCGGCCCGAACCGCATCGGCCAGGGCATCGAGTTCGACTACTGCTGCGTGCACGCGGCGCTGGCCATGCGCGAGGACGGCTACGAGACCATCATGGTCAACTGCAACCCCGAGACGGTGTCCACCGACTACGACACCTCCGATCGGCTGTATTTCGAGCCCCTCACCTTCGAGGACGTGCTCGCCATCTGCCGCAACGAGGCGCGCGGCGGCAAGCTCGCCGGCGTGATCGTGCAGCTCGGCGGGCAGACCCCGCTCAAGCTCGCGAAGCCGCTGGTCGCGGCCGGCATCCCCATCCTCGGCACCTCGGCCGAGGCCATCGACCGCGCCGAGGATCGCGCGCTGTTCGACGCGCTGCTCGGCAAGCTCGGCCTGCAGCGCCCCAAGGGCAGCATCGCCAACGACGCGGCCGGCGCGCGCCAGATCGCCCAGGAGCTCGGCTACCCGCTGCTCGTGCGCCCGAGCTACGTGCTCGGCGGTCGCGCGATGATGATCGTGCACGACCAGCAGGAGCTCGATCACTACGTCGGGGTCGCGGTCGAGGTGGCGATGGAGGCCATGCGCGACGCGCAGGCCGGCCACCAGAAGCCGGTGATCCTGCTCGATCAGTTCCTGAAGGACGCCATCGAGGTCGACGTCGACTGCGTGGCCGACGGCACCACCGTGGTGATCGGCGGCGTGATGCAGCACATCGAGGAGGCGGGCATCCACTCCGGCGACAGCGCGTGCGTGCTGCCCCCGCACACCCTGCCCCGGCACGTGGTCGCCTCGATCAAGGAGCAGACCCGCATGCTCGCCATCGAGCTCGGCGTGCGCGGGCTGATGAACGTGCAGTTCGGCGTCATCAACCAGATGACCTACGTGATCGAGGTCAACCCACGCGCCTCGCGTACCTCGCCGTTCGTGTCCAAGGCCACCGGCGTGCCGCTCGCCAAGATCGCCGCCAAGGTCATGGCCGGGGCCACGCTCACCGAGCTCGGCATCGTCGACGAGGTCGTGCCCAAGCACGTCTGCGTGAAGGAGTCGGTGTTCCCCTTCAGCAAGTTCCCCGGGGTGGACACCATCCTCGGCCCGGAGATGCGCTCGACGGGCGAGGTCATGGGCATCGCGGCCTCGTTCGAGGTGGCCTTCGGCAAGGCCATCACCGCCGCGAGCGGCCCCCTGCCCACCGCGGGCGCGGTCGTCTTCAGCGTCCGCGACGAGGACAAGCCGGTCGCCATCGTGTGCGCCCGCAAGCTGCACCGCCAGGGGTTCACCCTGATCGCGACCGGCGGCACCGCCGCGGCCTTCGGGCGCGCCGGCCTGCCCTGCGAGAGCGTGCAGAAGGTGCGCGACGGCTCGCCCCACATCGTCGACCGCATCCGCGCCAAGGACGTGGTGCTGGTCATCAACACCACGACCGCGTCGCGCGAGATCCGGGATTCCTACGCCATCCGGCGCCAGAGCCTCCTCACCGGCAAGCCCTACTTCACCACCATGTCCGCGGCCCTCGCCGCCTGCGACGCCATCCAGGCCGGCGCCACCTGCGCCCCGGGAGCGCCCATCGAGGTCCGCAGTCTGCAGGAGTGGCACGCCAAGCCGGCCTCGGGGTAACCTGCCGCGGCCCGTGTCCAGCCAAGCCGCCTCCCCGCCGAGAGGGCCCGTCAGCGACGACGCCGCCGTCTCCCTCGCCCTCGGTCTCACCTCCGTCATGGGAGAGATCGACGAGCCCCACCAGCTCCGTCCGACGAGCGCGCCCGAGCCGATCCTGCAGCGCATGTACCGCGAGCTCCTGCGCATGCGGGTGCTCGATGCGCGCATGATCGTCCTGCAGCGCCAGGGGCGCGTCGGCTTCTACGGGGCCTGCACGGGCCAGGAGGCGGTGCCGATCGCGTGTGGCCTCGCCGTCGAGAGCGGTGACTGGGTGTTCCCGGCGCTCCGCGAGCAGGCGATCATGCTGGTGCGCGGCTTCCCGCTCACCACGTTCATCGCGCAGATCTTCGGCAACTCCGGCGACAACCAGAAGGGCCGCCAGATGCCCTCGCACATGAGCTCGCGCACGGTCCACCAGGTCTCCTGGTCGTCGTGCATCGGGCCCCAGGTGCCGCAGGCCGTCGGCACCGCGTGGGCCGCCAAGCTCCGGAAGACCCGCGACGTCGCCGTCGGCTTCCTCGGCGACGGCGCCACGAGCGAGCCCGACTTCCACGCCGCGCTCACCTTCGCCGGCGTGCACCAGACGCCGAGCGTCATCGTCTGCCAGAACAACGGGTGGTCGATCAGCGTGCCCACCTCCAAGCAGACCGCCTCGCCGACCATCGCGGTCAAGGGCCTCGCCTACGGCGTGCCGTCGGTGCGCGTCGACGGCAACGACGTCCTCGCGGTGTACGAGGTGCTGCGCGAGGCCCTCGAGCGCGCCCGCAGCGGCGGCGGCCCCACGTTCGTCGAGTGCGTCACCTACCGCATCGGCGCGCACTCCACGTCGGACGACCCCACGCGCTACCGGACCCAGGCCGAGGTCGACCGCTGGCAGCGCCGGGATCCGGTCGAGCGCTTCCACCGCTGGCTCGCCCAGCGTGGCCTCACGGACGACGCCCGGCGCGCGGCCATCGAGGCCGAGCTCGACGCGGAGATCGTGCGGGTGATCAAGGAGGTCGAGGCGCTCCCACCGCCGAGCCGCGCGAGCCTGTTCGACGACGTCTACGCCGAGCTCCCCTGGCACCTCCGCGAGCAGCGCGACGAGCTCCTGGCCCTCCCGCCCGCGCCCAGCCACTCCTGACATGACCGCGCCGTCCTCCCACGCTTCTCGGGTCCTGGGCCGTCTGCTCGGCACGTTGGCCGTCTGCACCCTGCCCTTCGGCGTGGCGTCCTGCAGCAAGCCGGTCACCGAGGCCGACTGCAAGAAGCTGGTGGACAAGCTCGTCGACCTGCTCGCCGAGACCGAGGAGAAGGCCGACAAGGTGAAGCCCTCCGTCCAGGCCGACAAGGCCCTGCTCGCAACCCTCCGCGAGACCTGCGTCGGCAAGATGAGCCGCGCGCAGTACGACTGCATCCTCGCCGCCAAGACCTTCGAGGCCGCCGCCGCGTGCGACGCGAAGTGAGCGTGCGCGCGGCCCTCCTCCTGCTCGCGGCGCTCTCGGTCGGGGGTTGCTCGCGCACGTTGACCCAGGAGGACTGCGGCCGGTTCCGCGACCGGTTGCGCGCGTGGGCCGACCAGAAGGGCAAGGCCAAGTCCGACCCCAAGGCCGCCGAGACGTTCATGCAGAGCTGCATCGGCACCACGGTGTCGCGCCGCACCGCGCGGTGCATGGAGCTCGCCAACGACGAGGCGGCGTTCTTCCGATGCCTCGACTGACCCTCCTCGCCGTCGCATCCCTCCTGCTCCTCGGGTGCTTCGACGATCCGAAGCCGGGCACTCCGCCGCCGGCGGGGCCCGGGTACGACAAGGGCAACGCCGACGACCAGCGCCTGCTCACCCAGGCCGACTGCGTCGAGCTCCGCGAGCAACAGGTGACCCTCGCGGCCAAGGAGCAGACGAGCGATCCGGTCGCGCAGGAGCAGCTCGCGGCCAAGCTGCGCGTCGAGCGCAAGGACGAGCTCGCGAAGTGGGTGAAGTGGTGCTCCGGCCGGATCGTCCTCGTGAAGGACCTCCGGTGCATGAAGGAGTCGGTGAGCCTCTCGGGCTTCCTCGCCTGCGGCCAGAAGACCGACGCGGGCGTGGACGCCGCCGACGCCAAACCCGGCTAGCAGGCGCTACTCGGCGGCGACGGCGGCGCCGCGCAGCAGCGGGAACCCGAGCGCCTCGCGCTGGGCGAGCCAGGCCTCGGCCACCACCTTGGCGAGCCCCCGCACGCGGCCGATGAAGCGCGCGCGCTCGGTCACCCCGATGGCCCCGCGTGCGTCGAGCACGTTGAACGCGTGGGCCGCCTTGCACACGAAGTCGTAGGCCGGCGTGACGAGCTTCTTGCGCACGTCCGGGTCCCGCTCGAGCAGCCGCTTGACCTCCTTCTCGCAGAGGTCGAACTGGCGGAAGTGGGCGTCGACGTCGGCCTCCTCGAAGTTGTACGTCGACCACTCCCACTCGTTGCGCTTGTAGAGCTCGCCGTACGTGACCCCCTTGGCGAACTCCACGTCGAACACGTCGTCCTTGTCCTGCAGGTACATGGCGATGCGCTCGAGGCCGTAGGTGAGCTCGCCGGAGACCGGCTTGCAGTCGATGCCCCCGACCTGCTGGAAGTACGTGAACTGCGAGATCTCGAGGCCGTCGATCCAGACCTGCCAGCCGAGGCCCCACGCGCCGAGCGTGGGCGACTCCCAGTCGTCCTCGAGGAAGCGCAGGTCGTGCTCGAGCGCGTTGGTGCCGAGCGCCACGAGCGAGTCGACGTACAGCTGCTGGATCTCGATGGGGCTCGGCTTGAGGATCACCTGGAACTGGTGGAACTGCTGCAGGCGGTTCGGGTTGTCGCCGTAGCGGCCGTCGGACGGGCGCCGCGAGGGCTCCACGAACGCGACGTTCCAGGGCTCCGGCCCGAGCGCCCGCAGGAACGTGGCCGGGTTGTACGTGCCCGCCCCCACCTCGGAGTTGTAGGGCTGCACGACGAGACAGCCCCGCTGGGCCCAGAACTTCTGCAGCTCGAGGATGAGATCTTGGAAGTACACGGGCGGGCTCTTACAACAGTTCCACCGGGGTTTCGCGGGGCACGTGTCGGGTGAGGCTGTACAAATCCGCGAGCACGAATTTCCCCAAGGAAGCGGGCGCGGAGGGAGTCCCATCCGCGTGACTCGACGGTCTTTTCCTGCCTTCTTCGCGCGACGCTGTACGCGCGCAGCTGGCGCGGCTACCCCGCCGCGTTCTGGATGGCCGATACTGACCGTGACCTCGTGGAGCGGGCCCGTTCGGGCGACGCTGCGGCCTTCGCCGAGCTCGTGCGTCGCTACGGCCCTCGGGTCCGTCGCCTGGCTCGCAAGCTGGTCCGCGGCCACGCCGACGCGGACGACGTCGCGCAGGAGACCTTCGTGCGCGCCCACCAGGCGCTCCCTCGCTTCGACGGTCGCAGCGAGTTCTTCACCTGGATCTATCGGATCGCCGTGAACCTCTCCCTCAACCGCGCGCGCTCGCTCAACGTCCGGCGCCCCGTGGCGCTCGACGATCCGTCGATCGAGGGTGTGCTCACCACGCGCCAGGCGGAGGCGGGGGAGCAGCTCGAGCAGCGTCGGCTCGCGGCGGCGCTCCTCGAGGAGCTCGAGGCGCTGCCGGCGGGGCTGCGCGCCACCATGGTGATGGTCTGCATGGACGGCGTGCCCCAGGAAGAGGCGGCGACCATCCTCGGGTGCTCGGTCGGAACCGTGGCCTGGCGCGTCCACGAGGCGCGCAAGCGGCTGCGCGAGGGCTTGCGGGCGCGGGGCATGGAGGACGCGCTCGACCGGCTCGGAGGGCCTCGCGCGAGCGGGTCTGCGGGCCCGGGTGGTGGGAAGAAGGGAGGTCCGTCATGAGCACGACCAAGGACGCGGCGCTCGACCAGCTGCTGCTCGGCCTCTCGGCGGGCGCAGAGGCGAAAGACGACGAGGCCTGGGTCAAGCGCGTCGCCTCGCGGGCGGGGCCCTTCGCGGGCACCGCCGCGCTCTCGAGGAGCGAGCTGGACGCCCTGCTCGTCGCGCCGTTCCCGGACGAGGCCGCCGACGGAGATTTTGACCACGGCCACGGGGCGAGGGACGATCACGCTGCGCACGCCGCCGACCATCACGGCGGCGACTGGGAGGCTGCCTCGATCGGCGCGCCGATCGCGTCCGGTGCGACGGGGCGTTCGTCCAGTCCGACACCGTTGCTCAAGGGCCAGGCTCCGCCGAGCGGGTCACCGCGGGTGGGGAGTGCAGCCAACGTCCGCATGGAGGAGTCGATGTCCGAAGAGGAAGCACCGAAGAAGAACGATCTCGAGGCGCTCGCGGGCCTCACCCGCAGCTCGCTCGCGGCGCCCGCGCCCGGGGGGCTCGGCGAGATCGACGGTGCCGCCAAGGCCGACGACTCGGGTCGCATCGACCTCCGCGCGATGATGGGTGGGGGCGAGGTCAGCAACGACGCCGACGGCGGCGTCGCGGCCGCCGCGGCCGCGGGCAAGCCCGACGACAACGTCATCGACATCGGTGCCATCCAGCGCGCTTCCGCGGCGCCCAAGCGTGTGTCGGGGCCCCCCGCGGCCGCCGCGGGTGCGCCGCTCTCGGCCGCGCCGTCGACCACGGCTCCCCTGGCGGGCGCGGCGGCGACCAGCGCGACGGCGCCCGCGAAGCCCGCCGACAAGAAGGGCGGCGGCCTGTGGATCGGCCTCGGCCTCGCCGCGGCCGCCGCGGTGGGCATCGGCGTGATCGCCTTCTCCGGCAGCAAGAAGAGCGACGAGACGGCGTCGGCGGCCAAGCAGCCCGCAGCGAGCGTCGCGGCCGACAACAAGAAGGAGGAGAAGGCGAGCCCCGTCGTGGCGAGCGCGACCGCCACGGCGCAGCCCGCCGCGGATCCCGCGGCCTCGGCGAGCGCAGCGCCCGACCTCGTCGCCAAGAACGACCCCAAGATGGCGGGCACCGTCGCCCCGGCCGGCACCGGGAACGGCGCCGCGCCCCCGGG
>CAZUZY010000093.1:0-23391 GCA_964624885.1 uncultured Polyangiales bacterium | reverse complement strand
GACGACGTGTTCACCGGGCAGATCGCCGCGCTGGAGGCGCGCGCCGACCCCGCGCTCGCCGGCCGCATCGAGAAGCTCCGCGCGCGTCGCGCGACCCCGCGGGTGGTCGGTGAGCGGCGGCTCGCGAACCTGGCCGAGAAGCTGGATCGCGCCGCGGAGCACCTCGTCTTCGAGGCCTGGCTCGCCCGCCTCGAAGACGCCTGCCGCGGCGCGATCGCGAGCGCCCTCCAGCTCGACGCGTGTCCGCCGTGGGCGCTCGAGGACTCGAACCTGCGCATCGTCGCGAGCGCGCTCGCCCTCCCTCCGGCGTCCCGGGACCTCGCGCTCCGTCTGCTCCGCCTGCGCGCCGGCCCCCCGCCCTGGGACCTGCGCGACGCGCCGGAGAACGTGAAGGTCGTGCGCGCGCTGACCGCGCGGGGTCTCGACCTGCGACCTTGGCTCGACGGCGTCGGCGCCGTACCTGTCGAGGGCCCCGCGGGCGCGCCGCTGTGGCTGTCCCTGGAGGAAGACCCGCTCGAGATCTTCCTGATGGGCGAGCGCTTCCACACCTGCCTGAGCCTCGGCGCTTGCAACTACTTCTCGGTGTTCGCCAACGCGGCCGACGTCGACAAGCGGGTGGTCTACGCCCGCGACGAGAAGGGCGTGGCGCACGCGCGCTGCTTGCTGGTGCTCGACGAGGAGGGCCGCCTCCTGACGTTCCACGCCTACGCGCACCACGACGCGGCGGCGTTCGCGGAGCTCTTCGCGACGTTCGCGCGCGAGCTCGCCGGGCGCGTGGGCACCGTGTGCGCACCCCGGGGCGCGGTGCGACCGCGCGTCGCGAAGGCCTGGTACGACGACGGGCCCCGGCAGATCGGGGGCAGCTTCCCGTGCCTCGAGCCCGCGTCGGCGTTCCGGAAGGCGCTGGCCACCGTCACGCCGGCAGAGGTGCTCGGCCTCGTCACGATGTGGTTCGCGCCGCGCCCCCCGGACGCCCTCACCCTGCCGCTCGTCCTCGAGCTCGACGAGGTCGGGCAGCGTCCGGAGCTCGCCCGCCCGCTGATCGCCGCGCTCGGCGCGCTCGGCGAACCGTTGCCCGACGCGACGGTGCTCACGATGACCCGACGGCTGGCGCAGATGGGCGATGCCGTCGGCGCCCACGCGCTCGGGCGCGACGTCGTGCTCGCGACGCTCGAGGCGCAGCTGGCCCGGCGAGACCCGGAGCACTTCCACAGCTGGTGGCTCGAGCTCCTGCTCGAGACCGAGCCGACCGCCGTGCTCGGCGCCGCGCGGCGGATGAAGCGGCGGCCACGCGACGATTTCAACCGTGCGTCCACCCGCCTCTACCTGCTCGCGTGTGGCTTCGAGCGGCTCGGTCGACTGCGGCGCGCGATCGACGCCTGGGTCGCGCTCGGTGCCGTCGGGGGCCGCTCCGACACCGAGGTCGAGGGCGCGCTCACCCGGCTCCGCGCGCGACTCGTTCAGGGTAGCCGCACCGGGTCGCAGTCGTAGAGGCTGCGCGCGAGGGCGATCGCCCGCGGCGACCGGACCTGCCAGTCGAGGCGGTTCATCACGTAGCCATAGGAGAGGCCGGACACGGGGTCGCACCAGCCGAGGGCGCCGCCCATGCCCGCGTGCCCGAACGACTCGGGGTGCGGAGAGAACAGCGTGGTCTCGTCCTTGAGGAACCCCTGCGACCACCCGATCGGCTTCGAGAGCACGCCGTCGCGCTCGGACCAGCTCTGGCGCGCGTGCAGGGGCGCGAGCGTCCCGGCCTCCAGATAGCGTCGCCCGAACGCCTCGCCCCCCATCGCGAACGGCACGTAGGCGCGCGCGAGGCCGTACGCGCTCGCCGTCGCGGAGGCCCAGGCGAGCTCGGCGCGGTGCACGGCGGGCACGTCGTAGGTCGCGGGGCTGCCAGGCGGGTTCATGAAGGCGCGGCGCTGCAGCGAGTCCTTGCGCAGGGTGGCGCGGAGCACGCGCAGCTCGGTGGTCGGCCCCAGCAGCGAAGAGAGCAGCGTGTTGCGCAGGCGCTCGAAGGCCGAGGGCGCGTACAGCCTCGCCATCGGGGCGATGCCGTCCTCGGTGCCGAGCGACACCTCGGCGCGCAGCGGCTCGAAGAGCTCCCGGCGGAGCAGCCGCCCGATCGTCTCGCCGGTGAGCCGCTCGACGAACGCCTGCGCGTACATGCCGAAGGTGACCGCGTGGTAGGCCTGATCGGTGCCTGGCGCCCAGATCGGGCGCTGCGCCGCGAGCGCGGCGAGGAGCCGCGGGGGCCGCGCGATGCACTCGTCCATGGTGAACCGCGCGTCGAGCGCGGCGAGCCCCGCGCGGTGGTTGAACAGCGTGCGGACGGTGACCGCCTGCTTGCCGGCCTCGGCGAACTCGGGCCAGTACTGCGCGACCGGCGCGTCCCACTCGAACACCCCGCGCTCGCCGAGCCACGCCAGCGCCATCGCGGTGAGGCCCTTGGTCACCGAGAACACGATCGCGCGCGTGTCGTGGGTCCACGGCAACCCGTGCTCGACGTCGGCGGTGCCACCCCACACGTCGACGACGCAGCGACCGCGGTGGAACGCCGAGAACGCGGCGCCGATCTCGCGCCCTTCTCGGAGGTGCGCCGCGAAGGTGCGCGCGACGGGCCCGAAGCCATCGGCGTAGGTGCCCTGCGCGGGGTGCGGCGCGGGGGTCCCTCCCTGGACGCGATCGGGGCTCGACACAGCGCGAGAGGATACCGGTCACGGCGCGGCGCGGCAGACCTTCTCGACGGTGAACCGCGAGGTCGCGTAGACGGCCCCGCTCTTGCCGATCGGCTTGAAGTCGTTCCTGCCCACGAAGCGGTAGCGCTGGGTCGGCTTGGTCCCGAAGGGTTCACAGCGGTAGTTGCAGTCCATGCCGGTGCAGCCCCCGAGGCCGACGAACTGCACGCGCAGCCGCTCACCGAGCGCCGCTCCGTAGCTTCCTCCACACTGGTTGCAGCAGATCTCCTCGGGCTTCTTCGCGGGCGGCGGATCGTCGTCCTCGTAGACGACCGGCACACAGGCCATCGCGGTGCAGCCGATCGTGGCCTCGGGCACCACCTCGAGAGCAACCATCTCCCCAGCGTGGGCACCGTCGGCGATCGCCTCGAGGGTCACGAGCGGCACCTCCGCGCAGGCATCGGCAGGTGGCAGCGCGGGCACCACGTTCGCAGGGCCCCGACCCGGCTTCGGCGCTGGCTTGGCGGTGCCCTGCGGCGCGGGTGGGCAGGCGACCAAGAACAGGAGCGAGCCGAGAAGGACTCCGAGAGCGCGCATCCCGGAACGGTAACAGCGGTACGCTCTCGCGCATGCACCGCCTGCTCTCGCTCGGCCTCGTCGCGATCGTCGCCAGTGCCTCGGGCTGCCACCGTCAGGAGGTGACCGACGCGACCGCCGCGGCGGACGCCTGGCTCGCCCTGATCGACGCCGAGCGGTACGACGCGAGCTGGGCCGAGGCCGCGAGCTTCTTCCGCAGCGCGGTGGCCGACGAGTCGTGGCAGAAGCAGGTGGGCGCCGTGCGGCGGCCGCTCGGCAAGGTCACGGCGCGCAAGGTGAAGTCGGCGCACTACACGACCAGCCTGCCCGGCGCGCCCGACGGCAAGTACGTGGTGATCCAGTACGACACCTCGTTCGAGCACAAGGCCTCGGCGACCGAGACGGTGACGCCGATGGTCGACACCGACGGCAAGTGGCGCGTCTCGGGCTATTTCGTGCGCTGAGAGGTGGGTGGTCGAGAATTTGGCCCCATGTAGGACATCGGCGCACACCACGCCCATGAACCCGCGCACCCTCGTTCTCCTCCTCGGTCTCGGGGCCGTCGTGGTCGCGCCCACCGCCGAGGCCGCCAAGCCCATCGCCAAGCCCGAGAGCAAGCCGAAGCCCGCGCCGAGCTGCGCCAGCGCCGTCCGCTTCACGAGCGACGCGCTCCTGCCGCTCGCGATCGTCCGCGACGGCAAGCTCGAGGCGGACAAGGGCCAGTGCCCGGAGGACTTCTTCCCGAAGGGCCAGAAGTGGTCGGCCCTCGACCGCTTCGGCAAGATGGTCGGGGTCGTCGAGAACACGACCGACGGCGCGGGCATGCACCACCGCGTCGTCTCGGGCTCGGCCGGCGCGCACGTGTACGTCCGCGGCCGCAAGGCCCCGTATGCGTCGGCCGCGTGGACGCCGCCGGCCAGCGAGAAGAAGAAGCTGCTCGCCGCGATCGGCGCCAAGGTGGCCCGGGAGGTCGTCTTCTTCCAGGCCGGCGACCGCCGCTTCGGCATCGTGACCGAGCGCTCGACCTTCAGCATCGCCGAGCGCGACGCCAAGGGGCACTGGAAGCGCCGCTTCCACGAGAAGAACTTCGTGGGCTTCCCGGTGTTCGCCCTGCGCGCGGTCGTCGACATGGACGGCGACGGCATGCCCGAGATCGTCAAGCACTTCTCCGAGGACGCGCAGGGCCACGGCTTCGAGGTGGTGCTGGCGCGCAAGCCGAACGGCGACTGGCACGAGGTGGCGTCCAACGAGGACACCGGGCCGTAGCTCAGGCGAGGGTCAACTCGATGCGGGTGATCTCGGCCGGGGACCCGACGCGCATCGGCGGGCCCCAGTAGCCCGTGCCGCGGCTCACATAGAGCCACGCCCCGTCGTGCTGGTAGAGCCCGGCGACGAACTTCTGCTGCAGCGCGACCAGGTACCGCCAGGGGAAGATCTGCCCGCCGTGCGTGTGGCCGCTGATCTGCAGGCCGATGCCCTGGCCCGCGGCCTCGATCAGCTGGCGCGGCTGGTGGGCGAGCAGCACGAGCTCTCGCGTGGGATCGCGCCCGCGGAGGGCCCGCGCGAGATCGGCGCCGTGCCCGGGGAACTGGTGGGCGCTGTGGTCGTCGATGCCCGCGAGGTCGAACACGGCGTCGCCCTGCCGGATCTCCACGCGCTCGTTGCGGAGCACGCGGATGCCGAGGCGGCCGAGCTCCTCGATCCAGGCGTCGACGCCCGAGTAGTACTCGTGGTTGCCGGTCACGAAGAACACCCCGTGCGGCGCGCGCAGGCGGCCGAGCGGCGCCACGTGCTCGCGCAGCTGCTCCACCGTGCCGTCGACGAGATCGCCGGTGATGACGACGAGGTCGGGGGAGAGGGCGAGGATCTGGTCGACGACGCGATCGAGGAACCCTCGACCGAGGGTCGGGCCGATGTGCACGTCGGTGATCTGGACGATCGAGAGGCCCGACATCGACGCCGGCAACCGCCGCAGCGGCACCTTGACCCGCTCGACACGGATGGCGCCGAGCGCGGAGACGAGACCGAAGCCGCCGGCCGCGGTCGCGACGAGCGCCGTGGTGGCCGCGAGCAGCCGCAGCACGAAGCGCCGCCGCTCCGGGTCGGCGTCGACCCCGCCGACGTGCAGACCGAGTCGCACGAGGTCGGTCGCCAGCAGCGCCACGAAGACCAGGAACACGAGCCCCATCCAGGTGAAGGCCACCCAGGCGAGGGGGTTGAGGATCGAGCGCGGCAGGGCGCGCTGGAGCGGCATGACGAGCCACATCGAGACGGCGAGCGTGACGAGCACGGCCGTGGCGGCGCGCGCGACCGGCGCGGGGAGCTGGGCGTCGCGGATCAGGCGCGCCCAGGCGTAGCGGTGCATCAGGAACGTGAGCGTCCCGGCGACGAGGGCGACGAAGGCGAAGCGCACCGGCCCGTCAGATGCCAGCCGCGGCGTCGCGGTGCAACGCCCGGTGGCCCCTCACTTGCCGAGGAGCGCCAGGATCTTGGGGACCGCCTGCTTGAAGCTCGAGTCGCCCGTGCCGGTCACCGAGCCGTCGATGCGCTCGAGGATCTTCATCGTGCGACAGTCGAAGAGGAACGTGTACTCACGACGCTTGTAGGTATCGAGCGTGCGCGTGCCGACCCCGGGTGGGTCGTGCAGCGCGGTGATCGGCACCTTGTAGGTGTTGATCCAGGTGTCGAGATCCGACTTGGTGGCGGCCGCGAAGGTGCGCGTCGCCAGGATCTGGATCACCACCCCACCCGCGTCCACCACGGTCTTCCCTTGCGCGGCCATGTCACGGGCCGCGTTCTGGCAACCGGGTCACAAGAACTCGGCGACGTGGAGGATGCCGTAGTTCCCCTTCCTCCGGAGCTTGTCGAGCGACGTCGGCACGAAGGGCTTGGTCGTGGAGACGGCGTCGGCCTTGTCGTTGACGTAGCCCTCCCAGTCGAGCCCCGCGAGGACCTGACCGGCGTTGATGCCGTAGGGGCCCGCCGGATAGCCGGTGCCCCAGGGATCGGCGTCGCCGCCCACGTCGGGCGCGGTGCCGGTGTCGAGCGCGGTGCCGGTGTCGGTCGCGAGGCTGTCGTCGCCCGCGTCGACGACGACGTCGGTGTCGGTGCCGCCGCCGGTGTCCTTGGCGGTGGACGAGGTGTCGTCGCCGGCCCCGCACGCGAGGAGCAGCGCGGAGACCGCCACGAGGGAGTGGCGCGCGCTGCGCTTCGCTCCGCTCACTTGGCCACCCGCACGCCGACCCAGGTCAGCGCGGTGAGGCCGACACCCGGGTCGGTGCTCACGGTCTTGCCGTCGGCGCTCACCTTGCCGGTGCCGACGACGATGAGCTTGCCGGCGTCGAACGGCGCCGAGAGGAACGTGTTGCCGAGCGAGACGAACTCGACGGTGGCGCCCGCGGTCAGCCCGGCCGGCGCGTCGAAGCTCACCCCGACCTTGCCCTTGGTGAACTTCGCGTCGAACGGGTTGGCCGCGTAGAGCGCGAGCACGTTCTCGCCCGTGGTGAACGGCGGGTAGTCCTTGGTCTCCACCTTGGCCACGCGGAGCTTGTTGCCGAGCGCGCCGAGGTCGACGTCCTCGATGTCGAGCTCGACGGTGGTGCCCGCCTCGAAGGTGAGCGAGAGCCCCCCACTCGTGATGGTGCTCTTGGCCGCGACCACGCCCTTGGAATCGACGGGCAGGTCCGGGCCGTCGGCCGGCAGGGTGGGTACGCGCAGCGGGTCCTTGAGGATCCAGGAGGCGCCCGTGAGGGCGGGGACGCGCTGGTAGAGCGAAGCGTCGGGCCGGCCGTGCACCGAGATGGAGAACGTGTCGGGCTTGATGCAGGTGTTGATCGCCGCGTCGAAGCTGCCGTCGGCGCCGGTCTTGGCGAAGAAGCAGATGCTGCCGCACACCGAGACCGGCTTGCCCACCAGCGCCTTGCCGGTCGTGTCGGTGGCCTTGCCGGTCGCGTTCTTCACGAACACCTGGTCGGGCTCGTCGCAGGCCGCGCCGTCGCCGAGTGGGGTCGTGTCCTTGGCGGCGTCGCCCGCGCCGGTGTCGGCGCCGCTGTCGGTGGTGGCGGCCGGTTCGGTGCTGCTGCAGGCGAGGAGCGCAAAGGCGGCCAGGAAGGCGGCCGAGGTCGGGCGAAGCATCCGGAGAAAGTAGCACCTCACCGCGGGGCAGTGGCATCCTCCGCCCGTGCCTCGGCCCCTCCTCGTGCTCTTCACGGGCAACACGGTCCCCAACGTCCGCGACGCCTTCGGCGACTTCGACGCCCACTTCCGCGCCCGGGTGGGCGACGTCTGGCAGCACGGTTGGTCGACGGCCGACGCGCGCGACGAGGCCACGCCGCTGCCCGATTCGGGCCTGTTTTCCGGGGTGATCGTCACCGGCTCGTCCTCGAGCGTGACCGAGCGCGCCCCGTGGATGGTCCGGCTCGAGGCGTGGCTGCGCAGCACCGTGGCGGCCGAGGCACCACTGCTCGGCGTGTGCTTCGGCCACCAGATCCTCGGTTCCGCCCTCGGCGGCGAAGTGCACAAGAACGTGGCCGGTCGCCGGCTCGGTACGGTCGAGGTCGTGCGTACGGACGACGACCCCCTGCTCGAGGGTGTCCCCGAGCGCTTCACGGTCAACGTCTCGCACCGTGACCACGTCGCGATCGCGCCACCCGGGGTGCGGGGCCTCGTCACCGCCGATCACGATCGGCTGCACGCGTTCGCGGCCGGCACGAGCGCGCGCGCGGTGCAGTTCCACCCCGAGTTCGACCAGGCCATCCTGCGCGGCTACATCGACGCCCGGCGGCAGGTCCTGCGCGAGGAGGGCCTCGACGCCGACGCACTGCACGCCGCCGCCGAGGAGTCTCCCGCGGCGGCGCGCGTGCTCCAGAACTTCGTCCGTCACTTCACGAGGCGCACATGAGCGACAACGGCACGCAGATCCGGCGGTGGAACGAGGACTCCGGACAACGGTGGGTGGACCTCGAGGGGCTCCTCGATCGACAGCTCGCGCCGCTCGGCGAGGCGGCCGTCGCGGCGCTCGCGCCGCGGGAGGGCGAACGCGTCCTCGACGTCGGCTGCGGCACCGGCGCCACCACGTTGCTCCTGTCCGAGCGCGTCGGCCCGAGCGGCCTCGTGGTGGGGATCGACGTCTCGCGGCCGATGCTCCACCGCGCGCGTGAGCGCACCGCCGCGATCGAGCACGTGCAGATCCTCGAGGCCGACGCGCAGGTCGCGCCGCTGCCCCCGGTCGACGCCGCGTTCTCGCGGTTCGGCGTCATGTTCTTCGGCGACCCCGTGGCGGCCTTCACCAACGTCCGCGCCGCGGTGGCGCCGGGCGGCCGGCTGGCCTTCGTGTGCTGGCGGCGTCTCGAGGACAACCCGGTGATGGGGCTCGCGGGCGAGGTCGTCGGCCGGGCGCTCGGGATCCCGGTCGCCGCCGCCGAGCCGCGCGCGCCGGGACCGTTCGCGTTCGCGGAGGAGGCCTGGTCGCGCGAGGTGCTCGAGCGCGCCGGGTGGCGCGACGTGACGATCACGCCGTTCGACACCCGGGTGCCGGTGGCCGACCACCCCACGACCGCCGCGCGGTTCCTGGTCCAGATGGGCCCCGCGGGCATCGCGCTCCGCGAGGCCGGGGTCGACGCCGCGCGCACGACCGCCCTCGAGGGCGAGGTCGCGGCGGCCCTCGAGCCGCACCTCCGTGACGGGGCGCCGTTCCTGCCCGCGGCGGTGTGGGTGGTGCAGGCGCGGGCGGTGTAAGGCGGCCGCCTCCCCCGCGTTCTCGGAGCGTGCGCCCGCTCGTTCCTGTCCTCCTCGCCACGTGCCTCGGCACGGGCGCCGCGTGGGCGCACGAGGTGCCCAAGACCGACATGGGCCTCGCGCTGCGGGCGACCCACCAGTTCCTGTCGCTCGACCGTGGGGTGCCGGGCTCGATGCACGGCCTGGCGGTCAGCCAGCACGCCCGGTTCGACGAGCACGTCGGCGCGCAGGTGACCGTCTCGTTCGCGACCGGCCTCGACCCGCACGGCTATGGCCGCACCGACCTCGAGTTCGTGATGCCGGCGGTGCTGCTGTTCTTCGGCTCCAAGGACCACGTCCGCCCGTATTTCTCGACCGGCTTCGTGATGACGACGAGCTTCTACCACGGCAGCGCCCCGTCGATCGGCGGCATGGTCTACGCGGGCAACCGTACGAGCCTCGGTTTCGAGTGGCACCGCACCAAGCACCTGTCGTTCCTCTTCGAGCTCTCGACCACCGTTCGCGGTCGGTTCGCGGTGGACAAAGAAGACCAGCCGGTGCTGGCCCAGAACCCGGTGTTCGACCGGGCCAGCGCCGTCGTCCACGAAGGCGGGCTCTCCCTCGGCGTCGTCCTCTACTGAAGCGGGGCGAGCCGTGCGTGCGCGAGCGCGGCGTGGGCACCGCAAACCCTTTACGGGGGCACCTCGCCTCTGCGACCATCGCTCCTGACGCGATCCAGCGTAGGAGGAGCGACATCGAATGCCGGAACGGATTGGGCTGCTCGTCGGGATGGAGTCGTCTTTCCCCCCAGCCTTCCTCGAGCGTGTGAACCGTGAGCCAGGGGTGGTGGCGGAGTACGCGAAGATCGGCGGCACGCCGGCGGAGGGCTGGAAGTCCCCCTACCGCGTGATCGTCGACCGCATCTCCCAGGAGATCCCCCACTACCGGATGCACCTCAAGGCCGCCGCGCTCTCCGGTTGCTATGTCATCAACGACCCGCACTGGTGGCAGGCGGACGACAAGTTCTTCGGCTACTCGCTCGCCGCCCGGCTCGGGGTCGCGGTGCCCCGCACCGTGATGCTCCCCCAGAAGGCGTACATGGAGCGCATCGACGTGCGGCGCTCGCTCCGCAACCTGGAGTTCCCGCTCGACTGGGAGGCCATCACCAAGTACGTCGGGTTCCCGGCGGTGCTCAAGCCGGCCGACGGCGGCGGCTGGCGCGACGTCTATGTGGTGCGCAACTGGGAGGAGCTCATCCGCGCCTACGATCTCAGCGGGCAGCTCGTGATGACCCTGCAGGAGTTCATCGAGTTCGAGGACTACGTGCGCTGCATCTGCATCGGCAAGGACGCGATCTACCCGATCAAGTACGACCCGAAGCAGCGGTGTTACGTGCACACCCCGAACGGCTTCCTCACCAAGGCGCTCGAGGAGCGCATCATGGGCGACGCCCTCAAGCTCAACGTGGCGCTCGGCTACGACATGAACAGCGTGGAGTTCGCCATCCGCGACGGCGTGCCGTACGCCATCGACTTCACCAACCCGGCCCCCGACATGGCCAAGGAGTCGGTCCTCGAGCCGCACTTCGAGTGGTGCGTCGACAAGATGGCCCGGCTCGTGATCGAGGCCGCCAAGGGCCAGCGCAAGTCTCCTTCTCGCGATCACCGTT
Source organism: uncultured Polyangiales bacterium (assembly GCA_964624885.1). Classification (GTDB taxonomy): domain Bacteria; phylum Myxococcota_A; class Polyangia; order Polyangiales; family JADJMO01; genus JADJMO01. The sequence goes on along the minus strand of CAZUZY010000093.1, from coordinate 12,753 downwards.
TCTTCAAGTACGTGGAGGGCACGTGAGGGTACCGAAGGACGTCCTCGCCGGTCAGTTCACCCTCGGGGTGGAAGAAGAGTTCCAGATCGTCGATCCGGAGACGCGCGAGCTGCGCTCGTACGTGAGCCAGCTGATCGAGAAGGGCGGCAAGAGCGTCCTGCGCGAGCGCGTGCGCCCCGAGATGCACCAGTCGATGGTGGAGACCGGCACCGGCATCTGCAAGGACATCCAGCAGGTCGACGCCGAGATCACCGAGCTGCGCCAGCACCTCGACTACCTCGCCCGCAAGAGCAACCTGCGCATCGTCGCCGCCGGCACCCACCCGTTCTCGGAGTGGAAGAAGCAGCACATCGTCGACAACGACCGCTACAACACGCTGGTCGAGGAGCTGCAGGACATCGCCCGCGAGAACCTGATCTTCGGCCTCCACGTGCACGTGGGGATCAAGAACAAGGACGTGGCGATGCAGCTCGCCAACCAGGTCCGCTACTTCCTGCCGCACCTGCTCACGCTCTCCACCTCCTCGCCGTTCTGGCTCGGTCGCAAGAGCGGCCTGCGCAGCTGGCGGTGTGAGGTGTTCAAGCGCTTCCCGCGCACCGGCATCCCCGACGAGTTCCGCAGCTACTCGCACTTCCAGGCGTTCGCCGATTTGCTCGTGAAGGTCGGCTCGATCGACAACGCCAAGAAGATCTGGTGGGACGTGCGCGTGCACCCGTTCTTCGACACCGTCGAGGTGCGCATCTGCGACATGATCACCCGCCGCGACGACTGCGTCACGCTCGCCGGCGTGGTGCAGGCGCTCATGGCCCAGCTGTATCTGCTCTACGTCCGCAACCAGGCGTGGCGCACCTACGGCCGGGCGCTGATCGAGGAGAACAAGTGGCGCGCGGTGCGCTACGGCCTCGACGCCAACCTCATCGACTTCGGCAAGGAGGAGGAGGTCCCCATCCGCGAGCTCATCCCCGAGCTGCTCGAGTTCGTGGACGAGGCGCTGACCATGCTCGGCACCCGCGACCGCGTCCGCGCCGGCGTGGAGCGCATCCTCACGGAGGGCTCCAGCGCCGACCGGCAGATCGCCGTCTACGAGAAGGCGGGCATGGATCCGAAGGCGGTCGTCGACCACCTCATCAAGGAGACCATGCAGGGGATCGAGCCCCTCCCGCTCGACTCGGGCTCGGCGCCCCCTGCTCCTAAGTCATAGGGCGCCCAAGTCATAGGGCTCCCAAGTCATAGGGCTCCCAAGTCGTAGGGCTCCCAAGGGCATGGTTGGCGGCGGCGTCCGCCGAGCTATGCTGCCGCGGATGTCCGAGAGAGCCCCGATCGGCCGCGCCTTCGCCATGCTGGTCGTCGCGGTCGGCACCTTCGCGCCGATCGCGTGCTCGTTCGACAAGGCGTACCGCCAGGACGTGGTCGTCGAGGTGCCCGTCTGCACCCTCGGCGCGACGCGCTGCGACCAGGCCCTGCGCCAGACGTGCGGCACCGGCGTCGACGGCCGGCCGGGGTGGCTCACCGAGGAGGATTGCGGCGCCAAGAAGCTCGCCTGCGCCGACGGCCTCGGCTGTCGCCCTTGTCGCCCCGGCAGCACCACCTGCGGCGGCGACCTCAAGAACCGCGTCGACACCTGCCGGATCGACGGCTCCGGCTACGAGCCCGGCCCCAAGTGCGAGGGCGAGGGCAAGGCGTGCCGCCAGGGCATCTGCGACGACCTCTGCGCCGTGGCCCGCAGCCGCCGCAGCAACATCGGGTGCGAGTACTGGGCGGTGCACCTCGACAACGCGCGCATCAGCGCGAGCCTCAACGCGACCGCGCAACAGTACGCGGTCGTCGTCAGCAACCCGCAGTCCGACGTGCCGGCCAACGTCACCATCGAGCAGGACGATGCGCCGGTGGGCTCCCCGCAGAAGCTCCGCACGGTGGCCAAGGCGCGGGTCACGCCGAACAACCTCGAGGTGTTCTTGCTCGGTCCGCGGTGGGTCGACGGCTCGACCGACATCTCGGGCACCGGCGAGACCCACACCGCGCACACGCGCAACGCCTACCGCATCACGAGCGACGCCCCCATCATCGCCTACCAGTTCAACCCGCTCGAGAACGTGAACGTGTTCTCCAACGACGCCTCGCTGCTCAAGCCGGTCGAGGCCATCGGCGGCGCGGGACGCTACGTCGTGCTCGGCTGGCCGCAGACCATCGCCCGCGACCCCGACCCGAACAAGAACTTCGACCTCGACCTGCGCGCGTTCCTCACCATCGTGGGCACGCGACCCACCACGAGCATCACCCTCAAGAGCTCCACCGACATCGTGGGCGGCGGCAAGATCCCCGCCACCAAGGCGGGCGAGACGCTCACCTTCACCCTCGAGCCGTTCGAGGTGCTGAACCTCGAGACCGGCAGCTTCCACGGCGACTTCACCGGCTCGATCCTCGACGCCTCCGGTCCCGTGGTCGTGTTCAGCGGCAGCGAGGCCTCCGACGCGCCCGCCTGGAACGACTTCGCGCGGCGCTCCTGCTGCGCCGACCACCTCGAGGAGCAGCTGGACCCCGCGCGCACCGCCGGGCGTCGGTTCGTCGTGCCGCGCTCGGCCAACCGCGCGCGGGCCATCCGGGCCTCGGGGGCGGCGGCGATCGGCGACTTCGACGAGCCCGACTTCGTGCGCATCATCGCGGTGGCCGAGGGCAAGGTGCACGTGCGCACCAACCTGCCGAAGCCCAACGACGACTTCTGGCTCGCGGGGCCCGGGGGATGGCGCGAGCTCGAGATCCACCAGGAGCTCTCGATCGAGACCGACGGCGCCGTGCACGTGTCCGACGTGCAGGCCTCGCAGGAGGCGGCCGGCATCCCGCGCAACTACGCCGGCGGCGACCCGAGCCTGCTCATCGTGCCGCCCATCGAGCAGTTCCGCGCGGACTACGTGTTCCTCACGCCGGACAAGTACATGTTCGACTTCGTCACGGTCATCGTGCCGAAGGACACCGAGATCCTCTTCGACGGCGCGCCGTTCGACGCCGACGCCTGCGAGAAGGCCCCCGTGAAGCCGGCGCCGAGCCCCGTCACCGGGACACCGATGTCCGACGGGTTCACCGTCTGGCGGTGCCAGCTGAGCTTCCCGGTGTTCGACGCGAGCAAGCCTGTGGGCAAGCAGCTCTCGCCCGGTCGCCAGAACGACGGCGTGCATCGGCTGCAGGCCAGTCGGCCGGTCGGGCTCGTGGTCTACGGCTTCGATTCGTTCGTGAGCTATGCGTACGCGGCCGGCACCGAGCTCGAGTCGTTGACCCCCCGATGACCCGGAACGGATCGTGCACTCCCGGGGGCGTGCGCGCCCTCTCCGTCTGGTTGCTCGTGCTCACGAGCTCGCTCGGCTGCTCGTCGAAGGACGAGGGTTCGCCCGCGCCCCCCGACGACGGCGGCCTCGACAACGGCACCATCGGCCCGAGCTGCACCACGCCAGAGACCGGGTGCGACTGCCGGGAGATCGGCAAGGCGATCACCTGCACCGTCACGCGGGTATCGGGCGGATACGTGAGCTGCTCGACCGGCACGCGCACCTGTCTGCCCACCGGCAAGTGGGGCATCTGCGACGGTGCCGCCACGGTCTGGGACGGCGCGGTCCCCAACGAGACCGGCTCGGACGCCGTGTCCGACGATGTCGGCGGGGGTGGTTGACCGGGTCGCGCCCGACGATTGCAACGATTGCCCAGGTCCGCATCCGTTGCGGACCTCGGAGGAGACCGGCCTCGGACCCCCTTCTGGATGCGGGCCAAATGGTGTCGGGCGAACCTTGGCCTGCCACATGCAGGCAATCGGCCCCATGTCGTCCGCCCCTCCTGGCCCGGCGCGCCCTCTGCTGCTCCTCGCCACCTCCGGGCTCCTCGCGGGCGCCTTCGTCCTCTCGATGGGCGGCGCGGCCAGCGGCTGTGGTTCCTCCAACGACGCCGACCCGTCCTGCGCCCTGAACGCCGAGGGCTGCGGCTGCCCGTCGGAGGGCGCCACGGTGGCCTGCGCGGAGACGGTCTCCAACGACTTCGACAGCGTCACGTGTCGCAACGGCACGCGGACCTGCAGCGGCGGCAAGTGGGGCGCGTGCATCGGCACCAAGATGTCGGTCCAGAGCCACCCGAAGCTCCACGCCAAGGGCACGGCGCCGGCGCCCTGCGTGTCGAACCCGTGCGACCCGGGCTGCATGACCTTCGACGACGTCCCGGGCGACATCGACGCCGGCGGCGCGGTGGTCCCGGCCGACGGCGGCGGCATCACGATCGGCGAGGGTGGCGAGGCGGGCTGGGTCGGCGGCTCCACGTGCACCGGCCTGCAGTGCCAGGTGGACGCCTGCTCGGGCGACTACACGCTCACCCAGATCACCGGCAAGGTCTACGACCCGGCCGGCAAGAACCCGATCTACAACGTGCTGGTCTATGTGCCCAACGCGTCGCTCGCACCCTTGGTCGACGGTGTGTCCTGTGACTCGTGCGTCGGCGGCTCGGGGAGCCCGATCGTCTCCACCCTGACCGACTACACGGGAACCTTCACGCTCAAGGGAGTCCCGAGCGGCACCAACATCCCGCTGGTCATCCAGAGCGGCAAGTGGCGCCGGCAGATCACGATCCCGACGGTGACCAAGTGCGTGAGCAACAGCACGGCCGCGCTCACCGGTGCCGACGGACTCAATCTGATCCGCTTCCCCAAGAACCGGTCGGAGGGCAGCATCCCCCGCATCGCGTTCGTGTCGGGCAGCGCAGACCCGTTCCAGTGCGTGTTCAAGAAGATGGGCATGGACGTGTCGGCCGCCTCGTCCGAGGTGGGCGTGCCGATCCTCCCGGACGGCAGCGTCAACCCCGACCGCATCCACTACTTCCAGGGCACGAGCTCCGCGGGCTCCAACCTGAACGCCACGCTGGGCGGAGGCGCCCCGTCCGCGAGCACCCTCTACGACACCGACGCGCACCTCAACCGCTACGACGCCGTCGTGCTGGCGTGCGAGGGCGATGAATACGACAAGGGCAGCGCGATCAACCAGCGCCTCGCCGACTACGCGGGCCGTGGGGGCCGCCTGTTCCTCACCCACTACTCCTACGCCTATCTCCAGTTCGCACCCGCCGCGACCTCCTGGCCGAGCGTCGTCAACACCTGGGATCACACCGGCGGCAACCCCACGAGCCCGATGACGGTGCTCATCAACCAGACCTTCACCAAGGGCGACAACTTCGCCAAGTGGCTGAACTCGGTCGGCGCGTCACCCACGCTGGGACGACTCGCCATCCAGGAGGGGCGTCGCGACTTCGACAAGGTCAATCGAACGAACGCCACCCCGTGGACGTACTCCAACCGCGATGGCTCCATCCCGGGGGACGGCCTGGGCTCGACCGGCGCCACGTGCTTCGGGACGACCGACTGCCTGTCCGGGGTCTGCACCGGCGCGACGAGCACCAGCGCCGTCACCAACCCGAGCTTCGAGTCCGACCTCACCGGGTGGACCATCAACACCGGCACGGTCGCCGCGGTGACCTCCGACTTCTACGTCGGCGCCAAGGCTGTCCAGGTGGGCTCGTCGACGAACGACGGCAGCCTGTCGAGCTCTACCGCCCGTCGCAGTCGCGTCGATCAGACCTTCACCGCACCGGCCGGCACGACTCGCCTCAGCCTGCGGGCCAAGATCGTGTGTCGCGACTGGATCTACTCGAGCGCCACCGACTACGGCTGGGCCCGTGTGCGCCTGGTCGACAACACGACGAGCACGACCAACACCATCCTCGGCAAGACGTGCACCAACACGGGCAGCTGGGATCTGATCACCGCCGACCTCGTCGCGGGTCACAACTACACGCTCCGCCTCGAGAGCGAAGACGACAACTACTCGGGTGACATCACCTACACCTTCTACGACGACATCCAGGTGACGTCGGCCGGCACCTGTGGCGGCACTCCCGTGACCACCTGCGCGATCGACACCGATTGCCCGGGCACGGGCTCTGTCTGCTGGAACGGCAAGTGCATTCCTCCGCACAACACCGAGTCCTTGATGACGTTCAACGTGCCGGTCGGCGCGGCCCCCGCGGCGCAGTGCGGCCGCGTGGTGTTCTCGGACTTCCACGTCTCGGCGAGCGCGCTGAGCGGCTCGGGGACGTTCCCCGACAACTGCGTCGCCGGTGACCTCTCCGCGCAGGAGAAGGCGCTCGAGTTCATGCTGTTCGATCTGACCGCGTGCCTCACGCCCGACTACGTCCCGCCGTCGACGCCGACCTACACCCCGGTGACCGTCAGCCGCGACTACGTGGCCACCTGCCCCGCGGGTAGCCGCCCCATCTGGCACTTCTTCGACTGGAAGACGATCACTCCGGGAGACTCGAGCATCGCCTTCAGCGTGCAGACCGGCGACAACGCCGCGGCGGTGGCCGCGATGACGCCGCGAGCCCTGGCCACGGTCACCGGCGCGCCCATCACCACCTGGACGGGCTCGGACGTCGCCGTGGTGCTGGACGCGGCCCCCAAGGTCAACCACGGCACCCAGCTGCGCGTGAACATCACCCTCACCCCCACCTCGACGGGGACGACGGCGCCGACCCTGGTCGACTGGCGTCAGTCCTACTCGTGCGTAGCCACCGAATGAACCCTTCTCTCTCCTTCGCGCTCGCGCTGTCGCTGTCCACCTCGCTGCTCGCGTGCGGAAAGGATCAGGCGCCGCCCGCCGGTGAGATCGACGTCGGGGTCACGGACACGGGCTCGTTCGACGGCAGCGTCGACGAAGGGGTCGATTCGGGCAAGGACGGCGCCCCTTCGGACACCGCGGACGCCGACGGGACCGTCGACGCCCCGGTCAAGCCGGCCTGTCCCAGCGACTTCCCGGACGGGGTCACGAAGGTCAAGGTGAACTACCCCGGTCGCGCCACGACCGCCGAACAGCTGGCCACCATCACGTGGGACGAGCTGACCATGGCGTGGACCACCAGCACCGCGGGGAAGGTCAGTGTCCACTACTCCGACCGCGCATCGAAGGACGCGGACTTCACCGTGGACAACGTGTTGCCCGACACGCTCGGCCCGTTCGGCGAGGACAAGGTGGCGCTCACCGCCGATGGCCTCACTCTCCTGCTGGTGACCGCCGACCACAAGACGGTTCGCCAGGTCACGCGGTCGGCACGGGGTGGCACGTTCGATGGGGCCAAGGCCGTGACGAGCCCCTTCGCGCGCCTCGTCGGCACCGGATCCGAGGGGGGGCCAGCCAAGGAGCTCACCGATCTGGTCCTGTCCAAGGACGGCAAGTGGTTGTTCTACACCGACCTGCTCAAGACGAGCGGCGCCTCGATGATGCTCAGCATCCGCCTCGGCGACGGCACGTGGGACTTCCCGAATCCCATCACCGACAAGGCGCTCACCACGAGCGGCACCAGTCGCCGACGGCCGTCCGGGCTCTCGGCGGACACCCTGACCTTGTTCTACTTCGACGAGGTGACCGCGACGTCGTGGGCAGCCTCACGCTCGCCCGTGGGCGCCGTGTTCACGAGCTTCGCGCAGTTCTCGCCGACAGGGACGCGCGCCGTTCCGACCGACGCGTGCGATCGGGTCTACCTGACCGTGAACGAAGGCGGGAAGGTCGATGGCGGAGTGGTGAACACGCCGGCCATCGTCCACGTGCCCTGACCACGCCGTACCAGAGCGGGGCGAAGCCGAGCGCTACCGACGTTCGAGCAACATCCCGGCGGATGCTTGCGCGGGCCGGAGCGGGACGAGAGATTCGCGTCTCATGGCTCCCACCGAAGTCCTGGTCCTCGGCGCTGGTCTCGCGGGCCTCTCGACCGGCATTCACTTGCTCGAGGTCGGTCGCGGGCGCTTCCACGTCACCATCCTCGATCGCGGCCACGTCATCGGCGGCAAGGCCTCGTCGATGCCGCACCCCGATCCTTCGGGGCGCACGTACACGGTCGACCACGGCTTCCACGTGTTCTTCGACTACCCGAACCTCGGCGCGCGCCTCGAGTCGCTCGGCGCGACGAGCCAGCTCACCAAGAAGCGGCACGACGTCCTCATGCAGAGCGACGGTCAGACCCGTCGCCTCCGCGCGCTCCCCCTGCCGAGCCCGTTCCACCTCGTCCTCGCCGGGATCGAGTCCCGACTGTTCGGCCCGCTCGACTCGATCGTCGTCGCGCGGTTCATGGTCGACCTGTTCATGGTCGACATCCCCCATCTGGACGCCGCGGAGCTGCGGGCGCTCGACGAGATCTCGTTCGCGGACTACGCGCGGGCCCGCGGGATCACCGACGCGCTGCTCCTCTCGTCGTTCTTCCGCTTCGTGGCCCAGTCGGCGTTCATCTACCCGCAGGCGATGTCGGCCCTGACGGCGATCGCCGCCATCCAGCTCGTGGCGCAGAGCTACGACGCGGTCTCGTTCCGCTACATGGAGGTCGGCACCTCGGAGGCGCTGATCGAGCCGCTGCGCAGGCACTTTCTCCGGCTCGGCGGCACCATCCAGCGCTTCCGTCGCGCGGAGCGCCTCGAGATCGGGACCGACCGCGTGGCGGGGGTGCACGTCGCCGACAACCGGCACTACATCCACGCCGACGCGGTCGCCTCGGGTCTGCAGTCCAACTACCACAGCGTCGAGACGCCGATGGTGCCCGCGCCGATCGCCACGAAGGTCACCGCCGACCACTACGTGTCCGCCCTTCCCCCGCGCGATCTCGTCAAGATCCTCGAGCCCGCGAGCCTCGCCCTGCCCTACTTCGCGGGGATCGCCGCGCTGCGCACCCAGCGCACCACCGCGCTCCAGATCTTCTACGACCGCGTCGTCAGCCCACCCGAGGCCGACGCCGCCATCGTGGGTCTGAAGGGCCCGTTCTCGACGGTGATCGATCTGCGGCGCGTGCAGAAGAACCCCGAAGGAATGGGCTCGGTCGTCCAGTTCGTCGGCGAAGAAGGCCCCTACGCGACCGAGCCCGATGCCAAGATCATCGACGACGCCATGGCGGTGCTCCACGCGCTCTGGCCGCTCTCGGCCGGCGCGGTGGTGCAGCGCCGGTACTTCCACCGCGGCAACCACGACGACTTCTTCCTCACGACGCCGGGCACCGACGCGCTCCGCCCGTTCGCCGCCTCGCCCTACCCGAACCTGGTGCTCGCCGGCGACTACACCCAGACCAGCTTCCGGGTGATCAGCATGGAGGGCGCGTGGATCTCCGGCATGCGGGCGGCCAACGAGGTGCTCCTGCGGGAGGGGCTCACGCCCGTGCCGGTGCAGCCGATGCGTGGCCCGGGAGGGCTGGTCGGAGCCGCGCGAGCGCTGCGGCGCGCGGCCCGCGCGGTGCTGTCGATCTAGCCCTTCACGCAGGCCACGGCGAGCTCGGTCGTGTTGTACTCGATCGGGCCGTAGCCGCTCGGGAAGCCCTTGCCGTTGCACCAGCGGTGCACCGCGGCGTTGCAGTCCCAGGAGTCCACGGAAGGGAGCGTGCAGCCGGCGTGCTTCGCCGTGACCTCGGCCCACGTCACGCCCGCGAACACCTGCACGCGCTCGTTCGGGAGCCCGAGGTAGGTCCACGAAGAGGGCGAGTGGGTCTGCAGCACGGCGCTCGCGAAGCCCTTCCCCGCGCCGGCGCGGTGCACCGCCGACTCGCAGACCCGCTTGCCGGCGAGGGCGTCCGACGAGCACGCGGGCTGCGCCGCGACCACCTCCGAGAACCCGCCGAGCGCCGTGCCACCGGAGAGGCACACGAAGAAGCCGTTCGCGGCGCCGAGCTCCACCGGCCCGTAGCCCCCGTCGTAGCAGGACGACTTCGCCTTGCACCACGCCGCGGCGCCCTGCTTGCACGAGGCAGGATCGGCCGTGTTGCACGGAGGCACGGCCGAGAACGTGAGGTCGAAGACCCCCACGTGCTGCCCCTCGTCGACCTTGCCGTTGCAGTCGTTGTCGAGGCGATCGCAGATCTCGGCGGCGCCCGGGTGCACGCTCGGCTGACCATCGTCGCAGTCGTCGCTCGAGCTCACCCATCCGCTCGGCGCGACGCAGGCCTGCTGGGTGGACTTGGCGTCCCCGTGGCCGTCGCCGTCCTTGTCCTCGAACCAGGTGTGCTCGAGCCCGTCACCCTTGCCCGTGCAGTCGAGGCCCTTGCAGGGATCCCCACCCACGGCCTTGCACGCGCTCCACTCGCCCGACACGCAGGTGACCTGCCCGATGGTGCCGCAGGTGGTCTTGCACTTGGCGGTGCTGCCCGGCGCGCAGGGCGCATCGTCGGTCGCATCGAAGATGGTGCCGGGCTTGACGTCGGGGTACAGCGCGGCGTCGGCCGCGTCGGTGCCGGCATCGGTCAAGGTCTCGCCGCCGATCTCGCCACCGTCGTCGGCGCCGCCCGCCACGCAGGCGACGAACCCCGCGGTCGCCACGGCGAACCAAGCGAGCGATGCCCTGCGCCCCACCCCCCGAGCGTAGCACGCGGGCACGGCCCACCCGCCGATCAGGACGAGCGCGTCCGCCCCTCGATCATCTCGACGAGCACCTCCTCGAGGAGCTCGAGGCGCTGGCGCAGCGTGACCAGGCGCTCCACGAACCACTGCGCGGCCTCCCGCTCGAGCGCGAGCTCTCCGTCCACCCAGTGCGCGAGCAGCTCGGTCGCGGCGGGCCGCAGGGCGCCGAGGGGCGGCTTCGCGGACAGCACCGCGAGCGTCTCCCGCACGCGCTCCAGATCCAGCGTGTGGAGCTCCGCGGTCGGGTGCACGTGCTCGAGATGGGCCAGCAGCGCTCGTGTCGTCGCGAGTCGTTCGAGGTGCCAGGTCTTCACGGCCTCACTCCTCCAGGTCGGTCGGAACGCGCAGGGTGACCGTGGTGCCGCCGCCCGGCCGACTGTCGACGAACAACCGACCGCGCCCCCGCTCGGCGATCTGGTGACACAGCGCGAGGCCGATCCCCGACCCCTGCTGCTTGTTGGTGAAGAACAGCTCGGTGCACCGCGCGAGCACCTCGGGCTCCATGCCGGCGCCGGAATCGGCCACCACGAGCTCGAGCTCGCCGGCCTCGGCGAGGTGGGCCTGCACCTCGATGGCGTCGCCCTCGCCACAGGCATCGATGGAGTTGCGCACGAGGTTGAACACCACGCCGCGGATCACCTCGCGCGAGAGCGGCAGCAGCGGCATCACCGCGACCGACGCCGAGAGGGCGATCCCCCGTCGCGCCGCGGTCGCCTTCAGGACCTGCACCGCCTCCTCGATGGCCTCGTCGATGGCCTGGCAGCGCTTGCTGCGGATGCGCGCGTGACCGCCGCCGATGCCCTGCAGGCTCAGCGTGAGTCGCCGGACCTCGCCGAGCACGGAGTGGAGGTCTTGCTGCATGCGGCCCTCCACCTCCTCGACGAGCAGCTCGAGCGTGGTGGACACCGCCGCGAGGGGGTTCCGCAGCTCGTGCAGCATGGTGGGCAACACCTCGCTGACCGCCGCCATCTGCAGCAGCCGATCTCGCTGGTCGCGGAGGTCCTCGAGCGTGGCCACGTCCTGCACGAGCACCACGGCGCCGTCCCCCGTGGTGTCGAGGGGCAGCCCGGCGACGGCGAAGCCCAGGGTGGTGCGCCGCCCGTCCGGCCGGACGTGTGGGATCTCGCCCCGACCGTCGGGGCCGGCGCGCAGCCGCAGCTCGGCCAGGGGCACGAACAGCGACTCGAGCGGCGCACCCATCGCCGCCGCCGGCTCGATGCCGAGGACCGCCCCGGCGAAGGGATTGCACGACATCACGCGGCCGCGACCGTCGAGCGCGAGGACACCGGTGGGCACGGCCGAGAGCACACGAACGGCGAGTGGGAGCGTATCGCCTGCTGCGGACGACGCAGACGCCTCGGACGAGAGCACGGTGCGCTGGCCAAGCAACCGACGGGCCAGGCTGTTTCGATGATCTCGGTCACGCACGAACCGACCGGAGGACGGCACCCTGTCCGAGACCGGCAAGGACTGCGCTTCGCCACGCACCGTCCGCGCCATGCGCAAACGCAAGCCGCCATGTTCGCGAACCTCCTGCAGCCCCGAACCAGGAGCCCGTGCGTCGTGGTCGAGCGCCGGTGAACAGCACGCCCGATCGGCGCGCTTGCGCCGAACACACGCGTTTGCGTGCAGACCCGTGGCCCGACGAACCAGGAGGATGGATTGGCTGGACGATGGACGAGACGACGGCGCGTGACCTCTGCTTCCCTGAGCCTGCGGCCGACGCACGAGGGCGCCGCGGTGGAGCTCCACGAGGGTGACTTGCTCGAGGTCTCGCTGTCGCCGGCGATCGCGCGCATCCGCGGTGCCCACACCGACACGTACTGGGTCTCGCCCGACGCCGCGGTCGCCCTGCGTCGACTGGTGGGGCGTCGCATCCTCTATCGGCTGCGCGGCTGGGAGATCGCAGCGTTCGAGCCCCTCGGCTCACAGGTCGAGGCGGACGAGGAGGCGGGCGAGGCCGGCGTCGGGTGACTCGAACCGCACCGGCTCGAGCGCGGCGGCGAGGCACTGCGCGAGGGCCGATGCACCCGCGTCCGCGTAGGGCGCGCTCTTGGCCACCTCGCCGCCCTCCTTCACCAGGAGGGTCACCTCGACGGTCGTGCGGCCCGCATCCGCGGCCCGCGGTGGGACGCAGCGGCGGAGCCGGAACCGCGCCTCGTGCAGGACCTGCTTCGCCTGGGTCGGCAGCTCGCCCTCGAGCGCGCGCACCGAGACGACCGTGACCTCGCCGTGGAGCGCGACGGGCGCCGGCGCGTCGACCAGGGCCTCGAGGGCAGCGAGCTCGGCGCCGAGGGTGTCGGCCT
>CAZUZY010000092.1:0-23576 GCA_964624885.1 uncultured Polyangiales bacterium | reverse complement strand
GTGCGGCTGCGCGTGGACGACGTGCACCTGATCGCGGCCGAGCGCGTGCTCGGTGTGCTGTGCCGCTGGGTCGCGTTCGACGACACCGGTCGGCGCGTCGTCCTCGGCCCGCTGCGCCTCGGCGCGGGGCGCGGCGCCGCGCGACTGCACGCGCGGGTCCAGTCGATGCGGGGAGAGTGACGCGGTCGCTAGTAGAGCGTGAGGTGGCCGGTGATGGCGTCGATCGCCGCGGCGTCGGCCGGGCCTATCGCGCAGCAGGTGAGGGTCGGCACGCCGCCGAACTCGGTGCGCCCGGCGTCGCGGATCAGGTGCGCCGGCAGCCCGGCCGCGCGCGCGCGGGTGAACACGTCGACCAGCTCGGCCTCCGACTCCACGCGCACGCAGATCTTCGCGCAGTGCTCGAAGAGCCAGCTGCGCAGCGTGGCGTCGAGGGTGAGGGTCGGGCTGTCCCCCTGCCCGCGCATGCGCTCGACGAGGAACGCCATCGCCGCGTGCGAGCCCTGGGCGATCTCCTTGCCGCGCCGCATGTGCAGATCGCGACGCATGACGATGACCTGCTTGACGCTCATCGCGCGCTCACTTCACGTCCATCGAGGGGCAGTGGATCGCGCGCACGGTGCCCTCGATCTTGCCCTCGGCGAAGGTGAGCGCCACGGTGGCGTCGAAGGCGCACGTGCGCGCCGCGTCCGGGGCCGCGCACGGCTCGAGCGCCGCCGCCGAGAGCGCGACGCTGGTGGCCGAGGACTTGATGGGCAGCGCGGGATCGAGGCCGAGCAGCGTGGCCTTCAAGCCGGGGTAGGCCTTGGCCGCGAGCGCGCCGGGCAGGCCGCTCACGACGACGGTGGCCGACGGATCCTTCTTCGGCGGCGGGCAGCTGCCGTCGCTGCCGGCGTGCAGCTCGAGCGAGGTGGAAACGGGGCCCGCGTCGCCCAGATCCCAGCCGAAATACGCGTGATCGAAGGCCCAGGTGCGCCCCGCGAACGAGCCGGTGGCCCCCGCGGCCGGGCTCGGGGCGCGCGCGCAGATGCTCCCGATCGAGGCGACGTCGACGCAGCGGGGCAGCTTCGCGCCACACCCGCCGGCGCACGGCCCGGAGCACACGAAGCCAGTGGTTCCCTCGACGCAGAGGCCCGTCTCGCAGTCGAGGGCCGACGCGCAGGTGTCGACCCCCGCCTTGCCGGTGCCGCGTGGCCCGACCGCGCAGCGACAGCCGTCGCTCGTGCAGTCGCACCGCTGCTCCGCGGGGCAGTCCTGGTTGAACGTGCACGGGATGGCGGCCGCGTCGGCGCCGTCCACGGACGCGTCCGGGGCCCCGGGGGAGGCCGACGAGGACGCGCAGGCGACCAGGGCCGGGACCAGGACGAGCAGCGGGCGCATGCCCGCCGATCTAGCACGCGGGGAGCGCGCGAGGCTGCGAAGCCCGGTCGAGCACGTGGCGCACGCGGTCGAGCAGCGCGTGGGAGGTGAACGGCTTCTCGAGCAGATCGACGTCGGGCGCGAGCACGCCCCGGTGGGCGATCACCTCGTCGGAGTAGCCGGAGATGTAGAGCACCACGAGCCCGGGCGCCTTCTCGAGCAGGAGCCCGGCGAGCATCGGACCGTCCATCTCGGGCATCACCACGTCGGTCACGAGCAGGCGGACCTCGGGGTGCTGCTGGAACTTGGCGAGCGCCTCGCGGCCGCTGCTCGCCACGATCACCTCGTACCCCGCGCCCGAGAGGACGCGCTGCACGAGGTGGCGGAGCGCGACCTCGTCCTCCACCACGAGCACCGTCTCGCCGCCGCCCGCTTGGGCCGCGGGCTCCTTCGCGGCCGGGCTCTGCGGGACGCGCGAGTCGGCCGGGAGGTAGACGTGGAACGTGGCCCCCGCGCCGGGCGAGGACACCACCTCCACGCCGCCGCCGCTCTGCTGGACGATGCCGTAGACCATCGCGAGGCCGAGGCCGGTGCCCTTGCCCGCGGGCTTGGTGGTGAAGAACGGCTCGAAGATTCGCGCGCGGGTGGCCTGGTCCATCCCGATGCCCGTGTCGCTGACCGAGAACGAGATGTAGTCGCCGGGCGAGAGCGCCACCTCGCCCGAGTGCTTGCCGTCCACCCGCAGGCTCGAGGTCTCGATGCGGATCCTCCCGCCCCCCGGCATCGCGTCGCGCGAGTTGATGACCAGGTTCATCAGCACCTGCTCGATCTGCCCCGGGTCGGCCATCGTGCGGCCGAGGAGCGGCCCGGGCTCGAAGGTGAACTCGACGTCCTCGCCGATCACGCGGATGAGCATCTTCTCGATGCCGCCGATCAGCGCGTTGAGATCGATGGGCTGGGGCTTGAGGATCTGGCGCCGACTGAAGGCGAGGAGCTGTCGCGTCAGGGCCTGGGCCCGCAGCCCCGCGCGGCGAATCTCCTCGAGGTCCTCGCGCAGCGGCTCGCTCGGCGACACCTGCTCCATCGCGAGGTCGGTGTACATGCCGATGACGCTCAGCAGGTTGTTGAAGTCGTGGGCCACGCCGCCCGCGAGCCGGCCGATGGCCTCCATCTTCTGGGCGAAGCGCAGCTGCTCCTCGGTGTCGTGCTGGTGGGTCACGTCGACGAGCACCCCGGTGAGGCCTGCGACGCGACCCTGCAGCACGAGGGTGCGGGTCATCGACCGCACGTGGTGGACGTGCCCCGCGGCGTCGACGAGGCGGAAGTCGAACGGGCCAGGGGGTGCGCCCGCCATGCGCTCGGCGCGGCTGTCCTTGAGCCGCGGGAGATCCTCGGGGTGGATCAGCGGATCGAGCGGCTTGCCGACCACGTCTTCGGGCGTCCAGCCATAGCGCGCGACCGTGCTGCTCGCGAAGGTGACGATCCCGGCGATGTCCGTGGAGAACACCACGCCGTCGATGTTCTCGACCAGCGTGCGGTAGCGGTCCTCGCTCTCCCGCTGGCGGAGCTCGGCCTCCTTGCGGGCCGAGATGTCCTCCACGACGGTGACGTGGAACGTGGGCGCCTGTCCCTCCTGCCACGTGCGCGAGACGGTCAGATCGACCCACACCACGCGGCCGTCCTTGTGCCGGTAGCGCTTCTCCTTGCGGTAGCGGGGGATCGAGCCCTCGACGAGCTCCGCGAGGCTCGCGTCGTCGGCTGGCAGGTCTTCGGCCACGGTGAACTCGCGCCACGAGCGGCCCACCATCTCGTCCGGCGTCCGCCCGACGATCTCGGCGTAGCGCGCGTTGATCCGCACGAACCGCCCGCTGCGCGACTCCACCATCGCGACGCCCACCGCCGCGTGCTCGAACACCGCGCGGAAGCGCTCCTCGCTCTCGCGCTGGGCCTCCTCGGCGAGCTTGCGCTCGGTGATGTCCTGGCTCGTGGCCATGCCCGTCACCGGGCGGCCGTCGACGAAACGCACGCTCGCCCGGATCGAGAGCCAGCGCACCGCCGCGCTCGCCCCGACGCGGTGGTCGATGGAGACGCGCCCGATCGCCGGATCGAAGCCGGCCGCGAACGCTTGCGCGACGCGCTCCCGGTCGTCGGGGTGGGTGGCGCCCAGGATCTCCTCGACGGTGACGGCGTCCTTCTCGACGCCCACGTGGGCTCGGGCCCGCGCGTCCAGGTGGAGGACGCCGTGCGTGGGATCGAAGCGCCAGATCCCGAGCTGCGCCGCGGAGACCGCGAGCCGGCTGCGCTCCTCGCTCTCGGCGAGCGCGCGCCGGGTGCGCTGCTCCGCGGTGAAGTCCTCGATCAGCAGCGCCACGCGCTCGTCGCCGGCCGAGAAGACGGTGATCTGGAGGTGCTTGCCGAGCGCGTCGTGGAAGCCGTCGAAGCGACAGGGCACGCTCGTCGCGACGACCCGCGCCAGATCGCCGAGCCGGTCGCGGTGGCCGAACAGCTCGCTGCCGAGACGCCCGCGCGCCTGCTCGCGGGGGACCCCGAGGTGCGCCTCGCAGGCGGGGTTGGCGTCCTCGATCCAGTAGTCGAAGACCCGCGACTCTGCGTCACGGAGCAGCCGTCCCACGACGACCGCGTTGTCCATCGACGCGAGGAGTGCGGCCTCTCGCTCGAGACCGCTCTCTCGGTTCGCTGGTAACTCCTCGGGCAAGCAGATCTCCCGCAGCAAGGGGTGCACGGTCCCACGCAATCGGCGCGCCCCTCACTGCAGAAAATCCGGGACCACGCAGCGACGAGAGTGTCTCTCGCCGGCTGCGCTCGCGTCCAGCAAGGCGTGCGCCAGCGCAGCCCGCGCCCTACGGCAGAGGTATGTGGCCTTTGCGTCACGCGGCGAGTCGGTCGGCGATCTGGAACGCGAGGTCCCGCAGGTAGGCGGCCGAGGAGGCCGACACCTCCGCCGGCCACCGGACGATGAGGCCCGACTTGATGGACTCGATGCTGGCCACGCCCATCCATCCGATGCGGGTCTGGAGCTCGAGCAGCGTCTTGCGGAGCGGTGCGTCGAGCACCTTGGTGGCCACCGCGTGGTCGGCGTCGACCACCCACTCGCGATCGAAGGCGGCGTCCCCGGTCTCGGTCTGGGACGTCGCCATCCCGAGCCGGGACAGGCTCGTGAGGGTGCCGCGGGACATCACGCGAAAGCTCGCCAGCGGTTGCGCGGCCTCGACGAAGGCGTGGGAGACGAACAGGTCGAAGTCGCGGCCGGGCACGACGGCGGTGCCGAGATCGACGCGGCGGCCCTGCCAGGTGCCCTTCACGTAGAGGCGCGCGCTGCGGCTCGCCATGAGGTGCGCGAAGCTCGCGTTGGCGGCCACCTCGGCCTCGAAGGCGCCCTCGCTGCGCTGCTCGACGACGGTGGGCGCGTCGAAGTCCTTGCGCCCCACCTCGGCGAGCGCCTCGGTGACGCGGGCGACGGACCGACGGAAGCCGCGGATACGCCACTCGAACATCGCGAGGCCGAACAGGGCGAACGCGTAGACGAAGATGGCGGCGCCACGGTTCGCGCGGGGGTTGAGGAGGATCGCGGTGGCGATGGTGACGAAGAGCCCGACGACGAGGATCTGGAGGACGCGCACGCGCTTCAGGTATCCGGCCATGCGGGGAGGATGCGGCTTCGCGGCCGCGGAGGGGAGTGTTCTCTCCGGACAACCGGTGGGTCTTCTCGGCGCCCCCGGCAGGAATCGGACCTGCGACCTTCGGTTTAGGAAACCGCTGCTCTATCCACTGAGCTACGGGGGCCGAGGCGCGCTGGTCTAGCACGCCGCGGGGGCCTCCGCCTCAGGGCTTCTTCTGGTCCGCCGCCGCCCGGAACACGCCGCGGGCCATCAGCGAGCGCTCCGCCTCCATGCGCGCGCGGTTCACGCGGGCGCGGGCCTCCCACACGGCCTCGTCGTCGGGCGCGGCGCGCACCGCGTACTCGGCGAGGTGACCCGCGAGCGCGAGGCGCCCTCCCCGCACCAGCGCCTCCGCGCGCTCGGCGAGGCGGTGCGCGCCGCCCGCGAGCAGCGCGATCTCGCCGGCCAGCTCCGCCTCGCGCGCCGGCTTCAGGTTCGCCGGGTTGCCGTCCCACCAGCCGCCGTAGAGGCGCCACGTGTTGCGCACCACGAACTCGGGCTCGTCGTACAGCGGGCGCAGGTACGGGCGCTCGAGCAGGTGCGCGGGCGCGCGGACGCTGCCGAGGATGTCGTCGAGCGTGGCGCCCTCGTTCATCATCGCGACCGTCTGGTCGTGCAGGGCCTCGAGCAGCGATGCCGTCTCGTCGAGGGCGCGCGACACGCGGTCGGCGCCGAAGATCGGCGGGCCGTGGCCGGGGCACAGCACCTCGGCGTCGAGCGCGCGGATGCGGCGCAGGGCCTCGGCCCACTCGCGCGGGTAGCGCTGCACCTTCTGGGGGTTGCCGGCGTTGGGCGCGGCCCAGATGAAGAGGTCGCCGGTGCACACCACCTTGCGGGTGGGGAGCCAGACCCACGCGGCGTCGTCGGTCTCGCCGCGCGCGTGCACGATCTCCACCGGCTCGCCGGCGAGCTCGAGGCGCAGGCGGTCGCGGAACGTGCGGTCGGGGTAGCGGAACGCCTTCGGCCACTCGACCGCCGACTGGAACTGGCGGGCGTTGATGCAGGCGTTCCAGCCGCGCGTGCGCAGGTAGCGGTCGAAGCGCGCGGGCACGTCCTCGTGGGCGACGACCTCGGGGGCCTTCGCGCCGCGGGCCTTCGCGTCCTCCTCCCACTGGTCGACGCCGAAGCAGTGGTCGACGTGGCCGTGGGTGTACACGATGGTGCGGGCCGGCGCGTCGAGCACGCTGCGGATGCCGGCGAACACCTGGCCGTAGAGGATGAAGCTCCCCGGGTCGACGACGACGAGCCCCTCGCCGGTGCGGACGGCCGTGGCGTTGGCGAAGCTCGAGACAAAGGCCACCCCGTCGGCGACCTGCTCGGCCTGCAGGATGGGGACGAACGGCGGCGACTTGTCCGGGTCGACCTCGCCGTTCCAGTACTTCTCGAAGTGCTCGCGGATCGCGCCCATGGCCGGATGGTCGCACGACCTTGGCCACGCCGCAGCGGGTTGGCTATGAGGGCCAGATGCACGCCTCCCTGCGTCCGTTGCTGGTCGGCCTCTCGCTGGTCGTCGTCCCCGCGGCGTGCAGCCGTCGCGACGAGCCGAACCCGCCCGCGCCCGGGGTCGTGCCCGGCGCCGGCTCCGTGGACAAGTCGATGGCCCCCCCGCCGCTGACCGTGAACCCCGCGGTGCTGGCGCCGAAGGTTCCCGGCACCGCGCCCGCCACGGCCTCGGGGTCGACCTCGGGCTCCGCCAGCGCTTCGGCCTCGGGATCGACGTCTGCGTCTGCCTCGGCGTCGGCGAGCGGCTCGGCGGTCGCGGCCTCCCCGCTGGTGGGCAAGGTGCTCGGCTACTGGAAGTTCGCGCGGTTCGATCTCACCGACAAGGCGACCGCCGAGCGCTGGGCCAAGGTGCCCCCTCCCACGCAGATCCAGATCCTCTCCGAGGCCCCGCAGGCCACCATGGAGATCACACCGAAGGCCTTGATTTCCCGGCTTCCCGGGGTGCCGGACAAGACGATCGACTTCACGGTGCTCACCGAGGCCGACCCCGACCTCACGGTGAAGACCGCCGACGGCAAGAAGCTCCTGCGGGTCCTCGACGCCGACAACCTCCGCGTCGAGGACCTCGACAAGAAGGACGGCCTCGTCGCGATCTTCACCCGCAAGAAGCTCGGGATCGTGCCGCCGGCGCCGATCGCGTCCTCCGCCAAGCCCAAGTAGGCCACCGGGCGATTCATTCGCCGCGACGGACCCGGGGTGCTAGGACCCGGCGCCCGCCGTCATGCCTACGGACCCGTCGCTCATCCGCAATTTCTCGATCATCGCGCACATCGACCATGGAAAGTCGACGCTCGCCGATCGCATCCTCCAGATCACCGGGGCGCTGCAGCAGCGCGAGATGGTCGAGCAGTTCCTCGACAAGATGGACATCGAGCGGGAGCGCGGGATCACCATCAAGGCCCAGACCGTGCGCCTCCGCTACAAGGCGCAGGACGGCCAGATCTACACGCTGCACCTGATCGACACGCCGGGACACGTCGACTTCAACTACGAGGTCTCGCGCAGCCTCTCCGCGTGCGAGGGCGCGATCCTGGTCGTGGACAGCACCCAGGGCGTCGAGGCGCAGACCCTCGCCAACGTCTATCTCGCCATCGAGCAGGACCTCGAGATCATCCCGGTCCTCAACAAGGTCGACCTGCCCTCGTCGGACATCGACGGCACCAAGGAGCAGATCGAGACCGTGATCGGCCTCGACTGCAGCGAGTCCGTCGGCTGCAGCGGCAAGACCGGCGTCGGTGTGCCCGACATCCTCGAGCAGATCGTCAAGCGGGTGCCGCCGCCCAAGCAGCTGAACCCCGAGGGCCCGCCCCGCGCGCTCATCTTCGACAGCTGGTACGACAGCTACCGCGGCGCCGTCGTGATGGTGCGTGTCGTCGACGGCACCCTGCGCAAGGGCCAGAAGGTGCGCTTCATGGCCACCGGCCGCGACTACGAGATCACCGAGATGGGCGTGTTCACGCCGCACCCGGTGGCGCTCGACGAGGTCGGCCCGGGCGAGGTCGCGTTCCTCGCCGGCAACATCAAGAGCGTCCACGACACCAAGATCGGCGACACGGTCACCGACGCCAAGAACGTCGCGACCGAGCCCCTCCCGGGCTTCAAGGAGGTCAAGCCGATGGTGTTCGCGGGCATCTTCCCGACGGACACCGCGCAGTACCCCGACCTGCGCGACGCGCTCGACAAGCTCCACATGAACGACTCGGCCTTCGGCTTCGAGCCGGAGACCAGCGACGCTCTCGGGTTCGGGTTCCGCTGCGGCTTCCTCGGCCTCCTGCACATGGAGATCATCCAGGAGCGGCTCGAGCGCGAGTACAACCTCGACCTCATCACCACCGCGCCGAGCGTGGTCTACAAGGTCTACAAGACCGACGGCACGAGCATCGACGTCGAGAACCCGGCGCGGCTCCCCGAGCCGCAGTACATCGACCACATCGACGAGCCGGTCTTCAAGGTGAGCATCCACGTGCCCAAGGAGTACGTGGGCGCGGTGCTCGCCCTCTGCGAGGAGAAGCGTGGCGTGCAGCGCTCGCTCAGCTTCGCGAGCGCCGACCGCGCCATCGTGGTCTACGACCTGCCGCTGGCCGAGGTCATCCTCGACTTCCACGACAAGCTCAAGTCCAACTCGCGCGGGTACGCGTCGATGGACTACGAGCTCGCCGGGTACAAGACCGAGCCGCTCGTGCGGCTCGACATGCTGGTCAACGGCGACCCGCTCGACGCGCTCAGCGTCATCGTCCACAAGGAGCGCGCCTACCACCAGGGCCGCAAGATCGCCGAGAAGCTCAAGGAGCTCGTCCCGCGCCAGCAGTACGAGGTGGCCATCCAGGCGGCCATCGGCGGCAAGATCATCGCCCGCGAGACCGTCCGCGCCCTCCGCAAGGACGTGACCGCCAAGTGCTACGGCGGCGACATCAGCCGCAAGCGCAAGCTCCTCGAGAAGCAGAAAGAGGGCAAGAAGCGCATGAAGCAGGTGGGCTCGGTCGAGCTGCCGCAGGACGCGTTCCTCGCCATCCTCAAGCTCGAGGACTGACATGGCGCCGCCGCGGACCCCCGGTGCAGGCGCCTCGCCGCTCGCCACGCTGCTCGTGGTGGTCGGCATCGTCGGCATCGGCTGGCTCGCCATGCGCAAGATGGTGCAGAAGCAGGTCGACGCGCACCCCGCCGTCTCGGCGACGGTCGGTGGCGGCGTGCCGGTGGTGCCGCAGGTGCCCGCGGCGATCGCCGACGACGCCGGCAAGGCGGGCTTGATCCGCTTCGACATCACGGTGCGCATGGACGGCCTCGACGTGAGCGTCGACGGCGCGCCGGCCTGCCGCGACGGCCACCACCGCAAGATCGGCCGCAACTCGAGCAACGCCGCCGGCTCGTTCGACGAGGCGGCGCTGACCGCGTGCCTGCAGCCGCTCCTGCTCGCGGCCGGCGCCAAGCGCCCGGTGGCGCTGCTGGTGAAGGCGGGGCCCGCCGTGCCGAGCACCTACGTGGACGCGCTGATCGCGGCGCTCAAGCGCACCGGCATCGCCGACGTCATCCCGCCGACTTGAGCTTCGTCTTCTGCTTGCGGCGGTAGACGCGGTGGTCCTCGCGGACCGCGGCCTCCATGGCCTCCGAAGCGACGACGAGGAAGTCCCGCTTCACCTCGCCGATCTCGCTCCGGGCCTTGCGCGCGGCCTTGCGGTCGCTCAGGTGCACGTTGGCGACCTCGGTGCCCATGGCACGCAGGAGCCGCACGGCATCGGTCGTGGGCAGGAGCTCGTCGAGCTCGACCCGCGCGTTGTTGGGCGAGAGCCGGCGCACGGTCCACCCGCGGTCGAGGTGCAGCATCGGGTCGGGCGAGCGCACCGCGCCGGCGAGGATCGCGGACTGGGTGTCGTGGTCGCCCGGCTTGCCGTCGAGGAAGGCGTTGGCCGAGGGCAGCCACACCTTGGCCTCGCGCGCGACGAACCCGCCGCACGACTTGGCCAGCGCGACCCAGCGCGGGCGCCCGAGGCTGCCGACCCCGGCCACGCGCCGCGCGAACGTGATCTCCTCGGCGCCGGCGGGGAGCGCGGCCAGGAGCACCTTCTTGAGGATGGGTCTGGGCACGCCGGGGCGGATGGCGGTCTTGAGGTTGTGGAAGAAGCGGGTCGGCTTCTTGAGCCGCCCCGAGGCCAGCGCGCCGAGCCAGTGATTGGACTCGGCGAGGACGAACGGGTGGCCGCCCGCGTCGAGCCCCTCCACGTAGCCCGCGAGGATCGCCGCGCACGCCCGCGCCGCCTCCACGCGCAGGCCGGCGTCGGCGATGGCGAACCGGACGCTGGTGGCGAGGCGCACGAGGTCGGCGGTCCACGCGAGCGGGTAGCCCTCGTCGAAGTCGTTCACGCCCCAGGCGAGGCGGCCCTCGGCGTCGCGCCAGGTGCCGAAGTTCTCGACGTGCAGGTCGCCGACCGCAGGCACCACCGCGCGCGCCGCGAGCTTCGGGCACACGATCGGGAACACCTGCGCCCAGCGGTAGTAGGTGCCGCGCAAGAAGGCGAACGGCGAGGTGCGGAGCAGGGTGTGCTTGCGCTCGAGGTCTTCGGCCACCACGTCGAGCTTGGACTTGACCCAGGCCTCGTAGGCGCGGGTCGCGGCGTGGATGTCGGGCAGACCGGTGAGGCGTCGGTGATCGGCCACGGGCGCGAGCGTAGCAGCGGGCGCGTGGCGCTTCCGCTAGCGTTCGCCGGTGGCCGACCGCGCTGCGCTCTACCGCGAGATCCTCGCGCACGACGACGACGTCGAGACCCAGCTCGTGCTCGCCGACGCGCTGATCGACCTCGGCGACCCGCGCGGCCGCCTGCTCGCGGTGCAGCGCGCGCTCGAGCTCGACCCGTGGAACGCGGACCTGCAGCGGGACGAGGTGCGGCTCGTCGACCGCCACGCGGACGCGCTGCTCGGCCCGCTCGCGCTGCACCGCTACGACGACGGGCTCGAGCTCACCTGGCGCCGCGGCTTCGTGCGCGGCGCGGCGATCGACGAGCGACACGTGGCGTCGAGTCGCCTGCTCGACGAGCTCCTGCGCATCCCGGCGGTCGAGTCGCTGACGACGCTGCGGCTCGGACACGTGCTCGACTTCGACGCGTGCCTCGCGTGCCTCACCACGCGGCGGCCCGCGCTGCGGCGGCTGGAGTACGGCATCGACGCGCAGGGCGACGCGGTGTTCGAGGAGGGGAACCTGGCCCCGCTGCTCGAGGTCCTGCCGACCCTCGAGGTGTTCGTCGGCACCGGCAGTCACCTCGGTCGGATCCGGCTCCCGGACGTGCGCTCGTTCGAGCTGCGCCACCTCCCGCGGGACCTGTCGGCGCTGGTCGACGCCGAGTGGCCGCGCCTCGAGACGCTACGGCTCGCGAGCACAGCGCTGCGCTACGACTTTGTCGACAGCCGACCGCTGGTCGATGCGCTCGGCGCGAACACGCGCCTCCGGGAGTTCGTGCTCCGGGACGTGGATCCGTGGGACGACGACTGGGGCGAGTCCTGGCCAGGGGACCTCCTCGTCGCCCACCTCGCGGCCTCACCCCTCCTCGAGAGCCTACGTCGGTTCGAGCTCGACGGTCGCCTCGGCACGGCCGGCGTGGAGGCCATCCTCGCGGCCGCCCCGCGCTTCGCCCGCCTCGAGGCGCTCGTCCTCTCGGTGGCCGAGGGCGAGGTCGACCTCCGTGAACGGCTCGCGCGCGCGCTCCCCGGCGTCCAGGTGACCGCGCCACGGTAGAGCGCGGCGATTCGACCCACGTCGCGACATGGCGCCCACTCAGCGGCCCCGGCCCGGTCGGGACGAGCCCGACCCGAGGGTGAATGCAGGCTTCATGCGCCTCCGCGGTGCAGACCACGTGCCGGCATCGGTCGTGCAGACCGAGGTCCATGCCCGAGCCATCGCCCCTCGATCCGCCCGCGCGTGTCCTGCTCGCCGAGGACGACCCGGACCTCTCTGCCACGCTCCGCGCCGTGCTCGAGGAGCAAGGCTACGAGGTGCTCGCGGCCACGAACGGGAGCGAGACCCTGGCCATCCTCTCCGGGGTGGCGAAGCACGCCCTGCCGCGGCCCCACGTGATCGTGAGCGACATCCGCATGCCGGGGTTGAGCGGCCTCGAGCTCCTGCGCGCGGTGCGGCTCGCCGAGTGGCCCACGCCGGTGGTCCTCATGACCGCGTTCCCCGACGGGCGGGTGCGCGATCGCGCGAGCTGGCTCGGCGCGTTCGCGCTGCTCGAGAAGCCGCTCGGCATCGCCCGGCTCCTCGACGTCGTGGCCGCCGCCCTCGGCACGCCCGTCGCGGCCCGGTAGGGCGGGTCAGTCGGTTGTCGTCCGCGGTCAATGCGCGGTGGGGGCCGCGTCTCTATCGGAGGGGGCATGTCGATCGACGCCACCCTCGCCCTCGCGCCCACCGCACCGCCCCGCCCCACCTACGCCGACCTCGACGGCTGGCGGCGCTACCAGGGCTTCTTCCCCGAGCGGATGCGCTGCTCCGCCGGCACGACGCCCCAGGAAGAGTGGTGGTCGTGGAACGGGCTCGACGTACACCTCGATCGGCTCCCGGTCGCTCGCTCGCCGCTGAAGGTGATCGTGCTGCACGGAGCGGGCGCCTACGGCCGCGTCATGGCGCCCGCGGCCGTGATCGCGCGCAACCACGGCTGGGAGACCGTGTCGCCCGACCTGCCGGGGTACGGCCTCACCGCCTGCCCGCGCCACCGGATGGACTACGCCCTGTGGGTCGACTGCGTGTCGGCGCTGATCGACGCGGAGCTCGCGCGCGACGGCCGGCCGGTCGTGCTGTTCGGCGTCAGCCTCGGCGGTCTGCTCGCGTACCACGCGGCGGCGCGCTCGCGGCGGGTGGTGGGGCTCGTGGCGACCACCCTCGCCGACACCCGCGAACCGGCGGTGCGGCAGGGGTTCGCGCGCACCAGGGTGCTCGGGAGCGCCGGGCTCTTCCTGCTGGACCGCCTGCGGCCGCTCACCGACGGCCTCCCGCTGCCGATGCGCTTCATGTCGAAGATGGACCGCATCTCCAACGATCCGGCGCTCGCGCGGGTGTGCGCGACCGACCCTCTCGGCGGGGGCAACTGGGTGCCGGCGCGGTTCCTGCGGACGCTGATGTACACCGCGCCCGACGTGGAGCCCGAAGCGTTCCACACGTGCCCGGTGCTGCTCGCCCACCCAGGGGCCGACCGCATGACCGACATCTCGCTGAGCCGGCGGTTCTTCGACCGCCTCGCGGCGCCGAAGCGCATGGTCGTCCTCGAGGGCGCGAGCCACATGCCCACCGAGGCCCCGGGCATCGACCAGCTCGAGGACTCGGTGGTGGACTTCGTCTCCGGGATCGAGCGGGGGATCCGCGCGTGATCCACCCGATCATCTTCGGCATGGGGGTCGGGCGGATCCTCCTCGGCCTCGCCCCGTTCGTCGCCGCCGGCCCGAGTGCGCGCCTGCTGGGCTTCCCCGCGAGCCACGACAACCCGACGACGCGGCTGATGGGGCGCCTGTTCGGCGTGCGCGACGTCGGCCTGGGCGTGCTGGTGTTCTACGCGCTGCGCCACCCCGAGATCCTCCCCTTCGTGCTCCTGTTCAACGCGCTCACCGACTTCGGGGACCTGCTCGCGATCGCGATCCCGCTGGTGCGACGCCAGGGGATCGACCGCGCGGCGCTCGCTTCAGCGGGCTTCGCGCTGCCGGCGGGCCTGGCCTGGCTCGCGGTGCTCTCCCGGATCGGTTGATAGGATGGGGCGGATGGGGTCTCGCGCATCGATCAGCACCGTGCTCGTCCGCCCGCTGGCCCTCGCGCTCGCGCCCTCGCCCGCGGCCCTCGCGGGGTTCTTCGCGGCGACCGACCTCACCCCCGAGATGGTGGCCGACGCCGAGGCCCGCGTGTCCCCGGCGCAGTTCTGCGTCGCCTGGGCCGAGGCGATCCGTGCGAGCGCCGACCCGACGCTGGCCCTGCGCATCGCGGAGGCCACACCGCCCGGCGCGTTCGGGATCGTCGAGTACGTCTGTCGCTCGGCGCCCACGCTGCGCGCGGCCCTCACCCAGTGGGTGCGCTATCTCGGCATCCTCGACGACGCGGTCGAGGTGGCGCTCGTGTCCGTCGGCGATGGGCACACCGCGCTCCGGGTGGTGGTGGAGAGCGAGGCCCCCGCGCCTGCCTCCCACGAGCTCTGCTTCGCGCTCGTGGTGCAGAACGCCCGCGCGCTGCTGGTGCGCGGCTTCACGGTGGCCGAGGTGCGGTTCACCCACGCGGCGACGGACGCGCAGCGCGAGCGACACCGCGCGTTCTTCGCGGCGCCCGTGCGCTTTCGCGCGCGCCACACCGAGCTCGTGCTGCGCGACGAGGTGCTCGATCGGCCGCTCGCGACGGCCGACCCGAACCTGCTCTCGATCTTGCTCCCGACCGCCGAGGCGCAGCGCGGTCGACAGCGCCCCCACCCGCCGCTGACCGAGCAGGTGCGGCGCGCGCTCGCGGCGGCCCTCTCGAGCGACGACGCGCAGCTCGAGGGCGTGGCCCGCCGCCTCGGCCTCACCGGTCGCTCGCTCCAGCGCCGCCTGCGCGACGAGGGCACCTCATTCCAGCTGGTGCGGGACGGCATGCGCCGCGAGCTCGCAGACCGCTACGTGGGCGAGGGCATGTCGTTCGCGGAGATCTCGTTCCTGCTCGGCTTCTCGGAGCCGAGCGCGTTCTTCCGGGCGTTCAAGCGCTGGACGGGCCTCACCCCGTTCGAACGCCGCGCGGAGCTCGTCCGCGGCTGATATCGTCGCCGGATGTTCGTCGTCTGCGCCGCCTGCCGCCGTCACATCCGCAAGAGCGAAGCCGCCTGCCCCTTCTGCGGTGGGGGTCGCTACGTGCACCGCGCGCCGCCGGATCTCTCGGGGCGCCGGCTCGACCGGCTCGCGCTGCTCACCTTCGCGACGAGCGTGGCCGCGTGCGGCGGGCCGACGGTGACGCCGGCGACACCGGCCCCCACGAGCTCGGCGTCCGCGCAGCCCTCGGCGTCGACCGAGGCCACGCCCGCTCCGACGCCGTCGGCGCCCAGCCCCGATCCGGCACCGACGACGTCCAACGTCGCGATTGCACCGACCAACCCGCCCACGAACGTGCCCGGTCCCGGTGTCGCGGCCTACGGCGCCCCGTTCCCTGGCCAGAACCCGGGCGCTCCGGGCGTCGGCGCCTACGGCGCGCCCTCGAACCCCGGCCTCAACGGCGGCGTGACGATGACCTGGAAATCTCCCACCGGCATCATCGAGGACACGCGCACGCTGCGCTCCCGATCCGCGGTCCTGCGCGCTTGCTACCAGGCGGAGCTCGCCAAGGATCCGACGCTCGTCACGAGCTGCAAGCTCGAGGCGACGATCTCGACGGCGGGCAAGCCCACCAAGGTCGACGCGACGTGCACGAACGCCCCCCCTTCGCTCGGTGCCTGCCTGAAGTCTCGCGTGCTGCAGGCCACCTTCGTCGAGGGCGAGGCGCGCAAGGCCGGCACGACGATCGATTTCAAGCCCCACTGAGGGCCTGTCCGGCCCGAGCGCATCGAGCAAGTGGGGCACCTCGGACGAGAAGATCGCCTCGAGCTTCACATCTCGACACGACCCGACGTCTCCCCGGTAAGGGGAGGTGTCTGGATGAGGACGATTTCGGCCGCTCTCGCGGCGATTGTGGCACGCACGGGTACGTCGGAGGACAGGACGTCGAACACGGCGGCGGACGACTCTCTGGATCTGTCCGTAGCCAGAGGGCGTGGCGCCCGAGCCGTTCGCCGGGCAGGTACGGCGTGGCCGCTGCTCGTCGGCGTGCTGGCGACCTGTGCGGGCAGTTGCTCGCCGACCCATCCGAAGGCGACGGTCGAGAGCGAAGGTGAGCGAGCTCTCGCCGCGGTCCACGCGAGCTTCTCCCCACAGCTGATCCGACCAGGTCTCGGCCGCGCGACGGCGATGCTCACGGGCGGAGCCGTCCACTTGCCCGCGACCGCCGATGGGGCGGTACGCATCGAGCACCAGGGGGTCGGGGTGGCGGTGCGCCTGTCCGGGGCTCGCGCCGTCGCCGGTCAGCTCGCCGACGGAGTCGTCGTGTATCCCGGCGGGGCCCCAGAGGGTGGTGACGTCTTCCAGAGGGTCGACGCCACCGGCACGGAGGACTTCGTCCGCTTCGATCACCCTCCCCCGCGCGGAGAGCTCCGCTATGCGCTGACGCTGGCGGGCGTCGCGGGCCTCCGGCTCGTCGACGACACCCTCGAGCTACTCGACGCATCTGGTACGCCGCAGCTGCGCGCGACCGCGCCGTTCTTGATCGACGCCACCCACGCGCGGCGGCCGGCGAGGCTCGAGCTCGAGGGATGCGTCGTCGATCGCGACCCTGCACCGCCCTGGGGCAGGACGGTCACGTCGCCGGGGAGCTCGAGCTGCACGCTCGTCGTCTCCTTCGACGCGGGTTCCGTCGTGTACCCTGCGCTGCTGGATCCCGCCTGGACGGCGACGAGCGTGATGGCGCGCGCCCGCTACGCAGGGACCGCGACTCTCCTCGCCAACAAGAAGGTGCTGGTCGCGGGTGGCCGCGATGCCCTGGACGGGCTCAAGCCCGCCGAGCTCTACGACGAGACGACCAACTCCTTCGCGGCGACCGGCTCCCTGACGGCGGGGCGCGAGGCACCGAGCGCGGTGCGGCTCCTCGACGGCCGCGTGTTGCTGGCCGGTGGATTCATCGCGGGCGGGCCGACTCCCGCGGTGGAGATCTACCAGCCGACCGGTGGGACCTGGACGACGGTGAAGTCCATGCTCCGCGGTCGTGGCGGCGCGCTCACGGTGCTGACCAGCGGCAAGGTGCTCGCCACCGGCGGCTATACGGTCGTCTCCGTCGGGGACTCCGCGTGCGAGGTCTACGACCCTGCGCTCGACACGTGGACGGCGACGGGCAGCACGACCATCGGCGATCGCCACCCGGCCACCACCCTGCTGGCCGACGGGCGAGTCCTCGGAGTGATCAACTCGACCGCGGATCTCTACGACGCGACGACGGGCAAGTGGACCCCGACCGGGGCCCCGGCCG
The DNA here is from genome assembly GCA_964624885.1 of uncultured Polyangiales bacterium. Lineage (GTDB taxonomy): Bacteria > Myxococcota_A > Polyangia > Polyangiales > JADJMO01 > JADJMO01. Next base: position 6,500 of record CAZUZY010000092.1, on the reverse strand, counting down.
AGGCGCGCATCCGCCACGCGCAGGTGCGCCTCGCCGACGGGCGCGTGCTCGTCGCGGGTGGCCTCGCGCCCGGATCCACGCTCGCGCGATCCACCACCGAGATCTGGGACAAGGGGACGTGGAGCTTCGGCCCGAACCTGAGCGATCGGCGCTGGTACTTCGACGCGGTCACGCTGACGGGGGGGACCGTTCTCCTGGCCGGCGGCGCGTCGGTGGCTGACTTCGGAACCACAGTGACCACCGCCGAGATCTTCGACCCGACCACCAACATGCTGACACCGACGGCGTCGCTGATCGCACGCCGCGCGGCCTACGCGGCATCGATCCTCCCGACTGGCAAGGTCCTGGTCGCGGGTGGGAGCTCCTATTCGACCGGTCCGCTGAGCACTGCCGAGGTCTTCAGCGCGAGCCCCAACGGCACGCCTTGCAGCGTCGGCGGTGCCTGCGTCTCCGGCTTCTGCGTCGACGGTGTGTGCTGCGACAGCGCCTGCACGGGCACGTGCAGGGCTTGCTCGGCGGCGAAGAAGGGCAGCGGTACCGACGGGACGTGCGCGGCCGTCGCCAGCGGCACGGATCCCGACGGGGACTGTCCCGACGACGGCTCGCCGAGCTGCGCCCGCGACGGCAAGTGCGACGGGGCCGGTGCCTGTCGCAACTACCCGACCGCGACGGGCTGCACGCCCTCGGGGTGCACCGCGGATGCCGAGTGCGCGAGCGGCCACTGCGTCGAAGGTGTGTGCTGCAACGAGGCGTGTGCCTCCCCTTGCAAGTCCTGCCTCGCCGTGCGCAAGGGTGGTGGCGCCAACGGGGTCTGCGGCAACGTCCCGGCCGACACCAACCCGAAGGGCGGCTGCCTGCCCGACCTGGGCTTCCCCGCCTCGTGCAAGGCCGACGGCTTCTGCGACGGCGCCGGCAGCTGCCGCGTCCACGCCAAGAGCGGGACCGAGTGCGGCGCTCCGGCGTGCTCGGCTGGAAACCTCACCACCTCCCAGTGCAACGGCAGCGGCGCGTGCACCATCTCCACCGTCGCTTGCTCGCCGTTCTCCTGCAAGGACGGTAAGTCCTGCGCGGGGGGCTGCTCCTCCGACGCTGCGTGCGACGCGAAGGCCTACTGCGCCCCGGAGGGCTGCGTCGCCAAGAAGGCGAACGGGGCCGCTGCGACGGCAGGCCGAGAGTGTCTGAGCGGCATCGTCGCCGACGGCGTCTGCTGCGGCACGCTCTGCGGCGGCCAGTGCGAGGCCTGTGCAGAGCCCTCGGCAGCGGGGACGTGCGTCGCCATCGCTGGCGCGCCACGTGCCGGCCGGACCGAGTGCCCGGTCGGCACCGCCGACAACCCCTGCAAGGCTGCGAAGTGTGACGGCAGCGAGCGCCTCACCTGCGCTGCCTTCGTCGGGACCGACGTCACCTGCCGCAAGCCCTCGTGCAAGGACGGCGTCGCTCTCGCCGAGGGGCTCTGCACGGGCAAGGGAACGTGCGGCCAGACCGACCCTCTCTCGTGCGGCGGCTTCGCCTGCGGGGACGTGGCCTGCAAGTCGCGCTGCGAGAAGGACGCCGACTGCGCGAGCGGGCACACCTGCGCGGGCGGGCTCTGCATCCGTGGCGCCAAGTGCTCCCCCGACGGCACCAAGCTCGTGGACGTGAGCGGAAAGCCCACCGACTGCGCGCCCTTCAAGTGCCAGGGGGATCGCTGCCTCGACGCGTGCACCGACTCGAGCGAGTGTCAGCTGGGCAACAGCTGCGATCCCGATACACGACGGTGCGTGTCCGCAGCCCCGCCTCCGGGCGACTCCCCGTGCTCGTCGACCCGGTCGCGGGGCGGCCCAGCGGGTGTGCTCGGGACGCTGATGGCGCTTACGGCGCTGTCGGGGGTGCTCCGTCGTCGCCGCACGCGGTGACGTGCCGGGGTGCCGTGCCGGTCACCGCAGGAGGCCGCGCGACTTCGCGGCCTCGACGAAGCGGTCCTTCGCGAGCTGGAAGCGCTTGCGCAGCCGCGCGCTCTCGCGGTCCAGCTCCTCGGCGGTCGCGCGCTCGCCGAGGAACACGCGCGCGAGATCCCGCCACGCGAGCCCCTCCTCGAGGCGCAGGATGAGCAGCGTCCGCTCTTCCTCGCTGAACGACGCGCGCAGCTCCGTTCGCGCACGATCCACGTCGCTCGTGGTCTCGGTGCGCAGACGCTCGGCGAGCTCGCCGGCCTGCGACAGAGGGACCTCGCCGACGTGACGTCTCTCGCCCCTCGCCTGATCGGTGGCCGCGTGCCGCGCGAGGAGGAAGCACCACGAGCGGAGCGAGCACTGCCACTCGAACCTCGGCAGCGTGCTCCAGAGGCGCTCGGCGAAGAGCGAGAACGCGTCGCCTGCGCGGGCCTCGTCGCCGAGCAGCGACCGGAGGAAGCGCAGCACCTCGGGCCCGCGCCCCTGCAACGCGAGGGTCGTCGCCCGAGCCGTGTCTCCGTCGGCCAGCGCCGTACGGACGGAAAGCTCGAGGGCCCCCTCGGACATGGAGAAGAAGTCTATCCAAAGCTTCACATCCGGATAAGCGCCGACGTCTCCCGGTCTGGAGGTCATCTCGATGAGGACGCTTTCGGCGGTATTCACGGCAGTTCTGTGGGGTTGTGGTTCGTCGGAGACGCCGGCGCCGGCCACGGGGGTGGACGCCTCGGTGGACACGGCGACGGCCACGGACACCGGCGTCGACACCGAGGAGGTGTCCACCGACGCCGGCGCGAAGTGCGCACCGCAGCCGGTCACCGGCTGGACGCCGAAGTGGTACCCGCCCACCGGCGCCTACCAGGGAAAGTGCACCGCGGCGCAGATCCACGAGGGCGTCGTGGCTTGCTTCTCGCCCACCGCGACCGAGGCGACGTGCAAGGCCGTACGCGACAAGTACCCGGAATGCGCGGCCTGCCTGGTGACCGACGCCTATGCGACGAGCACGGGGGCGCTGGTCCAGTACACGGACCCCATCGCCCTCGTCGATCGCAACGTCGGCGGCTGCTTCGCGCTGAAGCTCGGCGACAGCTCGAAGGACGGCTGCGGCGCCAAGGTCCGGGCGGCGGTCGACTGTGGGCTGCAGGCCTGCGGCAAGGTCTGCGGGCCGCCCAAGACCCTCACCGCGCTCAACAGCTGCATCACCAAGGCCAACGCCGATCCGGCCGTCTGCAAGACGTACTTCGACGCGGCCGAGAAGTGCGACACCGACAACAAGGACAAGGTCAGCGACTGCTCGTACTTCCTGACGGGGGAGCCGGTGACGGACATCTTCGAGCGCTATGGCGCGCTGTTCTGCGGCACCGCGCCGAGCGGCGACGCCGGCACCGACGCGAAGGGCGACTAGGTCCGATCGAGGATCGTTCGCATCTCGCCGACCGCGGGCGAGGTCACGTCGAGGAGGCTCCACGCGTCGATCACGCGCTGGGCGGCCTGGCGCGCCCGCTTCTTGTCGCCGCGCGCGAACGACCAGCGCGCGATCGCCGGCAACAGCAGCGGAACCGTGTGCGCCACCGGCTTCGTCGCGAGGAGCAGGTCCACGTTCCGCAGGAGCATCTCGCGATCGTGGGGCGTGTCGAGCGGCTCGATCGGCATCGCGAGCTGGACGCGGGGCGGGAGGGTCCGGAACTCCTCGGCGGCCTTCGCGAGGTCACCTCCGGCAACCGCGGAGAGGCCACGGACCATCCGTCGAACGTCGTCCGAGACGTCGCGCACGACCTCGCCGCCGAGCGCGTCCGTCAAGAGGCCGGCGCACCGAAGGAGGAGTGCGGTGCTCCTCGCCTGCGCGCAGGCGAAGGCGAGCGGAGCGACGATCGGCGTGACGATGGAAGCGCGTACGGGCTTGGGCTGCAGGAACCGCGTCAGCAGCCGATCGAGCGCCTCGTCGAGATCGCCCTTCGCCCGGTGCGCGTCGGTCCACGGGGTCAGCGCCAACCCGTCGGCGTACGCGTCGCCCCCCAGGAACTCCGTGGCGGCGAAGGTCTCGTCGAGGCGCTGCGCGGCGGCGCCGACCTTGCCCTCGGCGACGTCGAGCATCGCGAGCACGATGTTGCCGGTGTGCGCGGACTCGGGTCGGACCAGGGCCGCGGCGCCGATCATCCGCGCCTCCTCGGTGCGGCCGAGCGCGACGAGCGTCGGGACGTGCTTGCGCGCCGCGAGGGCCGAGAAGGGCGCGAGCAGGCTCTGCTTCGCCGTCCACTCGAGCCGCTTCGCCATCGCCATCGCGGGGTCGACCTCGATCGGGAGGTCGTAGGCCGTGGCATTCTCCGGTGCCCATGCGAGGAATGCCGCGACGGTGCGGTGGCCTTTCGGCGACGAGAGCGCGCTCAGCGCGAGGACGAGCCAGTCGACGTCGATCGGATCGGCCTCGACGTGGGGGAGGATGTACTCGCGCCCGAGCTTGGTCTCTCCATTGAGCGTCAGCCCCCACCCGATCGCGAGATCGTACGCGCGTTGCACGGCGGGCCTCGCCTCGACCTTTCGGGCCGCGACGAGCGCCGCGATGCCCTTCTTCCGTCCCGCGACGCTGGTAGAGCCGCCGGCGGTGAGGAGGAGCCGCGCAGGGGAGCTCGCGTCGATCTCGAGCTCGATGCTGGGTTCGGGCGCGCGCTTCGCCCGCGCCTCCGCGAACGCGAAGTCGGGGGCGGCGGGGAGCACGGTCTTGCGCCACGGATCGATCCGAGCGAGCCCCCACGCCAGGTCGTCCTGCGCCTCGGCGGCCGCGGCGTAGTCCGAGAGGGCGACCGCCAGCGCCGGCTCCCGCGACCAGACGAGCGGCGCGAGCTCGTCGAAGGTCTCGCGGAGGGGGATGGCGTCGGGGCGGAGCAGAGGATCGGTCGCTCGGGCGATCGCCCGGTGCAGGCGCGGGTCTGCGCCCGACGCGCGCGCGATGCTGCCATTGCTGCCGTGGAGCTCGAGCTCGATGCGCAGCGTGCCGTTCTCCCGGACGACCTTGCCGTCGAGCCACGCATCCGCCCTCTTGCGCGCCGCTTCGAGCGTACGGGCGCGGACGTCCGGCGCGTCGAACGGCTGGTCCGGGAAGTCGTCACGGGGGGTGTGGGGCAGACCGAGCAACTCGGCCGGCACGAGGACGCGGGCGCTTCGCTGCCCGAGCGCGGCGAGCAGGCGCTTGCACGCGCGACTCGCAGCCGCCGCGCCGAGCCATCCGTTGGGCTCGGGCACGCCCTCGACGGCGAGGATCGGGCACGCGAGCTTCGCCTCGTCGCGGGCCAGCGGCGACTTCGGCGCGACCACCGCCGGGGTGGGAACCGCGCGCCGCGCGTGGCAGGTGAACACCGAGATCGCGCCCACGACGACGGCCGCCAGGGCCAGCGGTCGGCCGAGGGAGCGCCGGACGCCCGATCCAGCCTCGAGGCGATCGAGCGCGTCGACCAGCGCGGCTCCGCCGGCCGGTCGCTTGGCAGGGTCCTTGGAGAGGCAGCGACGCACGAGCTCCGCGAGCGCGCTCGGGATCTCCCGCGCCGTCAACGGCGGCGGCTCGTCACGGTCGATGGCGATCAGCAGCTCGACCGACGTTCGGCCGACGAACGGGCGCTTGCCCGCGAGCAGCTCGTACAGCACCACCCCGAACGAGAAGACGTCGCTGCGCGCGTCGACGCCCAGGCCCTTGCCTTGCTCCGGCGACATGTACGCCGGCGTCCCGAGGACCACGCCCTCGTGCGTGAGCCCTTCGATCGAGTGCGCCTCGCTCGCGGTTCCCGGCGGGGGTTCGCGCAGCTTCGCGAGGCCGAAGTCGAGGATCTTCACCGTGCCAGTGGCGTCGATCATCACGTTCTCGGGCTTCAGATCGCGGTGGACGATCTCGGCTGCGTGCGCGACGGCCAGGCCGCGGGCGAGCTGCCGCGCGACGTCGAGCACGGTCGCGACCGGCAGTCGCCCGCCCTTGTCGGCGAGCACCTCGCGCAGCGTGCGACCGTCAACGAGCTCCATCGCGAGGAACGGCAGGCCCTCCGCTTCGCCGGCCTCGAACACGGTCGCGATGTGCCGGCTGTCAGCGAGCGCCCCCGAGCGCGCTTCACGCAGGAGCCGACGCCGGCGACCCTCGTCGGCGAGGGCCGCCGCCGTGAGGATCTTCAGCGCGACCTCGCGCCCCAGCGTCGTGTCGCGCGCGCGGTAGACCACGCCCATTCCGCCGCGACCGAGCAGCGCGAGCAGCTCGAACCGCCCGACCTGCTGCCCGCTACGGTCGGGCTCGACGTCGGCCCGCACGGCCCGGAGCAGCATCTCCTCGGAGGGAGAGCACGCCGAGCGCAAGTCGTCGTCCGACATCTCGGCGTTCGAGTCTACCAGGACGTGCCTGCGCGACGCCGATCGAGTCTGCCGCCCTCCGAACGGAGCTGCATCGACGCGCCGTCGGGGCCGTCCTACGGACAACCCCATGATCCGTCCCCTCTCCCGAGTCGCCCTGACCGTCGCCCTCGCCGGCACGCTGGTCGTCGCCTGTCGGCGCGAGAAGCCGGTCGAGGCGCCTCCCCCGGCCGCGCAGCCGCCGCC
>CAZUZY010000091.1:0-23609 GCA_964624885.1 uncultured Polyangiales bacterium | reverse complement strand
GCATCTACCGCTTCCGGCGCGGCACGGCGAACGCGGGCGGCGCGCGGCGCGTCGAGGGCCTGCGCGAGGGCCGCGTAGGTGGTGGTCTGCCCGGGAGGGATCGCGGTGAGCGCCTGCCACACCCGCTGCTGGAACGCCGTCCCACGGATGTCGAGCGGCAGATCGGTCACCCCCGCGCGCGGTCGCTCGACCAGCGCGACGACCCGCGCCACCAGCGCCTCGAAGCCAGCGTCGGCGCCGACGAGCGCGGCGCGCGGGAAGCGACGCTCGAGGTCGTGGATCAGCGGGTCGGGCTCGTCGCCGAGGAGGACGGCGCACACGCCGCGCGCGGTCGCCGCCACGAGGATCGCGCCGAGCGAGCACTGGCCCACCGCGAACCGGATCGACTCCTCGGCCCCTCCCGCGCGGAACGCCGTCGGCGTCATGCCGAGGAGCGCGCGCGAGCGCTCGTAGAACCGACTCGACGACGAGTAGCCGGCCGCGTGGATGGCCTCGGTGACGCCGACGCCCGCGCCCAGCTCCTCGCGGACGCGCGCCGCACGATGGGCGGCCGCGTAGGCCCGCGGCGTGAGCCCGGTGACGGCCTTGAAGATCCGGTGGGTGTGGAACGGGCTCCGTCCGATGTGGCGCGCGAGCTCCTCGAGCGACAGCGCCTCGGTGCTCGCCTCGATCCGTCGACAGAGCGCGGCGACCTCGCGCACCCGCGGATCGAGCGCCGCCTGGTCGGGCTTGCAGCGCTTGCAGGCGCGGAAGCCGGCGCGCTCGGCGTCGGCCGCGGTGGCGTGGAACGCGACGTTCTCGGGGCGCGCGAGCCGGGCGCCGCACGAGGGCCGACAGTACACGCCGGTCGTCGCGACCGAGTAGAAGAAGACGCCGTCGGCCCGTCGATCGCGGGCGCGCAGCGCGGCCCAGCGGGGATCGGTCTCGAGGGCCATGGACGGTGCGGTGGTAGCGGGGGTCATGGAGGGACGGTAGACACGCCCTCTCCCCCGCACACTCCGCGGCTTGCTCCCGAATTCACGAGGTCAACCCCGGAGCGGAGGACCGGACTGGGACGGTCCGGGAGCGACAAAAGCTACACAGCGGCGAACTCGTCCCAGCCGAACCGCGCGGGGTACTCGCGCCACGGCCCCTCGCAGGTGGCGCGGCGGGCGCAGCCCGCGCACGGAGGACCGTGCGCCTTGCCCTCGGCCTCGCGCCACGCGGAGTGGTCGCCGACCCGACCGTCGAGGTCGATCACGGTGGTCTCGGGGATGTGATCCTCGACCGCGAGCTCCTCCATGCCGCGCAGGAAGCAGTACGGCACCGCCTCGGTGAAGAGCCGCAGCGAGGCGGCCCGCGCCACCTCGCGGGCGGCGCGCAGCGGCGCGACGACGGTGGGCAGGCGCGGCACGACGGTGTCGAACTCCACGGCGGCGGTGCCGACCGGGTGGACGAAGGCGAGCTGGGCCTGGCGCACGCCGAGGGCGGCGAGCAGCGCGACCAGCGCCGGCAGATCGTCCACGTTGGAGCGGGTGATGACCGAGTTGGTGACCACCGTCGCCCCGACCGCGACCGCGTGGCCGATGCCCTGCACGGTCTCGGCGAAGCTGCCCGGGGCGCGCGTGAGCCCCTCGTGCAGCGCCGCGGTGGACCCGTGCAGCGACGGCGAGAACTCCCGCGCGCCCGCCGCGAGCAGCTGGTCGACCACCCGACGGTACGCGAGCATGCGGCCGTTGGTCTGGATCTGGATCGGGTCGAAGCCGAGGGCACGCGCCGCGCGGACGAGCGGCAGGAGCGCCTTGTGCGCGGTCGGCTCCCCGCCGGTGAGCACGAGCCCCCGCGGTCGGTCCGGCACGAGCTCGAGGCGGCGGACCAGCTCGGCGAGCGGCAGCGTCGGGCAGTCGGAGCGCTTGTCGCCCTGGGCGCAGAAGACGCAGCGGTTGTTGCACGCGAAGCCGACCTTGAGATCGGCGCGGGGCAGCGGTCGCACGACCACAGTGTAGCCCGCCCGACCCCTTGTGGGCCTCGAGGCTCCGCGGGGCGAGGCAGGGGCCCATGACATCGCGCAGGGCGAGGCGCCATCGGTCCCCTCTGGCCATGCAGCGCGCGCGCAGTGGGTCGTTCAGTGGAGCGAATGGCCCCATCTCCAGCGCTCGACGAGGCTCTGGCGCTCGAGCAGCGGCTCGTCGCGCTCTTCGAGTCGCCCGACTACCGCCCGCCCCTCCTGCCCGACGTCGCGCTCGAGCTCATGAGCCTGTCTCGTCGCGCGGGCTTCACCGTCCGACCGTTCCTGCGCACCCTCGAGAAGGACCCGCTCCTCACCGCGACCACCATGCGCATCGCCGCGTCGGCGGCCTACGCGCGCGGTCGACCTCCCGGGAACCTGCGAGAGGCCCTGCTCCGGCTCGGCGAGCGCACCCTCGGCGAGATCGTGCTGGTCGCCGCGATGTCCCAGCGGGTCTTCCGCGCGCCCGGGTACGAGGCGCCGATGGCGCTGCTGCGTCAGCACAGCATCGCCACCGCCCAGGGCGCGCGGGTGTTCGCGGAGGCCGCGCGCAAGGACGGCGAGACGGCCTTCCTCGCCGGCCTGCTGCACGACGCTGGCATCGCCGCGGCGCTCATCGCGCTCACCGATCGCGTGCGCCACCCTCCGCCGTTCGAGCAGGTGTGGCCCATCGTCGACGCGCTCCACCCGCGCTTGACCGCCCGCGTGGCGGTCCTCTGGAAGCTCCCCGAGGGCGTCCGGGCGTCGGTCGCGCGCCCCGACGCGCCGCCCGCCGGCCTCGAGTGGCTCCTGGCCAGCATCGCGCTGGGCGAGCACCTGGCCGGGGCGGTCTCGGCTCCCGGCCTGCCGTCGACCGAGCTGCTCCTGCCCAGGGAGGTCCTCGCCGCTCGCCTCGGCCTCGACGAGGGCGGGTTCGCGCTCGCCTGGGACAAGGCGCGCGTCGCCGCCGTCGACGCACTCGCGCAGTGACGGTCGGCGCTAACCGCGGCGCGGCCGCGGGGTGTCGATGCGCGGCGAGAGCAGGTTGTGCATCGCGCGGCGCAGGGTGTCCGGCTCGAACGGCTTCGGCAGGAACGCGGCGCCCGTCGGCAGCTCGTGGCCGGACACCGCGGCGTCGACGTGTCCCGACATGAACAGCACCGGGAGCGACGGCCGCTCCGCGCACACGCGGCTCACGAGCTCGGGCCCGCTCATGCGCGGCATGACCACGTCGGTGATCAGCGCGTCGAGCGTGGAGAGGTGCTCGCGGACGAGCGCGAGCGCCTCGACGCCGTCCTGGGCCTCGAGCACGCGGTAGCCCGACGCGCGCAGCACCTTGGAGACCACCGCCCGCACGCTGCTCTCGTCCTCGACCAGGAGCAGGGTCCGCGCGGGCTCCGAGGTGGGCACCGGCGAGGGCCGCTTGGCCGCGTCCGTCGCGCGCGGGCACGTCGGGAACAGCATCTCGAAGGTGGTCCCCTGCCCGACCGCGCTCCGCACCTCGATGCCGCCGCCGCTCTGGCGGACGATGCCGTAGACCGTGGCGAGGCCGAGCCCGGTGCCCTTGCCCACGCCCTTGGTCGTGAAGAACGGCTCGAAGACGTGCGCGAGGGTGCCCGCGTCCATGCCGTGCCCCGTGTCGCGCACGGACAGCCGCACGTATTCGCCGGGCGGCATCGCGTCGTGCCCGACCAGCGTGGTCCGCGCGAGGGTGACCGCCTCGGTCACGAGCGTGAGCTGTCCGCTGCTGGGCATGGCGTCCCGGGCGTTGATGGCGAGGTTCAGCATCACCTGCTCCATCTGGCCCGGGTCGGCCTTGATGGGCTCGATGGTCGGATCGAGCACCGCCTGGATGGTGACGTTCTCGGGGATGAGGCGGCGGAGCATGCGCGTGAGCCCGTTGACCACCTCGTTGAGATCGAGCACGCGGGGCTTGAGCACCTGACGCCGGCTGAACGCGAGGAGCTGCTGCGTGAGGCTCGCGGCACGCTTGGCGGCGCGCAGGATCTCGTCGATCTCCTCGTTCACCCGCTCGCCCCGGTCGAGCGCGCTGGCGATCAGCTCGGCGTAGCCGATCACCGCCGTGAGCAGGTTGTTGAAGTCGTGGGCGATGCCGCCGGCGAGACGCCCCACCGCCTCCATCTTCTGCGCCTGACGCACCTCTTCCTCGAGCTGGTGCTCGCGGGTGACGTCGTGCAGGAGGGCGACGAAATTCGTGATGGTGCCGTCGGGCGCGCGGACCGGCGCGATGACCTCGTCGACCTCGAACGAGGTGCCGTCGGCGCGGCGGTTGACCAGGCGCCCCGACCACACCTTGCCGGCCAGGATGGTGCTCCACAGCGAGCTGAAGGTGTCGGGCTCGTGGCGGTCGCTCTTGAGGATCCGGGGGGTCTTGCCGCGCACGTCCTCGGCGCGGTGCAGCGACATGCGCTCGAAGGCCGGGTTGACGTACTCGATCGTGCCGTCGAGCGCGGTGACGACCACCGCCTCTCCGGCCTGGTCGACGGCGGTCGCGAGCAGCGCGCGGTTGAACTCCGCGCGCACCCGCTCGGTGACCTCGCGATAGGTGAACACGCGCCCGGCGTGCCGCCCGTCGACCCACAGCGGCACCGAGTGGCGCTCGAGGACACCGCCGTCGGCGAGGTGGACGGTGGAGGACTCTCGCCGCTCGGGGTCGGCGCACAGCCGCTCCCACTCGGCGATGATCGGGACGGGGTCGGCGATCACCGTGCGCGCCGAGGCCCGCAGGGCGTGGATGTCGGTCGGGTCGACCCCTTCGGGCACCTTCCACAGCGCGAGCAGGTGCCGGTTGAACCGCAGCGGCCGACCGTGCACGTCGACCGCGAGCACGCCGTCGGCGGTCGCCTCGAAGGTGGCCTCGAGGAGCGCCATGGTCTGACCGAGCGCCTCTTCGCGACGCATGCGATCGGTGACGTCGCGGTAGCTCATGACGCGTCCCACGGCCTGGCCGGCGACGCGCAGCGGCAGCGAATAGCGCTCGAACACGCGCCCGTCGCGGAAGCGGACGCTGGCGAACAGCTCGCTGGAGGTGTCCGCGTAGAGGTCGATGAGGTTGCGCACGAACGAGAGCGGGTCCTCGACGAGCCCGAGCCGGAGGCGCGCGAGCTCCTGGGGATCGTCGAGCGGCGCGGGGTCGGTGTGCCACATCTCCTGCAGGCGACGGTTCTCCCGCAGGGAGTGCCCGCGCAGGTCCGCGACCAGGAGGCCGTCGGCGGTGGCCTCGAACGTGGCCTCCAGCAGCGCGAGCGTGTGCCGCAGCTCCTCCTCGCGGCGCACCGTCGCGGTGACGTCGCGCACGGTCCACACGCGGCCCCGGTGCTGTCCGTCGACGAGGAACGGGACCGAGGTGCGCGCCAGCGTGCGCCCGTCGACCAGCTCGAGGGTGGTGAAGTCGGTGGTGGTCGCGTCGTCGCAGAGGTCGGCGATCTTGGTGAGGTAGCCGAACGGGTCCACGAGCTGGGTGAGGCGGTGCCGCCCCAGGGCCTCGAGGTCGCCGGTGATCTCGCGGGGCACCGCCCAGATCTCGAGGAACCGCTGGTTCTGCCGCAGCGGTGCGCCGTGCCGATCGGCGACGAGCACGCCGTCGGCGGTGGACTCGAGGACGGCCTCGAGCTCGGCCAGCGTGTGCTGCAGGGCGCGCTGCGCGGCGGCGCGCACCTCCTCGACGGCGAGCGCGTCGGCGATGGCCTCGACCAGCCGCGCCTGCTCGAGGGTCGGCGCGAAGGCGCGCGAGAACCCGAGGCACAGGGCCCCGACGGGCGCCCCCTCCGCGACGACGACGCGGCCGACGAACGCCGCGAGGCGGTGCTCGACGAAGACCGGGTCCGAGACGAAGGCCGACAGATCGTTCTGCGTCACCAGGCGGTCGGCCGGGCCCAGCAGGATCTGGTTGCAGAGGACGCTCGTGGGGTCGGTGTCGCCGCGACGGACGTAGCGCGCGAACGAGGCGCCGACGACGTCCTTGGCGAACGCGGTGAGCCGCTCGAGGTTGGCGCCGGTGTCCGCGCCGATCCCCCGCAGGCAGTCGAACAGACGGGCCCAGTCGCGCTCGGTGCGCGCGCGGACGAGCGCTCCCGCGAGCAGATCGGCGACGGATCGCGCGACGGCGATCTCGTCGTCGGCGAAGGTGCGCTCGGCGCGCAGCATCCCGCACGAGAGGTAGCCGATGGCCTCGCCGCGCTGGACGAGCGGGACCATGAGGATGGAGCGCACGCCGACGGTCGCGCTGGCCAGACGCTCCCCGACGGCCTCGAGGGGCAGGTCGGCGGTGCGCGGGACGTGCACGTGGTGGAGCGCGCGAATCTGCCGGTCGGTCCAGCCGAACTGCGCGACCGGCATCGCGGGCGGCGGGAGGTTCTCGAGGTTCGGCCAGGTGTGCTGCGTCTCGAGGTACATCCCGTCGCGCGAGAACAGACCGACGGAGCAGAGGTCGACGCGCGCGAGCTGGGCGAAGGTCTCGAGGGCGCGAGCGATGGCCTCGTCTCCGGTCCCGACGTCGGCGAACGCGGCGACGACCTCGACGCCCGTGCGCAGGAGGCCGCGCACACGCGCGAGCTCGGCCTCGAGTGCTTCGATGCGCTGGGACTTCTCGGACTCGGGCGCGTTCACGACGGCCTCCGCGGCGATCAACTCGGTCGTCGCATGTGCCTCACAGGCTAGCAGTGCGGAGGGCGGTCTTCTGCGCCAGCGCACGACGATCTTCGGAGATGGCTGGAGTGGTCACCCGCCAGGCGACGGAGGGTCACGAGCGGAGGTGCGCAATGCAGCGCGGCTCACCGTCGAGCTCTGGACACGGCGTCGAAAGCGGACAGCGCGAGGTCCTTCAACGACCGCGTTCGTAGTCCGATTGGATCGAAGCCTCCTGGCAGCGAACCCGGACCTCGCCGTCGACGAGCTCCAGGAAGGGAGGCACTACAGCCTCGAATCGCGGACTCGCGAACCTCCAGCAGACCGGCGTTGCGACCGCGTCACAACCACTCAGGACCAGGTACTGCACTCTGCCGTCGAGGCCAACCACTTGAATCACAAGCCGATCGTGGGACGGTGAGAAATCCCACAGCCGAGCGGCACCGCCGACGAGCCCTTCTAGATCACACATAGACGTCATGTCGTGCTCTTCGGGCCGACCGGTCGGTACAAGATGACGACGCTCTTCACGAGCCTCGAGCTGCGCGCAGCAGTGCTGGGGGCGCTGCCCACGATGGCAGGGGGTCAAACGTCACCATCGGTCCTTCCCAGGCCTCGGAGGTCTGAAATGCCTCGATACAGCGGCGGAAAACTGCGGAGCGGTCCCAGCGATCGAAGTGCGACCGATGGAGATGCAGGTAGTTGAACTCGAACACCGGGTTCGCCTCGTCATCCGTGAGGAAGCCCAGCGCGAAGTGGTCATCCGGCGCACGGATCTCGCCGCCGCAGACCATACATCGACGATGACCTGGGCCTCCTCGCGCTCTGACCTCCTCGCTTCGTCGGAGGGCTTCTTCGGCGAGCGGCTCTTGGTCGAAGCATCGACGATGAAACGCCGCATCGCTGAACCGGTAGAGAGCGTCGCGCCGGTTTGCCACGAACGGTGAGAACGACACGGTGTTCTCGCCTTGCTGGAGTGGCTTCGCGCAACTTGCGCACGGGGTCTTCCCAAGAATGACCAGGGCCATGGTCAAGGCCCTCCGACACGTCCACGGAGATCCCAGTCTTGATGGAGCTGGTCGCGCACCTCGGCGACGAGGTCCCAGATCGCGTTCTTCAGGGGTGCCACGACGGTCGAGGATACGCGGGCCGCGGAGGCGGAGTCGACTCTGGACGCAGGCGGAGTCGACTCTGGACGGGGGCGTCACGCCTCCTCGCGTCTCCTTCTCGGCCCGCTTCCCTCGTCGAGGACCGGCCATCGCCTCAAGCCGAGCGGAAGAGAAGACCGGCGAGGTCTCGCCACAACACTGCCCACAGGTCGCTCGACGGCTCGCTGTCGACCGCTCGAAAGGCTGCGGTCGCGAACCGATCGGCGATAGCGTTCACAACCTCCTCCTCCGTGACGAGGTCCTCTCGAAACGCCTGCCACAGGGCACGCTGGCCGAACAGCAACTCGGCGACGACTGCGCGCGCCTGGACGGTCGAGAAGGTGGAGGCGCCATGACTAAGGGCGAAGTTCGCAAGGAGTTCGGCCACGGACTCGAGCCTTCGTTCGCGACTCATGCATCGTCGCCGACTCCGAGGACGCGCACCGACGGAAAGTGCGCGTCCTTGATCTTCTCGAGATCCTCCACATCGCTCGTGCACACGATGCCGCCGTGGCTTGCCGCGAAAGCGACCACCATCGCGTCGACGGCGAGCGACCCCTCTCTCGCGCGCGCCTTCACCTTCCCGAGTGCCTCGCCGGCTGCGCGTGCCACGTCGATCGACAGCGACTCGACGCTGACAGCCTCGAGGATCCGCTCGCGCGTGTCGGTCCTGCCCCGCCACCACTCCACCACGATCGGCATGGGCACGAGGAGCCGTGCCAGTCGCTGCTTCGCGAGGTCGAGCAGGAGAATTCCGCGCGGTTTTCGTCGTTCGATCGCGATGAGAGCGCCGGTGTCCAGCGTGACGAGCCGCGTGGTCATGCTGCGCGCCGACGCTTCCGAGGCTTGCTCTTTCCATCGAGCTCGTCGAGGAACGCCGCCCGTTCCGCTTCAGTCACGCGGGTGCCTTGCAGCAGCCAATCGAGCGCGGACTGCAGCTTGGCCTCCTTGGCGATCGCCGCCACGAGAGCACTGACGTTCCCACCGTAGGATCGCGCAGCCTCTTCCTTGAGAATGCGCTGCGTCTCGCGATCGACGGAGATCGAGAACGTCGCCGTGTTGCCGGAGCGCTGCTTCTTCATGGTGTTATCGATGATAACACACGGTGTCCCTACGCTCACAGGTCTGCGGCCGTCACCGCTTCCCGAACACGGCGTCGAACGCGGCCAGCGAGACCGACAGCTTCAGGGTCGGCGTGGGCGTGCCCCCCTTGGGCCGCGTGGTCACCAGCGTGACCGAAGCGTGCGGGTCCTTCTTGACGAGCAGCGCCTGCAGCTCGGCGACACGCGTGGAGCCGTCGTCGACGTCCTTCTTCTTGTGAGACCGTCGCTCGACCTGCGCGGCCTGACGGATCTCGCGAGCGCTCATCTGCTCTGGCTTCAGCGGCGCGTGGTGGCCTCGCACGACGACCTTGCCCTTGGCGAGTTGCTCGGGCGTGTCGTGCTCCGGGGTGGCGGCGGCGAGCTCCACGACGGCGGCGGCGCGCGTGAGCCCCAGCGAGATCGCGGTCGAGCGCTTCATGCCCCGCGCGACGGCCATCATCTCGTGGGCCCAGTCCCGCGAGATGCCGAGCTCGGTCTTCACGAGCAGGCCGAAGCTCCGGTACCCGAGCGCGGCGACGAGGGTGGGCGCGGAGAGCTCCACGAGGGCGACACCGATGTCGTAGAAGGCGGAGGCGGCGAGGCCGAGCTTGTCGCGCACCTCGGCGACGAGCTCTCGCGCCCGCACCTCGTGGGTGCGACGCGCGGCCTTGGCGACCTTGGTCGCGTTCTTCACGAGCGCCACGGGCGCTTTGCGGGTGCGCGGCTTGGCCATGACGGCGAGGATACGCGGGGCGCGGAGGCGGAGTCGACTCTGGGCGGGGGCGGAGTCGACTCTGGATGCGGGCGGAGTCGACTCTGGATGCGGGCGGAGTCGACTCTCGATGCGGGCGGAGTCGACTCTGGACGAGGGTGGAGTCGACTCGTTGAGCGGATCCGCGTGTGGCTCAGCGATGGAACTCCGCGACGACCTCGATCATGCCCACGATGTGCTCGTTGAACTCGTCGAGCCGCTCGGCCGGGATCCAGTGCTCGGTATGCTCCCGACCGCCCGCCGCCTGCACCGGGAACTGGCTCAGGTACTCGGCGTCCACGTCGAACTTCGTCACGTACCCTGCGCCGCTTGCCTTCACGGCGCGTAGGTCTTCCAAGAGGACGCGCGCATCGGAGGGTGCGCTTCCACCAATGTAACTGTCGACGACCTGCGACCACGAGCCTCCACCAAGATCCCAGTCTTGATGGAAGTAGCCGGCGAAGAACTGCCGCAGTCGGCCTTCTCGAGTGATCATGGTGGGGACGCGGAAGGAGTCGACTCTGGAGCTGGCGTTCCGCGGTCAGTTCGCGACGACGTCGTCGACGTACCAGCCGGGGTTCTGGAGGTTCCAGGCGCTGGAGCCCTTGGCCTGGAACCGGAAGCGCGTCGTGGCCGTGAGGCAGCCCGACGGGAGGTTCGCCGTCTGCGCCGTCATCGGGAACGATCGGTCGAGCCCGGGACCGCCGCAGCAGTAGCTCGTCGCGCACGGGCTCTGGTTCACGGGCCACGCGGTCGGGGTCAGGTTGCTCCACGTGGTGCCGCCGTCGCCCGAGCACTGCACGTAGAGCCGCTCGGACTTGTCCGATCCCTTGCTCGCATACCCGGGATCGTCGGCGAGCCGCACGCGGTAGCTGAGCGTGGCCGAGGCGCACTTCGAGAGGTCGACGTTCGCTGGGTTCGTGAGGTTCTGGGTGTAGGAGCTCGAGTACTTGGTGGAGGAGCCCGCGACCATCGACGCGGAGCCCGCGTCCCACCGGAAGAGACCGTCGAAGGTCCAGCCGTCGGCACCGGTCGTGAACGTGCCGAGGCTGACCGCCTTCGGGCAGGTCGTCGACGGGCAGTCCGCCGGGCACGTGGTGGAGCTCTCGCCACAGTCGCAGCGCCCGTTGCCGCACGCAGCCGCACCGCAGGCGTCGCACGTCTTGGAGGCGGAGCACCAGGTGGTGACGCCGCCGCAGGAATCCGGCCCGGTCGTGCACTGGCACCCGGCGACCGCGCCCCCGCAGCTCGGCGTCGCGCCGGAGCACACGCCGCAGCTCGGGCCGCAGTGACTGGTGGTGTCGCACGCGGCGCACGCGCCGGCCGAGCACCAGGAGCCGGACGGACAGCTCGTCGCGGTGCAACCGGTGTCGACCGGGCCCGTGTCTGGCGTGCCCGTGTCGATCACACCCGTGTCGACTGCGCCCGTGTCGGGCACGCCCGTGTCGAGCACGCTCGTGTCGAGAGGGGCTCCGTCCGTCGCGCCGCTGTCGGTGACGCTGTCGGCCCCGCCGTCGGCAGCGTCGATGCCGCTGTCGGTCGCGACCGCGTCGGTGGTCGCGTCCCCAGCGTCGCCGCCGCCGTCCTCGCTCGACGGGACCTCGGCGACGCCGTCGCTCACCGCGCCGTCGAGCGAGGCGTCGTTGCGCACCGGGTCGTCTGCGCCGCCGGTCGCACAGCCCGCTGCCGAGAAGGCCAGAATCGCAAGGATGCGTCTCATCGACTTTCGTTCAATATAGCGAGCCGCAGGGGCGGCGAAGGGAGCGCGGCACATCCGAGCGTCCGCGGCGGATTCCACTCCGGTGCCCGTCGTCAGGGCTCGCCGAGCGCACGGAGCACGCCCGATCGATACTCGTCGTCCTTCTCGGACAGCTCGAGCATGGAGGTCTGGGGGTTCCAGTTCACGAAGAGCTCGGCGTCCTGCTCCTCGAAGAAGACCTTGGTGTGCACCGCCGATTCTCTCGCGGCAGCGGCTGAACCAGCCAACCAGGCGGCCGCCACACGTACGGTGCGCATCTTCGAGGGGGCCTTCTGCTTCCAGGCCCTCGCGACGCCGGCGAGGAAGGCGTCGCCGCCCACCAACGGCCGGACTTCCACCGAGCTCCCGGCCCCCGGCTTCGCCTCGTCGAAGGACACTTCGATCTCGACCAGCTTCCCGTCGATGGTGCCTCGCGCGCGGAGGTTGAAGGAATGCTCGTTCGCGCGCAGGATCTTCGCGGGCACCTCGACATCACCGCCCCATCCCTCCGGCAGTCGTCCGATGACGATCGCCGGCGCGGGTTCGGCGACCGCTGTGTCCGCGACGACGGACGCACGCTCAGCACCGCCTCGACAGCCGAGGAAAAGCGCCATCACCACCCACGATCTCGCGTGCATCATCATCGGATCCTCAACACGGAGAAAGGTCGAAAGAGCCCTCGCTGTTCGGCGTCTGCACCATGCACTTCGCGCTGCACTCGCCGTGGCTGTAGAAGTCGTACTGGATCAGGTACTCGACGCCCACGCGGGGGGTGAGCGGAACGTCCCGCTGGCAGGCGGCGTCCACGACCGTCACGGTCACCCACTCGGTCCGGGTCACGGTCCGGTAACACGTCTTGCCGTTGCCGCAGCTGTAGCCCTCCTGGTACGTGCGCGTCTCCGGCCGCTGGTACGTGTGGAAGAACTGGCTGCCCAGACGCAGCAGCGCCGGCCTCGGGCGCAGCCGCGTGTGGAAGGTGAGCGACGGCCCCGGGAACAGGCCCTCGACGTGCGCGTCGTCCACGATCGCGAACACGTGCTGGCTCGGGCCGGGCTGGCTGTGGTGCACCATGCGCACCTTCAGGAGCGCGTGCGGCTCGTCGAGGTTGGGTGGCTGGTAGGCTGTGTGGCAGCCCGCGGCCAGCAGGCTCAATAGGACGATTGCGCGCGACAATACTCGAAACATTGGTCGAGCCTCTGGTCACAGTTCTGGAGCGCTTCCGAGGTGTGTGCGTCGACGACGCAACGGTCGTGCTGCTGCCGACACTGGGCTCCACAAGGGGTCCGAGACGGGTGCGGAGGGATGCAGCCGACGAGACCGACGCAGACGACGAACCAGCAGCGAGCGGCCCACACGAAGCGCGAGCGTAGGTGAAGGCTTCGGGTGCACAAGGGCCCTCGCATCCACGAGCTCGGCGCGAGCGCGACCACGCGCCGAGATCACGCCGACGCGTCGATCTCGAACCCGTCAGCAGGGCAGGTCGGGCGGCGGCAGCGGTCCGGGCACCGGTTTCGGCGTGCACACCTGCCCCTTGCTGTTGGTGCCCGAGAACCCGTGGCCGTCGCAGAACGGCTGGTCCTTCACGTCGTCGTCGTAGCGCTGGAACTCGCAGCGACAACCCGCGGGCGCGCTCGACGACGCCACCGTCGCTGTCTGGACGGTGGTGGTCGTGGGCCGGGCGGCGGGCGGCTCCTTGGCGCAAGCTGCCACCCCACCGACGAGCGCGAGCGAGCGAACGAAACCGAGGGCGCGACGCATGGCAGAGTTTTGTCCGCAGTCTTGTCGCGGGGCAAGCGCGCCCGGCGACGGGGCGTGGTAGCGGGAGCCATGTCCTCGCTCGGACCCCTCGTACGGGGCTTCCACGTCGTGGCCCTGGCCCTCGTGCTCGGGACCACCGTCTCGGTCGGCTGCCGCAAGCCGCAGGTCGTCGAGGACGCGGCGGTCGCCGCCCCCTCCTGCTCCAACACCGTCTCCGACAGCGCGAACTGCGGCGCGTGCGGGCAGGCGTGCATCGCCGGGCCGTGCCAGTCGTCGACCTGCCGGGTCCGGCTCCTCACCTGGCTGCGACGCAGCGACGCCTACGCCTTCGGGGCAGACGATCGGCACGTCTACTACGTCGCTGCCTACGCAGGCTCCGTCGCGCGCGTGCCCCTCGCGGGTGGGCCGCGAGAGATCCTGGCGACCAGGGCGTCCGAGACGAGCCTCCAACCGCGCCCCTCGCTCGCCGTGTCGAAGGACGCCGTCTTCTGGGTGTGGAAGGGCAACGAGGTCCACTCGGTGAAGAAGGAGGGGGGCGGCGCGAAGGAGCTGTTCGTCGACGACAAGCGGAGGGTGTGGAACCTCAGAATCCTCGACGACGAGCTGTGGTGGGGCTCCATGGCCGACCCCTCGGTCGAGGGACAGGCGAAGAGCTCGCTCCACCGAGCCTCGCTCGGCAAGGAGGTACCGGTCGGCCACAGCCTCGAGTGGCTCTCCTTCCCGCCCGACGGCGACGCCACGAGCGTGTTCTACTTCGAGGGCCTCTCGTCGAAGGGGCGGCTGGTCGAGGTCGACCACAAGACGAAGAAGAAGGTCGTCCTCGCGCAGCTCGACGAGAAGGCGCGCATCCTCCACTTCGACGCGAAGAACATCTACGTCTCCGAGAAGGGCGTGATCAAGCAGGTGGCGCGGCACACGCCGGGGCCGGTCCGCACGCTCTACGCGCCGACCGGCGACACCTACTTCACCGGCGCCGAGTTCGACGCGCAGTACGCCTGGATCTCCCTGCCCCACTCGGCGGTGCGGGTGTCTCTCGCGGATGGCAGCGTCACCCCGCTCACCACCACGTGGGCTCCTCTCCACGGGTACCTGGAGGTCGCGGACCCCACGGGGCTCGTGCTGACCCTCCTCATCGGCGAGGGCAAGCGGGCGAAACACGTCCTCGTGCGGATCGACAAGTAGGCCGAACATCCGATTGTCTCGCCTGCTCGCCGTCGAGGAGCGAGGTGAAGGCGTTGACGAGCCGCATCGCGCAGATGTCGCAGCCGTGCCACGGAAAGCTCCGTCAGTTCGAGAACTCTACCCAATCTTCGTCGCCGACAGCGAACTCGAAAGCTGCCTGCAGCTTGGCGTCTTCCGCGTTGGCATGCCATGTGTCCGATATGCATACGTTCCGATCGTCAAACCGCAGAAGGAGGCAGCCGCCGGACTCCGCGGCATGTATCTCGACGCGGTTGGCCTGAGGAACTGGCTCCCCGTCGATTTGGTGCATCGTTCGGCCCGAACACCAGACGACTCTTGCGCTCAGCTTCATGGCAGCCTCGGGCCCAGCAACATCGTTCACCACGCATGACTGGAAGCCGGTTTCGAACCAACTTGAAGGAGGAGGCGGGACGAGCCGCTCGCATAGAAGTAGCGGACCGATCGTTCCGACTGCCAGTGCTAGGTTTGGGGAGGGCTCGGCAGGGAAGGCGAAGTCCAGAAGCGCTCGCATGACGCCCTTCTACGTGAGCTCTCGCTTCGATTTTCGGTGCCACATCGGGTAGAGGATCATGATGAACTCGTGCGGTTGGCTCCTCCCAATCCTAGCCACGTTCACACACGCGGGTTGCTCCAGCCCGAATCCCGCGTGCGTGGATCAGCAGACCCACGGAATCGTTCTCCTTCTGGGCGAGAGCACGGAGAAGCCCATCTGCAGTGCCACGCTGAAATCCACGCCTAGCGTTCCCATCAGTCGGAATTCGGAGTGTCGCTATGTGGCGCCGACTGCGGGTCCTGGCACGTACGATGTCACCATTGAAGCAGCTGGCTACAAGACCACTATCACCAAGGTCGTCCTTGTAGACGATGGCTGTGGTGCGAAGCAGAAGTCCGGGGGCTTCATCGTCCTAGAGCCGCTCTAGGGGGATTCGTTCGGGCCGGGGTGACAATGGGTACCACCGTGCAACGCCGCGTGACCTGGGTAAGTGGTGGGAAGCGATCGAGCCACGCACCGCTCGCCGCTTCACGTCACCTCGATGCGCGCGACGCGCCACGGGGTGGTCCCCGCATCCAGTGTGCAGCGGCTCGCGTCAGGCTGAATCAGCATCGGTCCCGTCTTGATCAGGCGCAGCTTCCACTCCTGGCCCACGGACATGGTTCGGTGAGACAGCAATTCCGCTCCCGAATCCGGGGCCGAGATCATCGGACAAGCGTCGACGCTCGGAATTCCACCACCGCCGGACACCTCGGTTGCAGCGCACCAACGCGAATCGGTGTCCGTGGTGCCTCGGAAGAGCAATCGTTGATCCGAACAGCTGCGGTTCCGTCCACCACGTGAACGAAGACGACATCGCCAGCACGACCGCGGATCACAAGATCTGTGGCAGCCGTTCCTGAGGGCGGGAGCAGGGTGCACGCCAGGGGTGGCGGTGGCGACCCCTCGCTGAAGACAGCCGACTTGAGCACGTTGTGGAAGTACACCGCCTCGTGGTCACAGCCAATCGGTCGGCACGACGTCTGGGCAAGATACGAGGCGCCCCACGCCATGCTCAGAGCGCTCAGTCTCGCGGCTAGAGCCATCGTACTTCCCCGATCTGTCCGGACTTCTTGACACAGGAAGCCTCTCCGCGGACGACGCTGTCGAACGCCTGCGACGTCGAGTGGTCACGCCCGTTCCCGACGCGAACCTGCGGCGGCGGCGTGTCGGAATCGACGGAGAACGTCGGCTTGCTGGAGCGCTGCTTCTTCACGGGACTTGCGGATGATGACACACGTCGACACCCAACACGCGGTCTCGCCGCGCAATCGTACCGCCCTGCGGGGGCCCCAGCCGTCACTCACCTCGGTGACGAGCTCTCGCGTGGGGCAGAGTCGACTCTGGATGGAGGCGGAGTCGACTCTGGACGCGGGCGGAGTCGACTCTGGATGCGGGCGGAGTCGACTCTGGATGGCGGTGGTATTTCGCGACCAAGACCACCCCACGCCGAGAGCTGTCGTGGGCCCTAGGGCCCACCGACAGTAGTCGGGGCAAGAGGATTTGCTCTGCTCCTGTACGGAGTCCACGCAGTGGACGGAGTACAGGTGCAGCAGAAGCCTCGAGACCAGGTCGAGCGCACCGCGCTTCGACAATGGTCGGGGCGAGAGGATTTGAACCAACCCCACAGAACAGGCGGCGGTTTCGCGCGATCTGCTTGTTTTTGTGGGTTCTGGTTCGAGCCGGGGTGACACTGGATACCACCGTGCAACGCCGCGTGACGAGGAGCTGGGCAACTGGTGGGCAACGGGTGGGCTTTGTCTGGAGTGCGTCCTGGCTGGGCGCCGTTGGTGCTCGCCAGAGCCGGCCCCGCTGCGATGACCTGGCCAAGGCCGGTATTTGCTCGTTGAGCCCGACGGCGGACCGTGAACTCACCGTGGCGCGTTCCGCAGGCCTGCGGCGCGCTCGGTGGTCACCACCGTGACCGATGGTGGGTGACTCCCCCTGCCCTTGGCACCCGAACCGCCCACCTCTCGGAGACGACATCCCGTTCTGAGTTTGGCGGCGGGAGGCTCACGGTCGCCCCGGCTCCGCCTGCCACCACTCTCCGCTCGGTCCGAATTGGGGGCTACGCTCCATCCCGAAGGTTTGCGACAGAGCGTCCAGCACCCGCCGGAGGGCATCGCCCTGCACCGTCAGCGAAACCCTAGCGATGCCCACCAGAATTCTCTCCACTATCAACGCCCTCGCTCGACAGCACCGCCTGTTCGAATGGACCCTGGCGCGGGCGCTCGTCGCCGGTGGCGTCCCCATCCACCACGTCGACGCTGAGGGAAGCTGGGTGGAGACCGAACGTGCTCAGACCCTGCTCTCGAACCTCGACCTCGTTGAGCTCCGGGCCACCTCGCGCGCCGATCGTCTTGCTTGCCGCACCTCCCAGCGCTGGGTGGCTGGCTACCACGCGCTCGTCGCCGAGTGGCACCCCACCAGGAACGGTGAGCTCTTCCCCGACCAGGTCTCCTTCGGGTCCCACGCGCGCATCTGGTGGAAATGCGCGGCTGGCCCTGATCACGAGTGGCAAGCTCGTCCCAACCACCGGACCAACGGGCGCGGTTGCCCCTTCTGCGCCGGCCTGCGCGTCTCGGTCACCAACGCTCTCTCGAGCGTGCGGCCCGACCTCTCGGCCCTCTTCCACCCGACGCGCAACGGCGCGCTGACGCCCGCGACCATCACGGCCCACACCCACCGTTCGGTGTGGTGGCGCTGCGCGCGAGATCCCGCCCACCAGTGGTCGTCGCCACCTTCGCACACCACCGGGTGTCCGTTCTGCGACGGCAAGCGTGTCCTTCGTCGTGAGAGTGTGGCGGCCCTTCGGCCCGAGTTGATGACGGAGTGGAAGAGCACCACCGAGACGCCGGACCCAGAAGCCCTGCGACCTGGGTCGACCAAGCTCGCACACTGGCGCTGCCAGGTGTGCGGTCACGAGTGGGCTGCACGGGTGCGCTATCGCGCCGTCCGCGGTCAGGGCTGTCCCCGCTGCGCAAGGCTGAGCTCCAAGTCGCCGTAGCCGAGAGCGCCGAGGGAGCAGTAAGGTGGCTGGATGCGCTGCTGGTATGTGATGCCGCTCCTGGTGACTGCATGCTCCTCGAGCCCGGAGACACCGGCGGCCACCGACGGTGGCTCCGACACGGCCAACGACGTCGTGGCAGACCTGGGCGCAGACGACACGGCTGTTGCCACGGACACCGGTGTTGCCGTCGACACGGGCATCGGTGACACGACTCCCACGGACGGTGGCGTGGTCTACGGCCCGTATCCCGCCGGCCCCTACGGCGACAAGCTCGGCGACAAGGTCGCCAACTTCAAGTGGCGTGGGTACGTGAACGAGCTCGCCGATGCGGTCTCCACCACCAAGCCCATCGTCGACACCTCGCTGGACGAGCTCCGCAAGAAGGCCCGCAAGCCCTGGGCACTCCTCCACGTCGCGGAGTACTTCTGACCGGGATGCCAAAACGGGGCCCGTGATTTGGCCCTGCCGGATGCGAAGACGGTCATCGATGCGGGCGGCATCATCGTGCAGGTCCTGGGCTCGAAGCTGGGGGCTGCCCCGGCCCCCAAGGACCTCCAGGTCTGGGTCGACACCTACAAGGTGACGAAGACCGCGTTGATGGATCCACCGGGTGCAGGCACCGTGACCCTCACCGCCTTCGAGGTGCGTGAGACGTGCGTGATCATCGACCTGCGGACCATGGTGATCGTCGAGAAGGTCAACGGCTCGACGACCGGGTCTGGCATCTCGAGCGTGGGGCAACTCCTCCCCAAGCTCGTGGCGCTCGTCACGAAGTAGGTCAGAGGCAGCAGCGGAAGCCGACCGTCGGCAACGGCGCGTCGAACGGCCAGGCCGATCCTGCCCGGCATTCCCAGGCCGAGGCCTCACCCTTGTAGTCACCGCCGAACGCGCGACAGAGCCGGTTGCTGCCGATCACCGCGCACGAGTCGATCCACTCCTCAACGTTCCCGTTCATGTCGAACACCGAACTGAAGGGAGCCTCGGTGCCCGTGCAGGAGGGCGAGGCTTTCACGTCGATCGGAGACGACGACGAGAAGTTGCAGATGCCGGTGATGTACGTGTCGCCGTACGGCCGCTTCGTCTTCCCACCCCCCGTGCACGCGTACAGCCACTGGTGCTTCGTCGGGTCCTCATCCGAGTAGCCGATAGAGCCGCCGCCGATGCGACCGCACAGGCGCTTGCCAGCCCACTTGCAGTACGCCGCCGGATACCCCGCCGATCGGGGGTGGAGACCCTCCAGAGCCGCACTGGGGTCAGCCGCCGCCGGACATGGGGAAGGATCCCAATATCAGCTTCGGGTCGAAGGGGAATCCGGCCGGAGGAGTCCCCGCTCGAAAGGACGCGCCGTCGCTGCCTGCCAAGGCAGCACCCGCCGCGGCGAATTCGGGCAGCTCGTTCGGACCCAGCCCGAAGCTTGGCGCCTGGCTGTTGCCCGGAGGGCAGCCGACTCCCGCGCCTGCGACTTCCGACCCCTTCGACTGCGACTCGGGCCTCAACCTGACTTGCGGCCCCGGAACAGTCTACGGCCAGCACCTGCAGTTCAAGCAACTCACGGCTGACTTCGATGCCTTTGATGGAGGACATCGGGATGGGTCTCGACACCACGAGCCTGATCCTCGGTCTCCCGGGCATGGTGAGGGGCGCAATCACAGTCGCTCGGGTCGCCGCTGGAGGGGCTCGACTCGCGGCAGAGGTGGTCCGGCACGGGGCGAGCGCAGGTCTTCGCAACTTCGCTCTACGCATGCCGATCCCTGGGATGGGCGCGGGCGGGCTCGGTGTCGTGAACGTTCGGCCCCGTGGCGTCTTCACCGTCGGTCCCTACCGTCCATCGCTGACCCCTCGAGAACCATCACGGTATCCTTGACGTCTGGGCGAAGCACAACGTTCCCGGCTATGTCTCACGCGGGGCGGCAACTCCCACCATCGCGCTGACCGAAGCTCAACACGCCGCCACAAGGGCTGTGTTCCGCGAGTGGCTCTTTGCACGCACGGGCCGAAGCGTCGGGGGTGTTGTGAACTGGATGGAGGTCAGCCCAAGGGAAGTTCACGCTGTCCGAGGCGATGTTCGAGCGGGCTGCAGTTCCGCCTGCAGCGCGTGCCGAGCACTATCGCTCGTTCAACCAGTACATCTATGGTGTCCCACGATGCCCATCCGTGAGCTGCTCAGCCAAATCGCAGTAACGCCGGGTTGCACCGTGCACCGCGCGGAAGGTCTACCGACCTTGGAGGCTGAAGAGACCCTGCCATCCGACCTCCGAGCATTCTACGAAGCCTGCGGTGGGGTAGACATGTTCGTCAACGAGGACTACCCGATGCGGATTGTGCCGCCCCGCGAGTTCGTTCTCGCAAATCCCATCATCGTCGGCGAACGCTGCTTCGATGACATCTCTAGTCACTGGTATATCGTCGGACGCGGCGGTACCGAAGAAATGGTCACTATTGATTGCTCGCCGCCGAGACTCGGTCGCTGCTATGACAGTTTCTGGGATCGGCATGGGGTGGCAGGCTCCTGCCCAATCGTCGCGCTGTCATTCACGGAGCTTCTTCAGCGCCTTCTGAAGCAGGAGGGGGGGTACTGGTACTGGCTCGCCGACGATGCACCTGCCCACGGCGACGCCTATGGCTGACGAGCGAGCCTCAGCGCATCGAGTTCGTCGCTTCGCCTGGCTGGTGGAAGTTCTCGATGGTTCTCGATGGG
Organism: uncultured Polyangiales bacterium; assembly: GCA_964624885.1. GTDB lineage: Bacteria > Myxococcota_A > Polyangia > Polyangiales > JADJMO01 > JADJMO01. The sequence continues at coordinate 3,076 of CAZUZY010000091.1, read as the reverse complement.
CAGCCCACCAGCCAGGCCGAGCGTCCCCAAGAAAGCCCACCGGTCGACGAAGGCGCCCAATCGCCGACAGCCACGCTCCGCCACAGGACGTGGGCGCCTTCGCAAAGTGCCAGTCCACGTCCACTTCAGGGCGCAAGGATATCGCCCGTTGAGGAAGCCGAAGTGGGCAGTCCAACGGAGACCATTGGCTGATGCAAAGGTTACGTGGTTGTCTTTGGGCAAAGTTCGCGCCGAGCGGACAGTATGCCCAGAGGGAGACTGCTAAAGCAGCTTCAGTAGGCATTCATTCTAGCTTGTAGCTGGACGAGCACAACGCCACCCACGGTGATATGCCTAAGTCCACGATATAGTCAAAAGGGGCATGCCGGTGTCTATGCACGTATCAGTCAAACTTGGATTGGTATCATTGCGTCTGGGCGGAGTAGCCATTGCCCTCGCTGTTGCCGCGGGCTCGCTCGGGTGCGGCGCCACCGAGAAGCCCGTCGATCTCAGCTGCAGTACTGCTGACCCGAAGGCCTGCTGCAACATCAACATCGAGTACGAGTGCATGGGCAACGCGGGCGGGCCCATCTGCGGCATCCACCCAGCACTCAAGGGACCCTCCGAGAGCGCCTACCGCAAGTGCGTGGACGCACCCAACTGCGGGGTCCTGCTCGGCTACCCAGGCTGCCCCTGCGACACCGTCATTCCGCCCCCGAGCGCGAGGGTGCCCATCGACGCCATTCCCGCCCCGCACCCAACCGCCCCGTGGGCGGGAGTGCTGGCTGTCGTCTTCGGACACCTCCAGCACCGCACGCTCTCGCCGTGTCAGGTGCTCTCGAGCTACAGCAGGAAGGACTGTTGCGGATCTCCTGACGCTGGCGAGTGTGGGACCGAGCTGCCCCCTGACCACACCGCAGTCTGGCTCCGTGAGGAAGGCATCGGCCTGAGCGAGGGGATTGCTCCCGGCCACACGTGGCCGAAGGCGCTTCGCCAGGAGATCGCCAACGGTCGCCTGGTCTACCTCGCCACTCGCGTGGAGGGGACTCCGCCGGGCACGAACCTCCACCACTTCCTCGTGGTCGGGTACTCGCCGGGCGATCGCTTCACCATCGTCGATCAAGCGGGCTACCGCGAGGTGCCCTTCGCCGAGCTCGGCGTCGTCGAGGCGGATCTGATGCACCTCGCCATCCCCCGCGTGTGCAAGTACTGAGGAGCAGACCTTCGGTTCGATCGCGAGGAATCCCGTGAAGCTCGTCGTCTCTGGAGCCAGGCTGCGGTGCACGATGGGGAGCGCACCCGCGAACCTCGCCGTCCTGCCGAAGGCGCGGGTGGAGGGAACCGACCAGCCGGTCGCGGACATCCTCACCCATCTGCCGCAGGTGAACGTGCCGCCCTTCGCGATGTGTCGGTCGTTGTCCAACCCCCAGGTCGCCGCTGCCACCGCCGCCGCCAACGGCGTGCCGACACCGAGTGGAGCAAGCCGCGTACCTGTCGTTCCAAACGGCTATCGACATGTCGGTCGCCGACGAGAGTCGCACCGGCGTGGTGGGCTGGATCCCGACGGACGCGACGTGGATCGGATCGAAGCCGGGAGAGTCCGACCAGGCCCATACACAGCTCCATCTCCATCTCGAGAAGAGCCATCTCCTGGTTCCGGAGCTCCCGTGACTCGTCAGCTCGTCGTCGCCACCACGTTCCTCCTCATGGGCTGTCCCCGCAGCCCGTCGGCAACCCATGGCTCGGCCCCCACGATCCAGCCTGCGGCATCGGCGGCCGGCGTTGCTACCAGTCCCACAGCAAGCTCGTCGACGACCGAGGACGACCACGAGCCTTCGTGGGCGCTGCCGAAGCCAAAGCTCAAGCCGGAGCCCTCCGTGTGCAAGAAGGGCGTGGTCACCGAGTGCGAATTCTGGCGTGCGGCCCTTCGACAGACGCTGCGGCTCGATCCTCCCTGCGCCGAGGACGATCCGAACTTCCGGTATCCGTGGGGCGCCGACGGCGTCAAGCTACGTCGCCTGAAGATCCAGTACCCGGGCGCCACCTCGTGCGACATCGACCTCAGCGACAGCATCACCGTCCGCTGCTACTTCCCTCTCCGCTCCCCGAGCGAGAACGCCACCACTCGCGCTCGGAGGCTGGCCGACTCCTTCAACGAGTGTGTATCGGAGGAGTTTGCGACGAAGATGGTGGTGCACGGCAACGATGACCTCTGGCTCTCGGTCTACCTCGCACCAGTGCCTGACGAGTTCCCTGGGCTGACCGCTACTTGGCAGAACCAGACCCCTGCGGGGAAGGCGGGCACCGACCAGCTGAAGATCTACAACTTCAACGCCGTGTGGCTGCAGCCAAAGGCCAAGCTGGCACCGTCCGCGTCGGTCCCCGCGCTGACGCCCAGCGAGAAGCCGAAGGCACCCTAGGGCGGCGACGCTGGCTTCTTGCTCGATCGGACCTGCGCGGTGCTGGTCGACGGTCACGGCGGCGAGGGGACTCGCTGCCTCGGCCCACGACCGAAGCAGACGAGCCTGCGCGAGCTCATCGCCCTCTCCCGTGGTTCCCCGCTTCGACCACACCGCCTCCATCCGTTCGCGGCTCCTCGCTGTCCTCCCCGATGGCAAGCCCCGTGGGCGAAGCCAGCTCCTCGCCGACGCGAAGCTCTTCGAGGACCAGGTCCCGCACGTCCTGAAGGAGCTGCGGATGCTGCGCGCCGAGGGCCGCGTCGTATGACCGGCCCCCGAGCGGCCGCGAAGTACGTGTGGCGCAGCGGCCAACCCTGATGGCTAGCTCACGCGGAGAGGAAACCCTTAGCGACACAGGGGAGTTGGTTCATGCCCGTCGAGGTGGCGGGTCTCTTGGGCGGAGTCGACTCTGGACACCGGCGGAGTCGACTCTGGACGCGCGCGGAGTCGACTCTGGATGGAGGCGGAGTCGACTCTGGATGGGGGCGGAGTCGACTCTGGATGCTGCCGGAGTCGACTCTGGATGGCGGCCAAGACCACGACACGCCGAGAGCTGTGGTCGTGGGCCCCGAGGGCGACAGTGGTCGGGGCGAGAGGATTTGCTCTGCTCCTGTACGGAGTCCACGCAGTGGACGGAG
>CAZUZY010000090.1:0-23933 GCA_964624885.1 uncultured Polyangiales bacterium | reverse complement strand
GAGGCCGGGGCCGCGACGAGGGCCTCGGCCACGAGCCGATCGGCCTCGTCGAGGTGGCCGGCCTCCAGGGCCTGCGCGGCGCGCTGGATCATGCGGTCAGGGCCGCCGCAGGTAGATGGTCGCCACGGAACCACTCCTCTCGGGTCATGGTCGCGGAGGATAGCCGAGCGTGACGGCGGGGCGTGCATGCGCTCGAATGGGCCGATGGGGTCTCGCCGCCGGGTCGCGCTCGTGTCGGCGGTGGGCCTGGTCCTCGCCTGCGCCAAGGCGGCGACGACGGTGACCTCACCGGTGGTCCCGCCCGCCGCCTCCTCGGTGGAGGCGGCACCCCCTCGCCCTCTCCTGTTCGAGCACGCCGACCCGGTCTGCGGCAGCTGCGCGGCCCGCGTGACCGAGAAGGGGGGGGCGTGCGCGAAGCAGTACGAGGCGTGCCGCCGCGACCCGAAGTGCGTCGCGTGGCTGCGTTGTGTCGAGAGCTGCAAGGTGCCGGGTGGCGACTGCGCCGAGCGTTGCGCGGAGTCGACCGCCTACGACCCGATGGTCGCGGGCAACGAGTATCTGTTCTGCACCTGCTGCCGAACGGACTGCCTCGACAGCTGTAGGCCGGTCTGCAGTCGCTACCGCAGCACGGCGGTCGGTCCCATCGGCGCCGGCTGCACGATGCCGGGCTTCGACGCCGCGGCCTTCGCCTGCAACCGCTGCCTCGACCAGCAGTTCCTCGGTGGCGCCTCCACGCCGAGCGGCGCGTATGCGAGCTGCCTCAAGCAGGGCATGGACGTCCTCGACTGTGTGGACGCGTGCCCTCCCGGCGCGAAGGGTTGCAAGCCCGCCTGTCGCCGCGACGCGCACGGCGAGCCGGCCGTCTGCGGCGCGAAGTACCTCGACGAGGCGTGTTGCGGGGGATGCGCCTCCGCGTGCGCCAAGGACTGTGCGGAACGCGGGGTGAAGTGCCCCTGAATACGTCGTCGACGTCGGGCGTTCACGGCGTCTCTCTCGACTGGAGGATGGTGATGCAGCGCAGCGTGTGGGCAGTGATGGTCGCAGTGAGCGTGGTCGGTTGCAGCGGTCGCTCGACCTCGAGCCCACCCCCCGTCACCGCGCCGGCCCGGGACGAGGCCCTCGAGAAGACGCTCTCGGCGATCGTGGGCGCGCACGATGGCGTGGTCGCGGTCTCGGTGCTGCACCTCGGCACCAAGGTCCGCGCCAGCGTGCACGGCGACGCGAAGCTGCCGACGATGAGCGTGTTCAAGCTGCCCCTCGCCTTCGTCGCGCTCGACGCGGTGAACCGCGGGCTGCACCAGCTCGACGAGCCGGTCCCGTTCGTGGAGGCCGACCTGCGCAAGGAGTTCAGCCCTCTCTCCGAGGCGTGGCACAAGGGCGAGCACACGCCGTCGCTGCGGACCGTGCTGGTGCGCACGATCCAGGACAGCGACAACGCGGGCGGCGATCGCCTCGTGTCGTTCCTCGGTGGGGGCGCGGCGATCACGGCGCGGCTGCGCGCGGCGGGCGTGCAAGGCGTGGACGTCGGCGAGGCCGAGATCGAGATGTTCGGGCGCCTCGGTTGCCCCGGCACCAAGGCGCCTGCGGGAGGGTGGACGATGGTCGCGCTGCAGGCCTGTCCGGAGGCCACTCCGTCGGTGCGCCTCGCCGCCGCGAAGGCGGAGGCTTCGGTGTCGCCTAACGTCGCCACCACCGAGGGCCTCGTGCAGCTGCTCGCCGTCCTCGATCAGAAAGCCTTCCTCGGCCCCGAGCGCTCGCAGTGGCTGCTCGACGTGCTCGCCGGCACCAAGACCGGTCCGCACCGCCTCAAGGGCAAGCTGCCCGCCGGTGCGCGCGTGGAGCACAAGACGGGCAGCGGGGACACCATCGAGGGCTTCAACATCGCGACCAACGACGTCGGGATCCTCGTGCTCCCGAGCGGCGCGCGCGTCGCGGTGGCGGTGCAGACCGCGGGGTCGACGAAGGACCTCGACGCCCGCGAGGCGGTCATCGCGAACCTCGCCCGCGCGGTGTGGGACCGGTTCGCGCCGCCGCCCCAATGAATGGACCAGGTCGGCCTCAGGGCGCGATCCGCAGACACGAGTAGCTCGGGGACGAGCACGCTCCACCGAGGCCGGTCTCCATGTGGCACGTGCTCGTCGCCGCCACGGAGAACTTGCAGCCGGCCCAGCCGGTGTGCGCCGGGCAGTCACCCATTGAAGCCGCGTACGTGTACGGGCTGCAGGTCCCGGTCGGGCCGGTCTGGATCGTGGTGGGGATGCCTGCGTTGCCCGCGATGGTGGTGCCGGCGTCGTAGCTGAAGATCTGCAAGGCCGTGACGCGCGTGGTCGCACCCGTCAGCGTCCAGCTCGACGGGTCGTAGCTGAGGAGGGCGAGCTTGAACGAGGTGCTACCCGGAGCGATGTCGATCGTGCGGGCCCCGCCTGCGTAGTGACCGATCACCACCGCCCCGGACGCGCACCCGGAGACCGGGGACACCGTGCAGCCACCCGTGTCCGGCGTTCCCGTGTCGGGCGTGCCCGTGTCGGGCGTGCCCGTATCGGGCGTGCCCGTGTCGGGCGTGCCCGTGTCGGGCGTGCCCGTGTCGACGGCCGTGTCGGGCACGGCGCCAGTGTCGACGCTCGTGCTGTCGGTCGCGCCGCTGTCGACGGCATCGGTGCCCGAGTCCGGCTTCGTCGTGTCACCCGCACCCACGTCGAGCGTCGCCGCATCGCGACCGGCGTCGGTGGCCTCGTCGTCGTTGGCCGTCGCGCAGCCCCCGATACCGAGGGACAGGCACAAGAGGGGCAGCGCGCGTTGCATCCCCCCAACGTGCCTGTCCCACCCGCGCCACGCAACCCTGGTCAGGGTGCAGCAACCGAGGGGGTTGCCCTGGTCCCGCAGCACCTGCTCGTACCCGGACCACCGAATCTGCACATCCCCTACGCTGCGCCCGGCATGTACCCGGAACTCACGAGCCTTGCTTCCTCGACGGCGTCGCGGCCTCGCACGGGGAACTGTGGGCGATCGGGAACGCGAACGCGGTCGGATGGCCGCTTGGCGACGACTGTCCCGAGTGCTCGGCAGCGTGGGACCAGCGCATCGATCCTTGCTTCGACGTGATGACCGACAGCGGGGGCGCGTTCACCAGCGCGGGGATGGCCTGCGAGAAGGCGTGCCGAACGAAGTACGAGGGCTGCACCAAGGCGGCGGGTCGACGTGACCACTCCTCGACGGCCGTGAGATCAGCGTGCGCCGACCACCTTGGCCACCACCTCCTCGAGCCGCGCGCGCTGGGCCTTCGTGGGAGCCTCGAGCCGCGGGTCGAGCTGCACCGAGGTCAGGAGCCCGACGGGCACCAGCGCGAGCGCCTCGAGCAACCGGTCGAAGTTGCGCCGCACGTCCTCGCGCGGTGTCTCGAAGTGCACCACGAGCTGCGTGAACCGGCCGCCGGCGTCGCGGGTGAAGTCTAGGCAGGCCCCGCGGCCGTCGTAGCCGATCGAGCCGACGTGCAGGTTGGGAGGTGCCCGATCGAGGAGCGCGATCCACTCGGCGATGGCGTACCGACGCGTGTAGACGAGCCGCTCGAGCCGGTGGGCGAGGGGGCCTTCGAGAAGGTAGCCCAGGGCCGAGGGCCTGTGCCAGTAGCCGCTGATCGAGAGGTGCGTCAGCGCCGGCAGGCCGCGCGCGACGGTGAGCGCCTCTCGCTCGGCCTCGGTCGGGTGCTGATCGGGCCCGGCGTAGGTGAGCTCACGGATGGCGAGCGGCGGGTCCGCGTCCGTGAGGGCGAGGAGTTGCGAGAGGCTCGTAATGCGGACGTTCGTGATACCAGGCCAGCGGCGGAAGAGGCGCAGATCGAGCTCCCACGCGGACTCGATGGACCGCACCGTCGCCCACTCGGGCGCCTCGAGGACGGCGTCGAGGTCGTCGAGCCCGCACTCGACCTCGCCGCCGACGAGGACTCCATCTTCGAAGCGTGACTTCGCTGGATCGAGAATCCTCGCGACCCCACCCATCCACTTCTTGCGGTGCGCGGCGAGCAGGGCTTCTTCGCGCTTCTTCTCGGCGGCATTCAGCGCGCGGACTTTCTTCGCCTGCTGCAGCACGACGAACTCGCCGCGCGGCCCGCCTTGCTCCAGCAGCTGATCGGTCGCGACCGCGCGCGCCGCGGGATCTGCGGCGGCGGCGAAGTTCACCTCGCCGGCGCTCGGACCGGCCTGCAGCGCGCGCACCTGGTCGAGCGTCGCCTGCGCGCGATCACCGAGCGGAGTGGTCCGGTGTTTCCCCACTGCCTTCGCGAGCGCTTCGAGCTTCTTCTGTCGCCACCCCTGGTCCTCCGCCTCAGGGTCGGTGAACGGCGAGCCGCGAACGACGTCGACCGTCCGCCCGTCCCCGTGCCGCGCGAGCGCCTTGAAGATCGCCGTGCCGACCGGGCTCGTGGGGAGCCAGCCGCTCGAATGGGTGAGGTAGTCCGCGAGATGCGCGGCGATGCGTGGGTCGTCGCCGAAGGCCTCGAGCGCCTCGAGCTTCGCCCGCACGTGCGCCGGGGGGCCGTCGAGGAGATCCGGCAGCAAGACCACGAGGTCGGCGGGCTCCGCCCGCGCGGCGCGCTCCAACCACGCGGCGTAGGACTTCTTCGGGCCCACGGCGCCCAGCGGCGCGACCGTGGGTTCGAAGGCGCGCGACACGTGGTCGATCGCGTCGGCGAGCGCGAGCACCCGGTTGCCGCGCCAGGCGTCCAGCAGCGCGGTCAGCAGGCGGACGAGATCGCGGGCCTCGAGCGCCTTCTCCGCCGCCGCCAGCAGGTCGTGCATCGGCCGAGGATACCGTAGCCGTCGTGGGCCTCACCCCACGCTGACCGAATCGAGTACGCGGTCCGACTCGCCGCGCTCGTAGGCGGCGAACAGGCGACCCCAGTGGGTGTTGGCGCGCCAGTCCTCGAAGGTCTTCTTGTCCTTCAGCGGCCAGCGGTAATAGTCGTGGTAGGCCTCGCTGCCGAAGATGAACGCGTTCACGAGCGGCGTGTGCATCAGGAGCTTCTGCACCGGCTTCAGCGGGCCGAACCAGATGAAGTCGCCGACCATCGAGGCGCCGTTGTCGCCGACCGAGAACCCCCACGACTCGCGGCGCACCTGGTCCGGGTCGTCGCCGACGATCTCGATGTCGCGCGGGTCGCCGACGCCGAGGCCGTCGTCGTGCGCGACGCGGATGTACTCGAGGGACATCGGGTCGAAGCCCATCATCTTGGCCGCCACCGCGTCGATCGCGACCTGGTCGTCGCTCGCGAGCATGTAGTCCTTGATGACCGGGTACATCGTGCGCGGCCCGGGGCCGTTGCCCGCGGTGGTGCCGTCCATGATGGCGAACACGCCGCTGTGGATCTCCTTCTGGATGGCCAGGAGGTCCACCAGCGTGCGGTGGATCCAGGAGTGCGTGTAGTGCCGCTTGGTGTTGAGCAGACCGCCGAACGCGTTCTTCATCGCGCCGGTGGTGGTCGTGTAGATGTGGCACTTCACCGTGGGCAGGTGCACCACGTTCTTGCCGAAGAAGTAGTCCGGGACGTGGATGCCCTCCGGGAAGATCTTGGGCAGCACGTGCATGCGGGCCTTGGGTCGGTACTCGACCCACTTCATGTCCTGCTCCTTGAAGTTGTAGAGCACCGGGATGCGGTACTTCTTGAAGAGCGGGACGTAGTTGTTGAGGTCTTCGCCCTTGAAGGCGTTGGTCACCACCGTCTTGTTCTGGACGCAGGTGAGGTCGCGGAAGCCGAGCTTCTGGAGGGCGAGGATCGTGCCCTCCATCTGCCACGGCGTCGTGTTGGCGCCCGGGAACGGGTAGTGCCAGGAGATGTTGTCCTTGAGGAACGTGGTGGCCTTGGGGTCGAGCGCGCGCTCCATGCCCGCGAGCTCGCACAGGCGCACGGTGTCCTTGAGCACGCTCTTGGGCGAGACCTTGATGACGGCGACCTTCGCTTTGGCCATGACTCTCTCTCGGGCAAGTGGGACGGAGGAAACGCGAGCGCGCGACGGGAGATTCCCGCCTAGGCGTTCTCGTGGGTGCGCGCCCAGTAAGAGATGAGCTCGCTGTCGTCGACGATGCGCGAGGCGTAGTGGCCCCAGATGTCGCTGATGGCGACCATGGCCTCCTGCGAGCAGGCCGGTGTGAGGTAGATCGCGTAGTACTCGGCGTCGCTGCCGTCGTCGACCGGCCCGACCTTGTCGAGCGGCTGCTTGGACACGGGGCAGAACAGCTGACAGCGGGTGCCGGCGGGGATGTCCACGTAGCCGGCCTTGCGGCGGTCGCCGTGGAGCGGCGAGAGGTGCACGAGGCCCTCGCCCTGCTCCGTCTTCACGTAGAGGGTGACCGCGGGCTGACCGTCGAAGGTGACGTCGGAGATGCCGACCAGGCTGTCGCCCTTGGGGCCGTAGGCCTTGGTGACGGCGATCGTGACGCCGTACGGCGCCAGGCTGTCGCGGGTGGAGGGGACGCCGCTGACGGTGAGGTTCTCCTCGTCGATGTGCTTCTTTTCCATGGCTCGCGGAGCCTAGTCCGAACCCGGACGGGCCGTCACGGGCTTGCGTCCCGCCCGTTCAGGCGTGCCCGTTCGGGCCGAGGCGGCGCTCCCCTTCCGGGCCCTCGAGCTGCGGGATCGGCAGCATCGCGGCGTCGATCGCGCGGAGGTCGCCGTCGAAGCCGCGGAACGCGACCGTGCGGTGGGGGCGCAGCAGCGAGAGGCGGTGCAGCTCCTCGTACGCGCGGAACACGGAGGGGCGCCGGCGGAGGCGGGCGAGCGCGCGACCGATGGCGAGCGGGTACTGGGTCTTGGCCGCCGCCACGAGGCCGGCGATGCGGGCGTCGGTGTCCGCGTCGAGCTCGGCCACGGCGAGGCGCCCCGATTCCTCGATGTCCGCCTTGGCCCGCTCGAGGCGCGCCGCGATGGTCTGGAAGATCTGGTGGGAGACCTCCGGGAGGAGGTTGACCTTGTGGATGTAGACCTGCTCGACGGAGAGGCCCCAGCGCTCGGTCTCCTCCGCGATGTCGAGCTGCAGGAGGCGGCCGACGTCCGTGCGGTCGCAGAGGATCTCGTTGAAGTCGCGGTTGCCGAGGATGCTGGTCGCCGAGTGGGCCACCAGGTTCTGCAGCGAGCGGTCCCAGTCGGAGACCGAGAAGGTGGCGCGCGCCGCGTCCACGATGCGGAACTCGACCCACAGGTCGATGATCACGGTGGTGCCACGGGCATCGTTCACGTGCACTCCGCGGAACAGCCGGAAATCGCGGCGCAGCGAGACGGGGATGGTGGCGACCCACGGCAGGAGGCGGCTCGGCCAGAAGTGCAGGCCGGGCGTGACCAGCGTGGCGGCGAGCTCGCCGAAGCGGGTGACGAGCACCGTCTCGGTCTCGCGCACCTGGACGATCATCGCGCGGAACAGCCACGCGAGCAGCGGGATCGCGAGGAGGCCGATCACGGCGCCGAGGACCCAGTACTTCATCATCGGTGTGCTCCGGTCTCGAGGCGGTCCTTGAGGAACGTGGTGCGGGCCTCGCCGAGCACCTCGTCGCGGCGGCGCTCGACGTAGGCCGCGAGCGTGCCCTCGTCCTCGAGGGTGGCGAGGCTCGCGGCGAGGACGTCGATCTCCTCGGCGATGGCCGCGGCGCGGGTCCGCGCGATGGCGACGCCGCGCTCGGCGCCGAGCAGGCGCTGCTGGCACTCGCTCTCCGCGCGGAAGTACTGCGCGTCGGCCTCGGTCTGGGCCTGCATCACCGCGTTGAGGGCAGCGTCGAGCTCGTCGGGTGGGAGGATGTCGACGAGGTCGACCGCGTTGAACCGCACGCCGTAGCGCTCGCCCACCTGCGCGCGCGCGAAGTCCTCGAGGCTCGTGTTGAGGCGGCCGCGCTCGCGGCGGATGAGCGCGAACGAGCCGCCCTGCACGGCGAACGACCCGCCGCGGATCGACGGCGGGTGCTCGGTGTCGGGGCGGTCGTCGGCCTTGGGTGCCTCGTCGACCGTGGAGTGCGAGCGGGCCTTCGTGGGGCGGAAGTTGGCGATCTCGTTGCGGAGCAGGCAGGTGAAGAGCCCGGTGATGTGCTCGAGCGGAGTCTGCAGGCCGAACAGGAACTCGGCGAGGGCGGACTCCACCGGCTGGTAGCGCAGGATCGAGTCGAAGCGGAGGATGGTGCCGTCCTCGGCCATCGCCGTGCGCCCACCCTCCTCGCCCGCGAGGTCGAGGTTCTGCTCCTTCATGTTCACCACGATGGGGTGTTGCCAGGGCCACTTGAAGTGGAGGCCTGGGCCCCGTACGCGCAGCGCCTCGCCGTCGCGCTCGGCCGCGCCGAAGGTGACGAGCACCGCGACGTAGCCCTCGTCGACCCGGAAGTACGCGCGCGTGAGCGCGTACGCGAGGTAGGTCCCGAGGCCCACGAAGAGCCCCACCACGAAGTACGTCGGCATCAGATCGAGTCCTTTCCCATGCGCAGCGGCGTCCAGGCTTCTTCCCAGGGGCGGGGGCGTCGCGGCAGCGGGCGGCTCGCGGCGGGGTGCGCGCGCGGTCCGTGCTCCGCCTCTCGGTAGGCGATGGCGAGGCCGCGGTTGACCTCGACCACGTCCTCGTTGAACTCGTGGTGGGCGTGCTCGGCGTCGGGGAGCCGCTCCACGGCGTCGGCACTGTCCACGATCATCCCGTGCGGCACGCGCTTGCCGTCGGGGATCTCGACCCCGACCACGACCGCGCCGATGCCGATGAAGCAGTGCTTGCCCACCACCGAGTCGTGCACCACCGCCTTGAAGCCGATGAAGGTGTCGTCGCCCACGTAGCAGGGGCCGTGGACGAGCGCGTCGTGCGCGATCGAGACGTTGCGCCCCACATAGACCGCCCACTGCTCGCCGCGCACGAGCACGTGGCGGTCCTTGAGCGCGTGGATGACCACGCCGTCCTGCACGTTGGTGTTGTCGCCGATGAAGAACGGCGTGCCCTCGTCGGCGCGCACCGAGCTGCCGGCCGCCACGTGGACGTGCTCGCCGAGCACGACCCGCCCGATGACCGCCGCCTTCTCGTGCACGAACGACGTGTTCGCCTGCCGCCCCGCGCCCTGGATGTGCTGGAGCCAGCCGGGGATGCGGGTGGGACGCGCGTCCGGGTGGCCGGGCTTGCGCGCCAGGGCGTGCTCCTTGTCGAGCACCGCCCGGAGCCCCGGGTCCTTGGCCTCCTCTTCGCCCGGCTCGTGCGGGTTCAGGAAGCGGTGCAACGCGTGCAGCACGCCGCCCGCCACGAGGCCCATCATCAGGTGCCCGGTGACCGTGCCGGCCATCGCGGCGACGAAGGCCAGCGCCTCGAGCCGGTGCTTCTGCGCGAGCTCGAAGAACGTGCGCAGCTCGAGGAGGCGCAGGCCGACGACGCACAGGAGGCCGCCGAGCGCGGCGAGCGGCACGAGCGCGAGCTGCTTGGAGAGATAGACCACCGCCAGCACGAGCAGCGCGCCGTGGAGGAACGCAGAGAACCGCGTCTTGCCGCCGCTCTGCACGTTCACGCCCGAGCGCACGACGACGCCACTCACGGGCATGCCGCCGAAGAACGACAGCACGATGTTGGCGAGCCCCTGCCCGAACAGCTCGAGGTTCGGGTCGTGCGTCTTGCCGTTCTGGGCCATGCGATCCACCGCGCGTGCGGCGAGGAGCGACTCGACCCCCGCCAGCAGACCGAGGGGGATCGCGCGGAGGGCGAGCTCGCCCCAGCGACCGTTCGGGACGATCGGCAGCGCCGGGCTGGGGATGCGGCTCGGCAGGGCGCCGATGCGCTCGATGTCCCACCCGACGTAGACCGAGACGAAGGTGACGACGGAGACGCCGACGATCGCCGCGGGGAAGCGCTTGTACTTGGCGGTGCCCGTGACGAGGAGCGCCACGCCGAGGCCGGCCACGACGGCGACCCACGACACCTCGTGCAGCCACTTGGGCCGGTGGATCATCTGCGCGAGCTCGAACACGCGGTAGTCGAACCCGAGGATCTCGGGGATCTGCGCGTCGAGGAGCTTCACGCCGACACCGGTCGTGAAGCCCGCGAGGACCGACTCCGGGAAGTGCCGCGACAGCTTGCCCGACAGCGTCGCCGCGAGGACCCACTGGGTCAGGCCGACGACGAGGCACGCGGCCGCGACGCCGGTCGGCCCGAAGTCCTTGGCGATGGCGAGCACCATCACGCTCAGCGCCGCCGCCGGCCCGGTGACCTGCAGCGCGGAGCCGCCGAACGAGGCCGCCAGCATGCCGCCGAAGGCACCCGCGATCATGCCCGCGCTCGGAGGCAGGCCACTCGCGACGGCGAGCGCGAGGTTCAAGGGAAGAGCGACCGCCGCCACGGTGACGCCGGCGAGGATGTCGGCGCTCAGGTGCTTGCCCGAGAAGACCTCGCGCGCATCCCGCAGCCAGGTGCCGCGCGCGCCCGCGAAGGCCTCGCGGTACAGCGACGACTCCTTCGGCGGTCTCGCGCCGGTGGCCCTCGCTCGGATCGGCGGTGCTGTGATGATGGTCGGTCCTCGCACGCGCTCTCCTTCGGGGTGCGCGCCCTCAGCAATCCACGTTCCAACAGGCGACCGTCTCCCTGGGCGGACGATCCAGACGTGTGCGCGCACGGCGGGGTCTTCGGCTGCGACAGTCGATCCGCCGAGTGGACAATTTGCCACTTCGTCAGGTGCGGAGCGCTCGCGCGGTCGTCGGTCGGCGACGACGGCGGTCGTCGGGAAACGCCGACAGCTTCGGTCGTGCGGTGCTGGATCGAGGGGCCGTCGTTCGCGCGCGACGACGGCCTGACTGTTGCTCGTACGGCTTTCCCCTGCACGCGCGACGACCCATGCGACTCGTGAACCGACTGATTTTGTCCCACGGCCTCCTCGCCTCGATCCTCGCCGCGGCGCTGGTGGTCGCGATGCTCACGCTCGTGAACCTCTACCGGCAGGTGCGCGCCGTGCGGGAGTCGGACCTGGCACTCATCGGTGAAGAGGAGGCGCTCTACCGGGCCGCGTGGGCGATCGAGGTCACCGCGCGAGACGCCGTGCGGGCCTGCGAGGAGGGGCGCTCGGCGCCGACCGTCCGCGCGCTGTTCGTCGAGCCCGAGCGTGGGCTCGAGCTGGCGCTCGCGAGCCACGGCAAGGTGGCCGCGCGCCCCGTCGCCACCACCGCGCTCCGCTACCTCGATCTGGTCCGCGAGCTCACGCCGACCGACACCTGCCAGCGCCTGCGCACGGCCGCGCACCACGCGCTGCGGCTCGAGCTCGACGAGGCACTGACCGACGAGTGGATCGCGCGGACCTACGAGCTGCACCGCCAGCTCGAGGCGAGAGAAGAGGCGATCCTCCGCTCGGGCCGTGGCGCCATCGTGCGTGGCGTGGGCTTCGGGCTCGGCGCGCTGGTCCTCGGGTGGGCCTTCGCGTGGCGCATCGCCCGCGGCGTGACCCGCCCCCTCGCCACCCTCGCCGCGTCCGCCGATCGCGTGGGCCGCGGCGACTTCGCGCCGTTCCCCGTGGTGGCCGGCCCCCGCGAGGTCGTCGACCTCTCGAGCCAGCTGGACCGGATGCGTGGGCGGCTCGCGGACCTCGACGCGATGAAGCAGCAGTTCCTGGCCTCGGTCACCCACGAGCTGCGGACCCCGCTCGGCAAGCTCCGCGAGGCGATCGCGCTCCTCGAGGACGGCACCCTCGGCCCGACCACCGACCGCCAGCGCAAGGTGCTCGCCATCGCCCGGCGGTCCTGTGAGGCCGAGATCCGGCTCGTCACCACCCTCCTCGACCTCTCCCGGCTCCGCGCCGGAAAGCTCCTGCAGGTGGAGCCGGGGCGCTCGATCGACGATGCGGTCCGCGAGGCCATCGCCGAGGAGCGGGTCGAGGCCACCAGCCGATCGGTCGAGATCTCGCTCGACGCACCGGGGGTCGCCCCGCCCGCGGATCTCGATGGGATCCTCGTCGAGCGCGCCATCGCGAACCTCGTCCGCAACGCGGTGTCGGTGTCCATGGCCGGCGACGTGGTCCGCGTGCGTCGTTCGCTCGAGGGGTGTGGGCCGCGCGGGGAGGGCGCGGCGTTCGCGCGCGTCGAGGTGCGCGACCAGGGGCCGGGCGTGCCCGCCGCGCTCCAGGACCACGTCTTCGAGCCGTTCACCACGCGTGACGTCGACGGGCGACCCGGGCGCAGCGGGATCGGGCTCGGTCTCGCGCTCGTCCGCGAGGTCGCCGCGGCCCACGGCGGGTTGGCCGAGCTCGTCGACGGCCACGCGGGTCGGACGACGTTCGCGCTGTGGATACCGTTGCAGAAGGAGGCCACGTGAATCGCCAGATCCTCGTCGTCGACGACGACACCGAGCTCTGTACCCTGCTCGCCCTGCGCCTCGAGTCGCAGGGCTACTCCGTCGGCTCGGCCGGCGGCGTGCGAGAGGCCATCCGCGTGCTCGACAGCGGGTGGCACGCCGCGCTCGTCGACCTCCGTCTCCCGGACGGGACGGGCCTCGATCTGGTGCGCGCCATCAAGGAGCGCGCGCCGGATCTCCCGGTCCTCATCCTCACCGCCCACGGCTCGATCGAGACCGCCGTCGAGGCCATGCAGCTCGGCGCGCACGGCTTCCTCACCAAGCCGTTCCACGACCACGACCTGCTCCACAAGATCGGTCAGGCGGTCGAGCACGGCGCGCTCCGTCGCGAGATCGCGGGCCTCCGCCGCATCGTCGGCGGGACCTCCGAGGACAAGACGCTGGTGGGCGTCAGCGACGCGATCGCCAAGGTGCGTCAGGTGATCGAGCGGATCGCGACGACCGAGGTGACCGTGCTCGTCACCGGGGAATCGGGCACCGGCAAGGAGCTGGCCGCGCGCTCCCTCCACGCCGCGTCGAACCGCGCGACCCGGCCCTTCATGGCCCTCAACTGCGGCGCGATCCCACGCGAGCTCCTCGAGAGCGAGCTGTTCGGCCACACCCGTGGCGCGTTCACCGGCGCCACGCGCGACCGCGACGGCATCTTCGCAGCGGCGGCGGGCTCGACCCTGTTCCTCGACGAGATCGGGGACGCGCCGCCCGAGGTGCAGGTCAAGCTGCTGCGGGTGCTGCAGGAGAAGTGCTACACGCCGGTCGGGTCGACCGCCGAGCGTCACGCGGACGTGCGCGTGGTCGCCGCCACCAACCGCGACCTGCGGGCCGAGGTGGCCCAAGGGCGGTTCCGCGAGGACCTGTACTTCCGCCTCCACGTGGTGCCCCTGCGCATGCCGGCCCTGCGCGAGCGCCCAGAGGACATCCCGCTGCTCGCGGAGATGTTCCTCCAGCGCGCCGCCGCGGTGCACCAGCTGCCCACGCCGCAGCTCTCGGCGGGTGCGCTCCACGCCCTCCGCGCGCACTCCTGGCCCGGCAACGTCCGCGAGCTCGCCAACGCGATGGAGGCCGCCCTGCTCCTCGGGGGATCGAGCCTGCTCACGGCGCGCCACTTCGCCGAGCTCACGCCGGCCGACGACCCGCCGATCACGCTGACCGCGCCGGGGGTGTTCGAGGAGGCCGCGCGGGCCCCGCAGTTCGACGCCGATCCGCCTGCGCTCCGCGATCCGCCCTCGCTCCGGGAGGCGCGCGACGCCTTCGAGCGGGGCTACCTCGTCGACATCCTCCGTCGCTCGGGCGGCAACGTCAGCGCGGCCGCGCGCCTGGCGCAGCGGAACCGGACCGACTTCTACGATCTGATGCGCCGCCACGGGTTGAGCCCGGCCGAGTTCAAGGAATGAAGGACGGGAGAGCGATGGCTCATCCCCTGTGCGGAGGCGCAGCAGGGCGTCTGCCCCCCGACGCTGGGTCCCGGCTTGTCGGTGGCGGGAGACAGAGGTCGAAAGGGGTTCGACGGCCCACGGGGGCGTCGGGCGAGGACCAGGGGACATGGCTCGATCGAGTGCAAGAACGGCGCCTAGATCATGTCCGACTGCGCCGACAGTCTGTAACCAGAAAACGCGATACATACGCATGTTGCAATGGTGGCAATGAATGCACAGTGATGGCAGGATGTCGCAGACGTCAGGAGTGCCCATGCGCTGGATATCGCTGCTCGCTCTGGTCCTCTCTGCGGCGTCCACGGCCAGCGCGGCCGAGGGAACCACCTTTCACTTCGCGCATCGCGACGAACAGTGGCTCGACAAGGGCGACGGCCTGGGCGGCATCGTCTACGTCCCCGGACACGCGGACATGCCCGCCGCGCTCCCTGTGCTCGTGTTCCTGCACGGCACCAACCCCGGTCAGCACAAGCACCTGTGGATGGGTGGCGGCAACGTGCCCGACCTCCGCGAGGTGGTCGACGGATGGACGGGGCCCAAGACGCCGGTGCCGTTCCTGCTCGCAGCTCCGAGCCAGGTCAGCAACGCGCAGCAGGGCTCCACGCTGTGGCCGGCGTTCGACCTCGCGGCGTTCCTCGCCGATCTCGAGGCGGCGCTCCCCATCAGCGTCGACGTCGACCACCAGCGCATCGTCGTCGTCGGTCACAGCGGCGCGGGGTGCAACGGCAAGGGTGGCCTCGCCAGCGTGGCCGACGGCGCGGTGCCGGTGCGCGCGCTCGTCGCCCTCGACACGTGCCTGGACGAGCCGCTCGCGACCGCACTGCTGCGCAGCCAGGAGCACGTGGATTCGGTGAGCGTCTTCTTCCAGACCACCGCTTGGAAGCGTGACTTCGACGGCTTCACCAAGAGCCTCGGCGGCGTGGCGCGGGTCCGCCGGCTCGACGTCGTCACCGCGAACCCCCACGACGACATCGTCGCCCCGGCCTTGCGCCAGATCGCGCTCGACGCCTTCGGCCCCTCGCCGCTTCCTTGATCAGCGCCTCCGACCCGCGACACGCCGGGCGAGCGCGGCAAGGCCCACGAGGACGAGGAACCCCCCCGCTCGCCCCGTCGAAGAGACGGAGCAGCCGCCACCCCGCGCCTGGACCAGCGGCGCAGGGCTCACCACCCCCGGGTCCGCCGTCGCCGCGAACAGCGGCTCTCCGCTCCAGGGTGGCGGCAGGTCCGGCGTGAGCGGCGAGGCCGAGAAGAACGGCGGTTCGCAGCTCTCGCGAACACGCGGTGACAGGCGGACGAGGCGCCCGAAGTGGGTGAGGACGTAGAGATCGCCACCGACGCCTGGTCGCACGGCGATGGGCCAGCCCTCGAGAACCGCGAGATCGAGCCGCGAGCCCGACACGACGCCGTGGCGCGCGGCGGTGACCTCGAGCGACATCAACGCCGCGCTTCCGCTGTCGGCGAAGAAGTAACGACCACGATGCGGGGGTGGCCAGCTGCAGTCGTCGAGGATCGCCCCGCCCGTGATGGCGAGGCAGCCGGCCTCGGGTCCTGCCCCGCCGTGCTGGCACTCGTAGACCGGGTCGACGCACGGGCCGCTCGGGACGGTGTCCGTGCACTTGTCGGTCGACCATCCGTGGCGCCCCTCGCGCCATGGCCAACCGTGATGGCCGCCAGGGCGGGCGAGCGTGAGCTCTTCGAAGCTGCGCTCCCCGACGTCGCCGACCCAGGGTACGCCCGTGAGCGGATCGACCCAGAGACGGAACGGATTGCGGAAGCCCCAGGCCCAGATCGCGTCGAGGCCCGGTCCGAGCCCCGTGACGTTGGTCGTGGTCGAGCAGGCTTCCCCGCAGAGGGTGACGGCGCCGACGCCGACCAGGGGGTTGTCCTCCGGGACACTGCCGTCGAGCTCGACCCGAAGGATCTTGCCCTGGCCGTTCGAGAGGCACGTCGGGAAGTAGTTGGCGGGCGTGGCGAGCTCGTCCGGGGCACGCCCTGACAGGCAGCCGGCGTCGCCGACCCCCAGATAGAGCCGCCGATCGGGGCCGATGGACAGCCCACCGCCGTGATGGATCCCGGGACTGCGCAGGCCCGCGATCAGCACGGTCTCGCTCCCGAGATCCAACGTATCGTCCTCCCGGAGCACCATCGACACGAGCCGGTCGCGATCGAGCTCGGAGCCGCCGTTGAGATCAGACAGAGAGTAGTAGAAGTAGAGCAGCCTGGTCTTGGGAAAATCGGGGTGGACCTCGAGGGCGAGGAGACCGGTCTCCCCGTTCGGCACAGGCGCGACCTTGGTCAACGTGCCGGCGAGCACGAGGCTCCCGTCGGGCGCCTGGATCAGGACGTTCCCGCCGAGCTCGGTGAAGATGCGCCGCCCGTCCGGCAGGAATCGGAAGTCGGTGGCCTGCGACAAGCCGGTCGTGACGGTGGTCAGCTCGAAGGTCTCGCCGAACGTGCCGAGGAGCGCGTCGGCACCGGCCGGAGCGCTGAGGCACAGCGCAACCAGGGCGGCGCCGAGACTGACCATGATTCGTGACATGTCCCGGCTCTCTCTGTCGGACAAACCAGACACTGACGAGCAGAGCGGTCGTCTCTCTGCGCGCGAACACGTGTAGCACCGCTTGGAGGAGCCTCCTCACGAGTCGTGTTAGCGATTGTGTGCGCCGCGATGGACAGAGGGGCCTTCACCACTATGGTCTGGCGGTCGAGGCTCGAGACGAATGGAATAGCCACGATGTCTGTCCGAGCAGACAGTTTGAGTACATGCGTCGTGTGTGCCATCTATGTGTGGCAATGGCAATGGCCATAAATCGATCCATGACTGGCGGATGCGTCGGGACTCTGGCTACGATGGACGCATGAAGCGTGGAGCACGCACGGCCACGCTTCGATCGAACGTGAACAACAGGCAACTGTATGGTGTGGTTCATGCCAAAGGACAAGCGTCGGCAGACGCATCAGAGAGCATGGTCTGTGCTCGGGCTCCCGAACTCCATGAAGCAGGCGGGCATCGGTCATCGGCGCTGGACCTCGGACCCTGGCCCTGTGGCTGAGCCGTCGGACGTGATGGGGGAAGGGCGGTCTGCTGGGCGAGACGGCCGGGTACAGGTGGACATGCGCAAGGGCTGTTGGTTCGCGTCCCTGTTGACGCTGGGGATTCTCGCCCAGGCCAGCGTGGCAGCGGCGGACACGCTCGTGGGCGATGCCGCAGGGCGCTTCTCGCTGACGACCGTCGCGAGCGGACTCGAAATCCCCACCGACTTCCGGTTCTTGCCCGACGGCCGCATCGTCATCGTCGAGCTCGGTGGTCGAGTGCTGCTGCGCAACCTCGACGGTAGCGTGGTCGAGGCAGGGACGATCTCCGCGGTACAGCCGCCGAAGAACGGCGAGATGGGCCTCTTCTCGGTCGAGGTGCACCCCGACTTCGTGAACAACCGACTGCTGTATTTCTACTACGCGCGATCCGACGAGCAGGGAGGCAGCGACCTCGACCGTGATCGGCTCGTGACCATCGCGCTCGGCACGGACGACACCCTCGACATGGCCACCGAGACGGTCCTCGTCGACCACCTGCAGGGCCCCGCCAATCACCACGGCGGAGGTCTCGGGATCGGCAAGGACGGCAAGCTCTACCTGGGCGTCGGCGACACGGGCTGCACTTCGGGGCGGCCGCCCGAACCCGCGTCCACGCCGGCGAACTTCTTCCCCACCTGCCTGAGCAATCCCCAGGGAAAGATCCTGCGCCTCGAGCTCGACGGGAGCATCCCGGCCGACAACCCGCTCGTCGGGGTCGGGATGGTGACCGCGTGCGGCGAGACCTGCGACGTGGATGTGGCGAGCACCGGCCTCACCGCCCCCGATCCGGCGATCTGGGCGTGGGGCTTCCGCAATCCCTTCCGCCTCTGGATCGACCCGACGACCAACCTCCCCTGGGTGGGGGACGTCGGTGAGATCTCGTACGAGGAGATCGACGTCGTACAAGGCGGCCGTCACCACGGCTGGCCCTGGCGAGAAGGAGCACACGGGTGGCCCTCCACGCAGTGCGCCGCGCAGACGCCCGGGGCCGCGTGCGTCGACCCGGTCTACGAGTGTCGCCACGGAGGAAGCGGCCCCGACAGCAACTGCGTCGCGGTCACCGGCGGCGCGATCGTCGACGACTGCTCCTGGCCCGAGGACTTCCGCGGCCGCTACTACTTCGCCGACAGCGGCGCCGGCACGCTGTCGTCGCTGCAGCCGACCGAGGATCGCAAGGGCGTGGTCCCCGGCTCGCGCAAGGAGGTCGCGGTCCTGCAGATGCCCGTCGCGCTGCGCCCGGGGCCCGCGGGAGATCTGTACGTCGTCGACATCTACGGCCGCCTTTCGCGGCTCGCACCCCTCGAGCGGGCCGAGTGCGCACTGCCCACCATCGAGGCGCGCCCTCCCGCCGTCGAGTCGCTCGGCACGCCGGCGGCCTCCGCGCCCGGCGCCGCCGGATGCGGCTGCGCGAGCGGACGACGCACCGACGGCGTCGGCGCATTCCTGTCCTTCCTGGTGCTCGTCGTCCGATGGAACCGGCGTCGGTAGGCCGGGCCCGCCTCGCGGCCATCCACCTGTCGCTGACGACCGTGTTCGCCGCCGTCGCCTGCACGCGGCTGATCGACGCAGACGAGGGGTACCTCCTCTACGCCGCGCGGGCGATCCAGGACGGGAAGGCTCCCTACGCGGACTTCTTCTTCCCGCAGCCCCCACTGTTCCCCTATCTGTTCGCCGCGGTCGTGCGGCCCATCGGCTGGCTCGGTGCCCGCCTGTTCGCGGCGACGCTCGCCGCCACGACGGGCACGCTGCTCGTCGTGGCGCTCCGCCGACGGGGCCTCGGCCCGCGTCACGAGTGGCTGGGTGCAGGGCTCTTCGCCACGACGGCGCTCGCCTTCGCGTGGCTGCCGATCGCGAAGACGTACGCGCTCGCGACCCCTCTGCTCCTCGCGGCGCACGTCCTCGCGACCGGGCCCGCCGGGCGCGAGGGGCGCTCCAAGACACGCCTCGCGCTCGTCGGTGTGTTGCTCGCACTCGCGGTCGCGTCCCGGCTCTACCTGGTCTTCGTGGTGCCAGTGGTGGCGCTGATCGCGGCGCGTGCGGGCACGAGCTCGCGTCGCGCGCTGGGATGGGTCGCCGCGGGGTTCGGCGCCGTGGCCCTGCTGATCTCCGCTCTCCTCTTTCGCACGCGCGCCGTCGTCGGCTTCGATCTCGTCCAGTACCACACCCGGCTGATCACGCTGTCCCCGCGAGCCTCCCTCGAGCAGAAGGTACACGTCGTGGGTCAGCTCCTCGGCGCGCACCGCGAGGACCGCGCGCTCGGACTACAGCTCGCCCTGCTGGCTCTGGTCCTCGTCGCGGGCGCGCTCCGCGACGGGCAGCCGCTGCACCGCGACCCCTCGCTCCTCCTGCTCGCGTCGCTCGTGGTGCTCACGGTCGTCCCGAGCCCCACCTATGCGCAGTACTTCTGCGTCGCGACCCCGCTCCTCGTGGAGCTGGTGGTCGCGCGCGTCGCGGCGCTCGGGTGGGATCGCCCCCGGGCCCCGCTGTTCCTGGGGCTCGCGGTGCACCTCTCGCTCGCCGGCGTCGAGGCGCGTCGTCACCTCTCGACCGGTGAGGACCTGATCGGCGTCGGCGCCGATCACGCCCACCAGTTTCGCCTCGCCACTGTGCGCGACGTCGAGCGCCACCTGCGTCGATACCCAGGGTGCAACGTGGTGGCGACCTGGCCTGGACACCTCGTCGAGACACCGCTCGTCGCCTGGCCGGGCACCGAGAGCCATTTCGGCGTGTTCGCGGCCGCGCTCCTCGTCGATGCCGACGCGCGCCGTCGGGTGCACGTGCTCTCGCGCGAGGAGACAGCGGCGCTGATCGACGCGCCGAACGGACCGCGCCTGCTCGTGATCTCGGAGCTCTGGCCCGGGACCCTCGACGCCTCCATCGTCGGGGGTCGCTTGCCCGAGCGGGAGAGCTTCGGGGGTGTCACCGTGTTCGGTGACTGTGCGGGCTGAGGTGGATGGGCGGCCGACAGCTGTTGTGAGCCTCACCGGTAGGCGATCAGCACCGCCGACACGAAGTACGCCGGCTCGGTGTGGTTGCCGCCGTCGTACTTGCAGTCGGTGCCCAGCGAGCAGCCCTCGCACGTGGTCGCGTCGGGGCGACAGGAGTTCACGTAGGTGGCCGCGTCGTACGAGACCCGCGCGCCGCCGGCGACGTCCGCGGTGACGTCGAACACCCAGGGGCGAACATCCGCGCCCGGGCACCAGCCGGCGCGCGAGAGCTTGTAGGTGCCCTTCTGGCCGGGGGCCGCCGTGGTCGCGCAGTCGGTCCGCCAGATCTTCTCCTTGTGGGCCGTGGCGCCGACGGTGATCGTGTGGTCGCGCGGGCAGAACTCGGCGCAGTTCTCGAGGTTGCCCTGGCCGTGACCGGTGATCAGCGCGCGCACCGCGAACGAGGTGGCGCCCGCGGGCAGAGTAGGCTTCTGCTCGGGGAACGAGCCGGTCAGCGGCTTGGTCGGGTCGCCGTAGACGCCGCTGTGCATCGTCCAGATCGGCAGCACGGCCACCGCCTCCTTCTCGGGCACGCCGCCCTTCATCTCGAACGAGGCGTTCACCAGCCAGCCGTTGCCGTAGGCGCTGCCCGGGCCGACCCAGGTGTCGATGAACGTGCGCAGCGTGAGCGGGCCGCGGAGCACCGGGCGTAGATCGGTGACGTCGAGATCCCAGGCGGCGCCGACGCCGTAGGGGGTGATGAAGCGCGCGAGCTCGAGCACGGTGTCGTTCTCGGGCTTGTCGCCCTTCTGGGTGACGATGCCGAGCGTGGCGAAGCGATCCCACGCGTCGCACTTGCCGCTCGGGCACTCGAGCGACAGGTGCAGGACGATCTGGGCGTAGGCGCCGGTCTTCGGGAACGTGGCCTCGGCGTCGACCACCCGTTGGTTGTCGGTGCCGGTGAAGTACACGGGCTTCTTCACGAAGGCCTCGACGGTGACGTCGGCGCCGATCTCGGGGCCGGCCTCGGCTTCGGTGCCGGTGTCGGTCGCGGGCTCGGCGGGCGCGGAGGAGGAGGAGCAGCCGACGAGCGCGAAGAGGAGGGCGGCGAACCGACGCATGAGGTTCTCTAGCGTGAGAGGCGGGTCTCGGCCACGTCGGCGAGGTCCGAGCACGCGGCTCGGCCCTTGAACCGGCCACGACGCCGACCCAGTCTACGGGGATGCGGCTCGGGCTCGCGCTGACCTTGCTCCTCGGCGGCTGTGCCGCAGAAGAGCTCGCGCCGACCGCGGACAGCGAGCCGGTGGACGCCGCGCCGGATGCGATCGTCGACGTCGCGGACACCGGGCCGCCACCCCTGAACGCGCCGACCCTGGCCGCCGTCGCCGATCGCAGCGTGGCCGAGGACGAGCTGCTCACGGTCCCGGTCGTCGCGACCGACGCGACCCGCATCGTCGCGACCGGCCTCCCTCCCGGCGCCCGCTTCGACGACAAGACACGCACGGTGGTGTTCCGGCCCGACTTCATCCAGGGCGGTCTCCCTCCCTGGACCGTCACGCTGCGCGCCAGCAACGCCATCGGCAGCGCGACCACCTCGTTCCGCATCACCGTCGCCGACACCATCCACCCGCCGGTCCCCACCATCACCAAGAACGAGGACCTCGGCGCGTGTCGCCGCCTCACCCTGGGGATCAAGACCGACGCCTACACCGACAGCCCGGGCTACGCGGGCCGCACCTTCACCGCCGTGGTCGTCGTGCCCAAGTCCACGCTCACCAAGCCCGCGCCGGTGCGGGTCTATCTCCACGGCGTGGGCGGGGCGCCGAACGCATCCGCGGGCTGCACCTCGTACGTCACCGTCGAGCCCCACGATCCGATGACCAGCTACTGGTGGGGCTACTCGGACAAGCTCCCGGGCGGCGCGCCGACCACCGGCACCGTGCCGCCCTACACCGCGCGGCGGGTGCTGCAGCTCGTCGAGTGGGCCCAGCGCTCGCAGGGGGGCGACCCGCTGCGCACGTTCGTCACCGGCACCTCGATGGGGGGCGCGGGCGCGCTCGCCCTCGGCCTCCTGTGGGCGCGTCACTTCGCGGGCGTCGATGCGTGGTGGGGGCAAGCCATCGCGCGCAACCACCGTCCCGCGCGCCTCGCCACCCTCGAGAAGCTGTGGGGCACGCGCGAGGCCGACCTCGACGACGGCGCTGGCCTCGGCGTGTGGGACCGGCTCGACCTCACGCGCGCGCTCCGCGACGAGCCGGAGGCGGCGGGCCAGTTCGTCTTCGTCAAGCACGGCAAGGACGACGCGACGATCCACTTCGGCGCCGTGACCATGCCGAGCCCGCTCACCAAGCTCTCGTTCTACGAGGCGCTGCGCAGGCACCCGCACTACGCGGTGTGGGACGAGGGTGGCCACGGCCCGGCCGACCCGGTGATGCCCGACGGGTGGTGGGACGGCGGCTGGAGCCGCATCGGCGACGCCACCGCGTTCCTCGCGCTCGACCGCCCCGTGCCCGCCTTCTCGCTCGCCTCCCACGACGGCGACCCGGGGGACGGCACCGGCAACGGCAAGGTGAAGTGGGACGCCGACGCGGGCTTCGCCGCGAACGTAGCGATCGCGGGCGACACCGGCTGGAAGGGCGACCTCGCCGGCGCCAAGAACCGCCACCTGCGGTGGGACGCGAGCAAGGCCGTGGACACCGAGGACCGGGTCGCGCTGCCGCTGCGCGCCTTCGCGGGCACCGGCAAGGCGCCCCCTCGCGCCGGCTATCCGACGATCGACGACCGGATCGGCGCCCCGCTCCCCCTCGTCGTCGACGTCACGCTCCGCCGCGTCGCCCACTTCCAGCCGGCGCCGGGGGAGACGCTCACCTGGAAGTGCGGCGCGCAGGTCGGCAAGGCCGTCGTGGCGGTCGACGGCACGTTCACTGCGCCCGCGGTGCAGCTCGGCGCCGAGTGGGTGACGCTGTCGTTCGAGCGGTGAGCCGCGACGCCCGAGCCGCGAGCTTCAGTGTCGCCGCGGGGCGTACAGGTCGACGATCTGCACCGGCCGCCGCGTGATCCCGACCTCGACCGACGTGCGCTCGCCCATGGCATCGCCGCCGATCTGGAACGCGGTGCTCACGTCGAGCTCCACGCGGACGCGATCGATCAGGAAGTCCCAGAGCGAGTCGGGGTTCTGGTAGGTGCCGCGCCAGAGGCCGCGCACGTTGGGCACGAACTCGGTGGGACCGATGGTGGTGATGCGGAGCGACATGCGGTCCTCGCGCGCCGTCGCGAACGGGAACACACGGAACCCGAACCCGTAGTACGGGATGGTGCTGATCGACGCCATGCGCGCGGGACCCTCGAAGATGGTCTCGCCGCGCTTGTAGACGGGGCGATCGAGCACCTTGCCGCCCTGGCCGATCGCGTACGCGTCCGCCCCGAGGTTCACGACGCGCACGCGCGGCACCTTCTTGAAGAGGTACTTGGGCATGCTCATCGTGGTGGCGGCGAGCCCGTAGGAGACGAGGCCCGTGGCCCAACGCATCGGGAGGGGGAGGGCGCGGAACACGTCCCGCACGCGGTGGAAGTCGGCGAGCACGTTGGCGTCGATGCCGAACCCGCAGAACGGCGCGAGGTGCCCCTCGACCTCGACCAGGCGCAGAGGGCGAGAGCCCGCGCGGTCGCGGAGGGCGTGCAGATCGGCGGCGAGACCGCGGCGACCGACGCCGTGGGCGCCGACGAACCACGCGAGCGAGTTGCCGGTGCCGAGGCGCAGCAAGCCGAACTGGGGCGGCTCGACCCCGCGGGCCTCGGCCAGGCGCACGACGCGGGTGACGACCGAGGTGAAGGTGCCGTCGCCGCCGCCCGTGAGCACGGTCTTGTAGCCGCGGTCGACGAGCGTCTCGGCGATGGCCCCCGCCTCCTCGAGCGAGCGAGAGACGAACAGGTCGCCGCTGTCGAGGATCTCCTCGAGCGTGTCGACCACCTCGGCGGTGACGTTCTTGGCGTTGCCGTTGACGACGACCGCCAGCCGCTCCCGCGCGTGGGGCTGCACCTCCATGAGACGCTGGGTGTGGCCGAGCCGCGCAAGCGCCGCAAGGGCCGGCAGCGAGCGGGCCAGGCCGTCAGTGGTGAGGCCAGAGCGGCCGCCCATGGAGGCGGCCGCTGTTCACTGCGCTCGCCTCCGGCTC
>CAZUZY010000089.1:0-24674 GCA_964624885.1 uncultured Polyangiales bacterium | reverse complement strand
GTGGCACTGGGCGCATTGGGATGCCAGCAGGCGCCCGGCCGGCGGCGCCCCGTGCGCACGCAGCGGCGGCGGATGCAGGCTGCCCTCCTCGCCGATGGTCCGTCGAACGAGATCGTGCACCTCGTCGAGCCGCGCGAGTGGGAGCAGACGCGGCAGCACCTCTTCGCGAACGAACACCTCGAAGGCCTCGGGACCATCGGGCACGTCGTCGAAGCCCCCGTCCCAGAGGACGTCCTGGAGGAACTTCTGGGCCTTCGTCTCGTCGCGCATGACGTGAGCGAGGGCGCGCAGCAGGGCGGGCTTGCCGAGCACCACGACGGGTGCGGGCACTGCGTTCATGCTGAGCGAGCTGGGTCGGAACCCGCGCCTGCGCCCGAAGGCCATCGGCGCAGCCTAGGGCACTCGCCCCGGAGGGTGGCAACCCATTGTGTGTCCTTTATGCACGCACCCTATTTGCACACAGCGGGCTCTTTTTGCTCACTTTGCAACGCCAACACGCTGATCTCAAGCAATCCAGTGGCCGGTATCAGCCTTGCTCAAGGGGAGGTCGGAGGAACTCATGGATTCGACCCCCGTCTCGGAGACCAAACCCGCCCGCGGCTTCGCCAGCCTGACCCCGGAGCAGCGCAAGGCGCTCGGACGGAAGGGTGGGCGTGCGGCCCACGAACGTGGCACCGCCAACCGCTTCAACGCCGAGACGGCGAGCGCGGCGGGACGGATCCCGCACGAGAACGGTACCGCCCATCGCTGGAGCAGCGAGCAGGCGCGGGAAGCTGGGCGCAAGGGCGGCCAGAGCCGTCGGAAGGCGAACAAGACCGCGATCGCCGCCGCGGCCTGATCCGGAGAAGCTCGGCGCGGCCGCGACCGCCGAGTGGGCAGGGGGCCGTCGGGGCACTGGCGGGCGGGTCACTGGCGAGGGGGGCGCGACGAACGTCGTGACTGCCGCGCGATGAGACCCGGCCCGTCCGGCTGGTCGATCGGGTAGGCGATGGCCCCGATCCGCGAGCACTGACGACACACGAAGTAGACCATCCGCAGGGTGCGATCGGGCCAGGCGGTGGTGAGCAGCGGCTTCTCGTCGATCGGGCAGCGCGCGAGGCCACGACGATACCCGGCGTCGACCGCGATCAACTCCTGCTCGGTGTAGCGGAGGCCAGACACGAAACGCATCGTGACCCGGGGCGCGAGTTCGTGCGACATTTTCTTTGTTGCGCACGAGCCTCCTCCCCCCGTCCGGCGCTCCCACCACCGGCATCGTCCGCCCCGGCGTGTCGTCGCCGCTCGGTGCCACCTACGACGGGCACGGCGTCAACTTCGCGGTGTTCTCGGCGCACGCCGACGCGATCGACGTGTGCATCTTCGGCGAGCCCGACGGCCCGGAGCTCATGCGGGTCCGCCTGCCCGAGACGACCGGGCACGTGTTCCACGGCTACGTACCGGGGCTACGCCCGGGCGCGCTCTACGGCCTCCGCGCCCACGGCGCCTTCGATCCGACCCAAGGTCATCGGTTCAATCCCGCCAAGCTGCTGATCGATCCCTATGCGCGCGCGCTGAGCGGTCGCACCGATCCGCTCTCACCGACCCTGAAGGGCAACGACCCGCGCGACAGCGCGCCGTTCGTGCAGAAGTGCCTGGTGGTCGCGCCGAAGCTCGTCGAGCCGCTCCGCCAGCGCGTACCGCTCGCCGACACGATCCTCTACGAGCTCCACGTCAAGGGGTTCACCGCGCGGCACCCCGACGTGCCGCCCGAGCTGCGCGGTACCTACGCCGCGCTCGGCACCGAGCCGGTGCTGCGGCACCTCCGCGAGCTCGGGGTCAACGCGGTGGAGCTGATGCCCGTGCACGCAGGCTGTGACGAGCCGGCGGTGCGCGCGCGGGGCAAGACCAACTACTGGAACTACTCGCCGCTCGCGTTCATGGCCCCCGACGCCCGCTTCTCGTCCAGCGGCGATCGAGGCGGGCAGGTCGAGGAGTTCCGCGCCGCCGTCGCGGCGCTGCACAAGGCGGGGATCGAGGTCATCCTCGACGTGGTCTTCAACCACACCTGCGAGGGCGGCGCCGACGGGCCCACGCTCAGCCTGCGCGGCCTCGACCAGGCCACCTACTACTGGCTCAACCACGGCAACCTGGTCGACATGACCGGCTGTGGCAACACCGTCGACGGGCGCTTCCTGGCGGTCACCCGGCTCTGGGCCGACGCCCTGCGCACGTGGGTGCAGGAGTATGGCGTCGACGGGTTCCGCTTCGATCTCGGCGTGACGCTCGGGCGCACCACCCATGGGTTCTCCACCCGCGCGTCGTTCTTCGACGTCCTCCTGCAAGACCCGGTGATCTCGCGCGTGAAGCTGTTCTCGGAGCCCTGGGACCTCGGCGAGCACGGCTATCGCCTCGGGGACTTCCCGCTCGGTGTCTCCGAGTGGAACGGCAAGTTCCGCGACGGTGTCCGTCGCTTCTGGGCGGGCCGCGAGCCCTCGGTGCGCGAGCTCGGCTACCGGCTGACCGGCTCGAGCGACCTGTTCGTCGGCGCCGCGCGCAGACCCCAGGCCAGCCTCAACTTCGTGACCGCGCACGACGGCTTCACGGCGCGCGATCTGTTCACCTACGAGCAGAAGCGCAACGAGGACAACGGCGAGCAGAACCGCGACGGCACCGACGCCAACGAGGGATGGAACTGCGGGGTCGAGGGCGAGACCGAAGACCCTGCCATCGCTGCCCTCCGCGCCCAGCAGGTGCGCAACCTCCTCGCCACGCTGCTCGTCTCACAGGGGGTGCCGATGCTGGTGGCGGGCGACGAGATGGGTCGCACCCAGCGCGGCAACAACAACGCCTACTGCCAGGACAACGAGCTGTCGTGGGTGGACTGGTCGCTCGACGCCGGCGCCGAGGAGCTGCTCGCGTTCACCCGTCGCCTCGTCGACCTGCGCAAGACCCACCCGGTCCTCCGGCGAACGCGGTTCTTCCTCGGCGAGCCCATCCGCGGCGGAGACCGCAAGGACGTGGCCTGGGTGCGCGCCGACGGCGCCGAGATGACCGGTCCGGACTGGGCCACGGAGCGGGCGCTCGGCTTCTTGCTCGAGGGCGACGCCACCCGCACGCTGGACGCCCGCGGTCACCCGGTGCGCGCCGACGCCCTCCTGATCTACCTGAACGGGGCCCGCACGCCGACCGAGGTCGTGCTGCCGGAGAGCGAGCACGGGGCCTGGGTCCGGGTGCTGGACACCGCCGACGTCTCGGGTGGCGGCGCCGTCGTCGGGCGAACACTGTCCCTGGCCCCTCTCTCCGTCGTCGTGCTCGCCGATCCAAGAAAAGAGTGAATCGGACGGCGGCGCCGGATAACATCTCGGACCCGTGAGCGACTCCGTGCCTCCCGAGGACGGCTGGGGTGACGACCCGAGCACCGAGCAGCCGACGACCCGGCGCTCCTCGATCGGCAACTTCCCGGGCGCGGGGTTCCCGACCCACGGCGCGCGGCTCCTCCTCGACGGGACCGGCACCATGTTCCGGGTCTACGCGCCGGAGCGGAAGCAGATCGAGCTCGTCCTCTACGACGCTCACGGCTCCGCCGAGACCCGTCGTGTCCGCATGGCGAAGCAGCCCGATGGCTTCCACGCGTTGACCGTCCGCGGCGTGGTCGTCGGCGCGCTCTACCGCTTCGCCGTCGACGGCGCCGCCCCCGTCGCCGACCCGGCCTCCCGCTGCCAGCCGTTCGGCATCGACGGCCCGTCGCGCGTCGAGAACCCGAACCTCCTCACCTGGACCGACCAGGATTTCCGCGGCTGCCCGCTCGAGGATCTCGTCCTCTACGAGCTGCACGTCGGCACGGCCACCACCGAGGGCACGTTCCGCGCGCTGGTCGAGATCCTGCCCCGCATCCGCGCGCTGGGCGCCACGGCGGTGGAGCTGATGCCCATCGTCGAATCCGCAGGATCGCGCAACTGGGGGTACGACGGCGTGTTCCCCTTCGCGCCGTACCACGCCTACGGGAGCCCCGCCGACTTCGCGGCGTTCGTCGACGCGGCCCACCGCGCGGACCTCGCGGTGATCCTGGACGTCGTCTACAACCACGTCGGGCCGCACGGGAGCACCCACGGCCGGGTCACGGGCCGGCACTTCCACGCGACCGCGCGCACGCCCTGGGGTCCGGCACTCGGCATCGACGACGAGCACGTGCGCGCGTTCTTGCTCGAGAACGCGACCCACTGGATCCGGGACTTCCACGTCGACGGCCTGCGGCTCGACGCGGCCCGCCACGTCGGCGTCGACCCGATCGCCGGCGGGCCCGCGATGGTCACGGCGATCGCCGAGGTGGCCCGCGCCGCGGCGTCGGAGCGAGAGGTGCTGGTGATCGCCGAGGACGACAGCAACGACGCTCGGATGACCCGCGAGACGTCGCGCGGAGGCCTCGGGCTCGACGCGGTGTGGAGCGACGATCTCCACCACGTGTTGCGACGCATGCTCACCGACGAGCGCGGTGGTGTGCTCGTCGACTACCAGGGGACCATCGCGGAGCTCGTGCGCGTGCTGCGCAACGGGTGGCTCTACGAAGGACAGGTGGCGCCGAGCACGGGCGCCGCCCGCGGCACCCCGGCCTTCGACATCCCGCCGGCGCGCATCGTCCACTACCTGCAGAACCACGATCTGGTGGGCAACCGACCGGCCGCCGATCGCTGGGTGATGCAGGGGCCCCTGCTCCGCGCCGTCACGACCCTGCTGCTCTCCACCCCCTACACGCCGCTGCTGTTCATGGGCCAGGAGCACGCGGCCCCCTCCCCGTTCCCGTACTTCGTCGATCTGCCGAAGGACCTCGTGGGCGCGGTCCGCGACGGGCGCGCCCGCGACATGACGACATTCGCCGGCAAGTTCGATCCGAAGGTCGTGCCCGACCTCGCGGCGCCCGCGACGCTCGGCGCGGCCACCCTCGACTGGTCGCACGCCGACCGCACCCCGGGTCGCGAGGTGCTGGCGCTGCACCAGGCCCTGCTCGCGCTCCGCCGCTCCGAGCCCGCCATGTCGGCCAACCGACGCGCCGACTTCGACGTCGTCGCGCTCGGGGATCGCGCCGTCGCCGTGCTGCGCCGCGCGCGGGGCACCTTCTCGAGCCTCCTGTTCGTGGTCTCGTTCGGGCCACAGCTCGCGGTCAAGCTCGGCGAACGCCCGGAGACCGGGCCGGGAGAGGGGCGACGCTGGACGCTGTTGCTCGACACGGAGGAGGCCCGCTTCGGTGGGACCAGCCCCGCGACCCTGGACGGTAGAGCGCTCGCGTTGACGGGACCGGGAGCGGTGGTGCTGAGGAGCGGGCGCCGGGAGGGCTAGCCTGCACCTCCGGGAGGCTGCTACTCCGGGAGGTGGGGGGACTCATGGACCAGCGAGCTCGAATCGGCGTGGGTGTGTTGTCGTTGGCCGGGCTCCTGCCCGCGTGCTCGGGGGCCGACTTCCAGGTCGCGCCGGCCGACGCGACGATCGACGCGACCACCGACGCGGACGCGGGCTCCGACGCGACCCGCGACGCGCCGACCGACGCGGTCGACGGCGGTGACGGGTGCGTCAAGAACGCGTGCGGTGGGTGTGCGCTGCTCCTGAACAATCCGGGCGATTCGTGCGGCGCGTGCGGCAAGTACACGTGCACGAGCGGCGGTGAGGCGGTGACCTGCACCGACCCGGGCAAGAACGCCTGCGGCGGCTGCGGTGGGCTCACGGCCAAGCCCGGAGACTCCTGCGGGAGCTGTGGCAAGCAGCTGTGCTCGGCCTCGGGGAGCACCCTCGAGTGCAAGGATCCAGGGCTGAACGGCTGCGGTGGCTGCGCCGCGCTCCCCGGCAAGCCGGGCAACCCGTGCGGCGGCGCTGCGTGCGGGATCGGCACGTTCGCCTGCAAGGGCACCGAGGCGCTCGAGTGCAAGGGCGCGACGACCAACGAGTGTGGCGGGTGCGGGACGCTGACCGGCAAGATCGGGGACGCGTGCGGCAAGTGCGGCTCGGGCAAGCTCGTGTGCAAGGACGTCGACAGCCTCCGCTGCGACGACCCGATCCTCAGCACCGCCACGGTGGGCACGCCGTGCAGCAAGTGCGGCACCATCAACTGGGCCTGCAACGCCGGCGGCACGGCGATCGTGTGCCCGGGCACCGACACCAACGCGTGCGACGGCTGCGGCACGCTCGGGGGCACGCCGGGCAACGACTGCCTCACCTGCGGCGTCTTCAAGTGCGCCACGGGTGGCGCCAGCGTCGACTGCGTCGGGCCGACCACCGGCGGCACGTGCGGGCTGTGCGGCACCTCCACCACCGTGTGTGACGTGCGTGGCGTCTCGACCAAGTGCAGCAAGCCCGACGACCGCGGCACCGCCGTGGATCTGGACTGGTCAGGGACCGACCTCGCCAAGTTCGACCTGAGCCGCGCCGTCGCCCACGCGATCGGCTACCCGCTGCGCAAGACGGGCTCGGTCTACCAGCTGACCCTGCGCGGTCAGCGGGTGGACTACACGTGCCCGATCGCGCCCGTCGTCGTCGGCTCTCCGCCGCCTCCGGGGGCCGACGCCGGACCGCCAGCCTGCGCGAGCCCCGACCCTGCGTGCACGAACTGTGTGGTGGGCATCGCCGGCTGCACCTGCGCCGTGCCGACACCGGCCGACGGGATGGTCACGGCGACGCTCTGCAAGGGCTCGCCGAAGGACGGGCCCTGCTCGGCGCTCGCGAACGCCAGCCTGGCGGCGTCGTCGATCCCGACGACCGTCGGCGACTTCACCTTCACCTTCCCCTCGTCCACCAAGCTGGACGCGGGTCAGGCCATCTGGTTCCGGCTGACCAACGAGTCGACGCAGTGGGCCGTCCGGCTCGCCGGCGGCAGTGGCCCCTCCGATTTCGACGCCTGGCTTCGCTCGAACTACGCATCGACGGGCAACTGGGTCGGGGCAAGCGTGGAGCCGGGCGCCAAGGTCACGCTGCTCGGCTGCTTCTGAGCTACGCGAGCTCGACCGCCACGTCGCGCCCGAGCAGCAGATACGGCACCCGCGCGCGACGCTCCCCGAGCTCGAGGAGCAGGCCGTGCCGCCCACCGATCACCAGCCACACCACGCCGTCGGCGGAGTCCTCCACGCGCACGGCCTCGGCGGCGCGCCGCTGCGCACCCTCCACGTCCTCGGTGGCGTGCACCTCCCAGGTGCCCCGGACGCCCTCGTCGGACTCCCACGGCACGCGCACGACGATCCGCGGGGCCTCGATCGCCTTCCAGCGCATGGTGAGCCCGTCGGGCGCGGCAGGCCCCTCGTCGACGGACACCTCCACGAAGGTCATCCCGGCCTCGTAGCGCATCGGCGGCCGCGTCAGGGCAGGTAGGGGGTCGCGTCCTTCTCGGACTTGGGGCCCTTGCTCGGTGATCCCTTGCTCGGCGCGCCGTTGCTCGACAGGGGGTCCTCGATGGCGGCGGGCACGGCCCAGTGGGCGTCGAAGAAGCCCGCCGCGAGGACGGTGCCGAACGAGAGCAGCGACTGGCTGCGGGCCGGGGCGAGGCCCGCGTCCCACACCACGAAGTCGGGCAGGAGCTCGGGCAGGCTGAGGCCGCGGAGGGTGCCGAGCGCGGTCGCGCCCTCGACCACGAGCAGCAGGCGGCTCGCAGCGCGGGGGTGCGGGCGGACGAAGATGGCACCGAGCTCCTTGCCGGTGAAGGTCTTCCCGGCGAACAGCACCTTGCCCTGCTCGATCCGCAGCGGGAGCTTCGGCTCGAGCGCCGCGAGGACGCGGTTGCTCCGGGCGTTGCCGACGAGGACGACGTTCTTGGTGGGCACCGCGTCGGGGTCCACGTCGAGGTCGCGCAGGAGGGGATACTTCACGTCGACGCCGAAGCGGATCTGGGCGAGCGACTCGGCGACCTTGCGGTTGACCTCGGTCTGCAGCGGGTCGCTCGCGCCATAGACGAACACCAGCGGATCGTTCCACACGTCGCGGATCGGGCCGGTCACCTTGCCCTGCTTGACGAGGCCCTCGTCGACGGGCAAGCCCTCGTGCCAGCCGCTCGCGTCGCGGTACGCCGCGATCGCGCCGGGGAACGAGAGCTTCTGGCCGTCCACCACCGCCGCCACGGTGCCGCTGGCGGCGATGCTGCCATTGCTGCCATCGCCCTCGCGGTCCAGGTGGAACGCGGCCACGTTCTTGGTGGTCACGCTGACGGCGTTCGGGCCGGTCCGTGTCGCGTCGAGCGTGGCCCACGAAGGCCACGGCGCGATGCGATCGAGGTGGACCCACGCGTCGTCGCCGAACCGCGGGCGGCTGGTCACGAGGCGCACGTGCTTCGGGTGTGGGTTGCGCTTCTTGCCAGCGAACCACCCGGTGTGGTGCAGGTGGTCGTAGGCGAACCCCCACACGTCGTGCCCGAGGTCGGGGTGATCGTGCTTGATCGAGAACCCACGCTTCTCGTAGGCGTCGATGAGCACCCCGCTGTTCTCTTCGGGCAGATCGTGGGTGCCGTGGACGACCCACAGCGGGAGCCGCGCGCCGTTCTCGATCCACGAGACGTTCGAGCGATCCTCGAGCAGCCACTGCTCCCACGGGCGGCGCGGGCGCCCGACGACGTCGCGGCGGACGAAATACGAGTGGTATCCGCAGAGCGGCTGGGCGGCGGCGAACAGGTCGGGGTGGTGGAGCGGGATCGAGGCCGCGCCGATGCCGCCCATCGAGAAGCCGGTGAGGTAGAGGCGGTCTTCGTCGACCCGGCCCGGGAAGCGCGCCCGCAGCCAGGCGATCGCGTCGAGGACCTCTTCCTCGCCGAGCTGGCGGTACATGGCGTTGCCGTGGGCGTGGGGGGCGAGCACGAAGGCGTCGAGCTTGGGCAGCTTGCTCGCGATGGTGCGGTCGAGGACGAGATGGTTCTGCTGATCCGGGTCGTCGCCGCCGAAGAAGATGCGCACCATCGCCATGGGTCCGCCGTTCATGCCGTGCAGGCCGACGTAGACCGGGAACTTCTTGGTCGGGTTCTGGTGCAGGGCCTCGGGGATGTACAGCGCGAGGGGCTGCGGGCGGTCGTCGGCCCGCGCCACGTGGGCGAGGCGGAGAGGGCCGGTGAGGCTCGCGAGCGGGTCCTTGCCGGCCTCCGCGAGGGCCGCGTAGGCGTCGAGCGCCGCGGCGTCGGCGAGCTGCGCGGGGAAGTCCCCGTCGCCGCGGGAGACGTGGTCCTCGAGCCGGTGGTGCAGATGGGTGAGCGTCGCGGCGACGTCGTCCGGGAGCCCCTTGGCCTTGGGGAGCGCCGCGGCGGCCCGCGCGAGGGCGAGGCGCACCGCGCGTCGAGGATGCAACGGTCGCTCCACGACCCGACCCCCGACCTCGACGCGGACGGTGAGATCGGGCGGGGTGTCGCTCTCGTCGACCCCGGCGCCGAGATCGCCGATCGACAGCGGCACCGGCTGTCCCTCGAACTTCGCGGTGACCGGGCCGAGCAGGAGCTTGCCCTGCGCGTCGAGGACGCTGCCCGCGATGGGCACGGCGCCGAGGGTCGGATGACCCTCGGGGAACTGGACCAGCGTCGCGAAGTGGTAGCCCGTGGCCGTGGGCGGGCGCTCGACCCTGACCCACGACATGGCCTTGACCAGCTCGAGCCCGGCGCTCTCGGGCACGCCGCGCAGGAGCGCCCGGACGCCTGGCGGCGCGAGGAAGCGCTCGTCGACGATGCGCGCGCGGATCGCCCACGCCCCCTCGCGCTGGTGGAGGCGCAAGAGCAGGGTGTGGTCGCCCGCGGCCAGCGAGAGCGGGACCGCGTCGTCGTCGTCACGGAACGGCCGGGGGACGTCGCGCGCGTGGACCGACTTGCCGTCGACGATCAGCTCGCAGCCGTCGTCGGCCCCGAGCAGCACCACGAGGTCGCGCGCCTTGGGGAGCCGCAGCGTCGCGCCGAGGTAGGCGATGGAGGGCTTGCCCAGGGTGGGCAACGCGCGCTCGAGATCGACCGGGCCATCGCCGCTCGAGACGAGCTGCCAGGTGGCGGGGGCCGTCGTCCACTTGAGGAGCTTGCCCTTGTCGTCCTTCTGCGCGACGTCGACGCGCGCGCTGCCCTCGGTCGCCCCGTAGCGAGGCGCGAGGAGGCGATCGTCCGTGACGCCGGTGGGTCGGAACGTGGTCGCATCGGCCTTCTTGTCGTCGAGCCGGAACGGGCCGAGGGCGAGCCACGCGCCGAGTTGCCCCTCGGGCCCGAGCACGACCCCCACCCCCTCGCTCGGCGCGACGACCGCCGCGGGCTCCTCGATCACGCTCGCGCTCGTCGAGGCGCTCGAGACCGTGCTCGCCGAGACGCTCGTCGACGGCGCGGTCATGGCCACGCTGGCCTCGGGCCGACGCGCGGGGCACGCGGTGAGGGCGAGGAGGCCGAGGGCGACGGGTCGACGCACGAAGAGAGGTTTCGTCCAGCCGTGTCGCGGCGGCAAGTTCCGCGCTACCGTTCGAGGATGCGGCGTCGTCCTGTGCTCGTGAGCGCGGTGCTGGGGGCTGGTCTGCTCGTGTCCGCGTGCGGGCGGAGCGGCTTCCCCGACGACGAGCTCGCGCCGACGGTCGACTCGGCCGGGGACACCACCCTCGAGGCGACGACGGACACCCGGGACACGGGCGGCTTCGAGACCGAACCTCCGTTCGACGAGGGGATCGACACCGATTTCGACACCGGGGTCCTGTTCGACACCGACGTGCCGCCGGACTCGATCGTGGTGCTCGACAGCATCGTCGGCGAAGACACGGCGGCCTTCGACACGGCCGTGTTCGATACGGCGGCCTTCGACACGGCGGTCTTCGACACGGCTGGCTTCGACACGGCGATCTTGGACACGGGCCTGGACGACACCGCCGTGGTCGACAGCGGCGCCTTCGACACGGGGATCACCGACAGCACGGTGTTCGACACGGGCTTCGACACAGGCTTCGACGCGCCGCCGGACACCCCCACCGACACGCCGATCGAGGGCGGCATCAGCTGCGGCGCCACCACCTGCGACGCGCTCACCCAGGACTGCTGCGCCTCGTTCACGGGGCTGAGCTGCGTCGCCAAGGGCAAGTGCACGGGGGGCGGCACGCTGAGCTGCTCCGACGGCACGAGCTGTCCGACCGGCCAGGTCTGCTGCTTCGGCGGTCTCGGCGGCGGGGGCGGTCCGAGCGCCAAGTGCGCGTTGGCCTGCACCGGCATCCAGCTCTGCAAGACCAGCCTGGAGTGCAAGCCGCCGAACACCTGTCAGCCCGTGTTCGGTGGGTTCCGCGTCTGTCGCTGAGCCGCGCGTTGATCGCACTCCCGATCGATCCCCTGCTGCCCGACCTCGTGCGCACGCTCCTCGAGCGGCGCGCGGCGGTGCTGCAAGCTCCCCCTGGCGCCGGCAAGACCACGCGGGTGCCCGCGGCGCTCCTCGACGCGCTGCCCGACGGTGAGATCGTCGTGCTCGAGCCGCGGCGCCTCGCGGCGCGCCACTCGGCCAAGCGGGTGGCCGAGGAGCGAGGCGTGCCCCTCGGTGGCCTCGTGGGATACGACGTCCGCTTCGACCGCGCGATCGGGCCCGCCACGCGGCTCTCGTACGTGACCGAGGGCATCCTCACCCGTCGCCTGCTCGAGCGAGGCCCCCGCGGGCTCTCGGCGATCGTCCTCGACGAGTTCCACGAGCGACACCTCGCCTCCGACCTCGCGCTCGGCCTCGCCCGCGCGGCCCAGGCGCACGACCCGCGGCTGGTCGTCGTCGTCATGTCGGCCACGCTCGACGCCGAGCCCGTGGCGCGGTTCCTCGGCGACGCTCCGCTCGTCACGAGCGAGGGACGGGCGTTCCCGGTGGTGATCGAGCACGCGGAGCGGCCCGACGATCGGCCGCTGCCGCTCCAGGTGGTCGGTGCCGTTCGGCGCGCGCTGCGCGAGTCGGAGGGTGACGTGCTCGTGTTCCTCCCCGGCACCTACGAGATACGCGCCTGCGCCGAGGCCTGCGCGCGCGTGTGCGAGGAGGCGGGCGCCGAGGCGCTCCCGCTCTACGGCGAGCTCCCCCCCGACGCCCAGGACCGCGCCCTCGCGCCCTCGGCGCGCCGCAAGGTGATCCTCTCCACCAACGTCGCCGAGACGTCGGTCACCATCCCTGGGGTCGTGGTGGTGATCGACAGCGGCCTCGCCCGCATCGCGGGGCACGACCCCTGGTCTGGTCGGCCCACCCTCGAGGTGAAGAAGGTGGCGCGCTCGTCGGCGATCCAGCGCGCCGGGCGCGCCGGACGCGTGCGCGAAGGCCGCTGCCTGCGCCTCTACACGCGGGGCGACTTCGAGTCCCGCCCCGAGCACGACACCCCCGAGATCGGGCGGCTCGATCTCTCCGAGACCGTGCTCGCGCTCACCGCGGCTGGGTACGACGCGCGCGCGTTCCCCTGGCTGACCCGCCCGACGGAGGCCGCCTTCGAGGCGGCGCGCGCGCTCCTCCTGCGGCTCTCGGCCATCGACGAGGCCGGCGCCGCGACGCCGGTGGGCCGCGCCATGGCCCGACTCCCCCTCTCGCCCCGGCTCGCCCGCCTGGTGGTGGAGGGCAGCGCGCGGGGGGTCGCCGAGGACGCGTGCGGGGTCGCGGCGATGCTGTCCGTCGGCCGCGACGTCTACGGTCGCGAGCGCGAGGCGCGGGTCGACGAGTCGTGCGACGCGAGCGTGCGGCTGCGCGACCTCGGCGACCGTCACGTCGTGGAGCCGGGCCTCGCGGCCTCGATCCGGCGCGTACAGAAGCAGGTGCTGCGCCAGGTGGACACCCAGAAGGGCGCGATGGACCCGGACGTCGCCCTGCGCACGGCGATCCTCGCGGGCTTCCCCGATCGCGTGGCCCGGCGCCGTGGCCAGGGCGAGACCCTCGTCCTCTCGGGCGGCGGACAGGCGACGCTGGCGCGCTCGAGCGTCGTCCGGACCGCGCCGTGGGTGGTGGCCGTGGAGGCGCTCGACCGACGCGGCACCACCACGGTGACCATGGCCACCGCGATCGAGCCCGAGTGGCTGATCGACCTGTTCCCGGAGCGCATCGCCGAGACGACCGAGGTGCGGTGGGACGCGGAGCGAGAGCGGGTCGAGGCGGTGGAGCGCATGGCCTACGACAAGCTCACCCTCGACGAGCGACCGGGCAAGGCCGGCCCGGCGGTCGCGCAGCTCCTTGCCGAGCGCGCCATCGCGGTCGGCATCGACGCCTTCGTGGACGGCGCCTTCACCGAGCTCTCGGCCCGCATCGCGTTCGTCGCACGGGCGGCGCCCGACCTCGCCGAGGCGGCCGGCCTCGCGGCCCTCGACCCAGCGCACACCCAGGAGCTCGTCGCCGCGGCGTGCGAGGGCCGACGTTCGTTCGCCGAGCTGCGTAGCGCAGACCTGATGGGCGAGCTGCGCGCCGCGATCGGCCACGCCGCGCTCGTGCGGCTCGACGCGCTCGCGCCGACCCACGTGGTGCTCGGCAACGGGCGCAAGGTGGCGGTCACCTATGCGGCCGACGCTCCGCCTTCGATCGCCTCGCGGCTCCAGGACTTCTTCGGGAGCGCCGACGGCCCGCGCGTCCTCGCCGGCCGCGTCTCGGTGGTGCTGCACCTGCTCGCGCCGAACGGCCGCGACGTGCAGGTGACGACCGACCTCGCCGGGTTCTGGGATCGGCACTACGCCGCGGTGCGGAGCGAGCTGCGGCGGCGATATCCGCGCCACTCCTGGCCCGACGACCCACGCACGGCTGCCCCGCCGGAGCTGCGGCGCCGCTAGAAGCGCGGCGGGCGAGGGACCTCGATCGGGCTCAGGTTGGACGACTGCGCCTTGCAGGCGAGCGGGCTCGCACCGCACCCGCAGAGCACGCCTCCCTCGTCGCGGAACGTCGGTGCGACGCCGTTCAAGGTCTCGGCGACGAGCCCGAGGGCGTTGCACGTGACGTGCGCGTCGCGGATGGCGACGCTCGCTCCGAAGGCGCTCACGCCGGCCCGGGCGTTGCCGATCACGGTGGTCTGCCCGAGCGAGACCGAGCTCGGACCGTAGCCGGCGATCGCGGAGACCCCATCGCCGAAGGTCCCGTCGGCGAGCGCGTGCGTACCGCGGACGTTGCAGCGGGAGAGGCTCGCCTCGCCTCCGGACACGACCACCCCCGCGGAGGCGTTCTTCGTGATGACGCAGGCCTCGAGGGCCAGGTGGGCCGGACGCTTGCCGATCTCGTCGACGGCGGCGACGCCTGCGCTCGCGCGCCCTCCGTCGCGGGTCTCCCGCACCAGCACCCCGTTCAAGGAGGCGGTGCTCGCCGACACGAACAGGCCCACGCTGGCGTTCTTCTCGAGCAAGGCGCGACGCAGGACGAGGTTGCCCTCCTGCCCGGTGTCGGGGTCGAAACCGACGAGCACGCCGTAGCCGAAGTCACCGTCGGCGGGCGCGGGAACGGTGCCGCGGATCACCGTCGCGTCGACCTCGGCGTCCGAGGCGGCGACGACCAGCGCGGTGGTGGTGTTCGCGTCGAGGACGCACCCCGTCATCGCGAGCCGGCCGCGCGTGCCGAGGGCGTCGGCGTCGATGTACACGCCGAACCCCTGGCGCCCCGCCGCGTCGGCGCGGGTGGCGCGGATCAGCGTGGCGCTGAGCGAGGCCCGGGAGGCGATGACCGTGATCCCGTGCGTCACGTTGTCGTCGACGACGGAGCCCGAGACGGTCAGGTCGGAGAGCTCGCCGACCGCGGTGTCGTGGTTCTGGGCGACCACGCCGATGCCGAGCAGGCCGTCCGCCTTGCGGGCACGGGTCCCGCGGACGAGGGAGGACTCGACGCGCGCCGTCGACCCCGAGACCAGCAGCCCTTGCTCGAGGTTCTC
This sequence comes from uncultured Polyangiales bacterium, assembly GCA_964624885.1. Taxonomy (GTDB): domain Bacteria; phylum Myxococcota_A; class Polyangia; order Polyangiales; family JADJMO01; genus JADJMO01. The sequence goes on along the minus strand of CAZUZY010000089.1, from coordinate 9,890 downwards.
TTCGACCAGGGACGAGACGACGGCGCCGTCCGAGCGGGTCTTGGTGGTGGGGTCGTAGAGGATGCCGACCCCGCCACCTCCCCCACCGTCGAGGCGCGGCTCGGTCCGCGCGATCGCCGTGCGCTCGAGGCGCAGGCGCGAGCCGAACACCACCACGCCGAAGCTGGTCGCGCGCTCGACCAGGCTGTCGCGCACCGTGAGGTCGGCGCGCACGACGCTGCTGTCCGCGAGCAGGCTCGAGGTGCCGTAGATCCCCTGCCCGAACTTGCCGTCGGCGCGTGGCCGCGTGTCCCGCACGGTGAGCTGGGCCGCGTCGAGCTGGGACCCGACGACCCGGACGCCACGATCGGCGCTGCCGCGGATGACCACGCCCTTGAGCGTCAGCGTGGACGCCTGCCCGGAGGTCTCCTCGAGGAGCGCCATCGAGCCCGAGCCCTTGGTGTCGCGGATCAGCGTAGCCTCGACCGTCGCGGTGGCCCCGAGGACGAAGACTCCCGCCTCGACGTTGCGCTCGATCAGCGACCCCCGCAGCACCAGCTCGGCGCGGGTCTTGGACAGCGCGCTCCAGCCGACGTGGATCCCGCGCCCGTAGGCGCCGTCGGCGCGGGCGCGGGTGTCACGGACCACCGTGCCCTCGATCGTGGCCGTGGCTCCCCCGAGCTCGAGGCCCGTGGTCGTGGCGCGCTCGATCAACGTGTCCTTCACGACGAGGCTGGTCTTCGCGCCCTTGCGGGTCGCGAGGAGGCCAGTGCCGCCGGTGTCGTGGATCCGCGCGGCCTCGAGGGTGACCGCCGCGTCCTCGACCTCGACGCCACCCGCGGGGCCGGTGACGTCGACCCTGTGGACCTCTGCCGCCGCGGTGATGCGCAGCGCCGGCGCGGTGCCCGTGCCCTGCAAGTGGACGCTCGCGGGGCAACGCCCCCAGATGCGCACGGGTCGATCGATCACGACCGAGGCCACGTAGGTGCCGGCGGCGAGGGCCAGGGTCGTCGTCTTGCTCGCGTCGGCAGCCGCCACCGCTTCGGTCAGCGTGACGAAGGGCTTGCTCTTGCTGCCATTGCTGCCAAGGCCGCCGTAGGCCGCATCGACGTAGAGGATCGGTGCGTCGGTCGGTGGGGTCCCGTAGGGATCGCTGCCGCACTCCACGAGCTCGTGACAGGCGCTCTCTCCGGGCCGCGCGAACAGGCCGTCGCCACAGGCGCTCGCCGGCAGGACTGGCGCGCAGCCCCCGGCGTCGGCGGCGAAGCCCGCGCTACAGCTGCTCACGCCGACCGCGCGACACGCGGTGTCGCCGGGGACCGCCATGGTCCCGGGGCCGCACGCGGCGGCGGGGAGGCGGGGCACGCAACCACCCGCGCCGTCGGTCTCGAAGCCCACGCCACAGCCGTCCGCCGGCACCCCGGCGGGGGTGCAGCCGCCCCCGGGGAGGGGGCTCGCGAGGTCACCGCAGTCGTCGAGCCGTGGCGCACACAGATCGCCGTAGGCGACGGTGCCGTCTGGACACGAGACGGGCGAGGGACCCGAGTGACAGGCGGTGAGGAGCGCGATCGACGCCCCCCACCCGACCACACCGCGCCCTCGCCCGCTCATGCAGCCCCGCCCATCGAGCTGCAGCGTACCCAAACGCCGAGGCGAACGGGCACCTGCCTGCTCGGCGTCCGCGGGCTACTGGCGCTGCTGCCAGCCGCCCGCGATCTGGGCGATGTCGTTGCCGAGGCCCACCAGCCGGGCGAGCGGCGCCGGATCCTGCAGGGGTCCCTGGTTCTTGCCCGCGAGCTTGTTCAGGCGGGCCTTGATCTTCTCGAGCTGGTCGGCGAAGTGATTGAGGCGCGCGATCAGCCGCTGCGGATCGGTCACGTCGTTGTCGTCGTCCTTCATGATGTCGTCGGGCATGGGTCCCTCCTGAGAGGCCGCTAGACGAACACGCGCGGCCCTTCGACCGCAACTGAATTGCCCTCAGAGGCGGAGCACGCGCGCCGCGTTCGCGAACAGGATGCGCCGCCGCGCGTCGGGGGCGTCCTCCGTCGCGAGCAGCACCTTCGCGAGCGGCACCGCCTGGTGATAGAAGGGCCAGTCGCTGCCGAACACCACGCGATCGGGGTGCGCCCGCGTGACCATGGCCCGCACGTTGGTCAGCGACTGCGAGGACGTCTCGAGCAGCACGTTGGGGTACTTGTTGCAGAGCGCGAGCGCTTGCTCGAACTGCAGCGCTCCCGCGTGGCCGAGCACGAACGTGGTGCGTGGGTTCTCCGCGATCGGCTTCTCGTAGTGCCGCACCTGCGACAGGTAGCGACCGAGGGCGGGCTCGATCCCGACCGGCCCGCAGTGCCAGAGCACGGGCATCTTGCGCGCGCCGCACAGCCGGTAGAGCTCCATCGCGCGGCGGTCGTCGGGCCGCACCGACTGCACGTTGGGGTGGAACTTCACGCCGAGCGCGCCCGCGTGGGCCTGGCCGTCGAGCTTCTCGGCGAGGCGTGACTGGTACGGGTGCACCGAGCCGTAGGCCAGCAGGTGCGCGTCGTGGCGCGCGGCGTCGGCGGCCACCTTGGCGTTGTCGGAGATGTACGGGAAGTCGATCGGCAGGATCACCGACTTGATGACCCCGAGCTCGTCCATCTCGCGCGTCAGGTTCGGCACGGTGTGCGTGGCGCGCATCCCGCTCTTGCCGAGGCTGCCGAGGGTGAGGTCGCGCTCGAGCGCGTGCAGCCGCTCCGGCGAGAAGTTGCGGTTGATGTAGACGTCGAGGTCGAACGCGCAGCACGAAGGCAGGTAGTGCTGGGTCGGCGGGCCCGCGCTGTAGAGGTCGAGCTGCATCGGCCGCACGTACGCGAGCGCGAGGTGCGAGTGCATGTCGATGATCTCGCCGACGCCCGCGCGGTCTCTGACCACGAGGCGCCCCTCGCGCACCGCGAACCAGGGCAGGCGCGCGAGGTCGTAGAGGTCGCGGAAGATCACGGCGCGAACCGGTCGGGGTGCGAAGCGCGCGCGGCGTCGGTGTCGAGGGCGGCGGCCTCGACCGCGAGGGCCCGCGGGAACGCGCTGAGCTCGACGCCGAAGCGACGCGCGTTGTAGAGCTGCGGCACGAGGTAGAGATCGGCGGCGGAGATCGCGTCGCCCACCGAGAACCGTCCGCCGAGCCCCTCGCGCGCGACGAGGCCGAGGTCGCGCTCCACCGCGGCGAGCCCGCGCTCGATGAAGTGACGGGCCCACGCGCGCTGCACGTCGGCGTCGACCCCTTGCACGAGCGACGAGACGTGCCGGAGCACCGAGAGGTTCTGGACGGGTTGCGTGCCCGCGTTCACGAGCTCGACCAGCTGCCGCACCCGCGCGCGCGCGAACGGTTCGCGCGGATAGAGCGCCGGCGTCGGCGCGAGCTCCTCGAGCAGCTCCACGATCGCGACCGACTCGGTCAACGGACGGCCGTCGATCACGAGACACGGCACGAGCCCCGCGGGGCTCCGCTCGGCCACGTAGGCCTCGTCGCGCTGCGCGCCCGCGAGCAGGTCGACCGCCACGCCCTCCCAGGCGAGGCCCTTGTGGGCGAGCGCCCAGCGCACGCGCCAGGACGACGAGGATCGCCAGTAGTGATGCAGGACCAGGTGCACCGCGGGCTCCGCGCTCAGGAGACCTCGGGCGGCCGCTGCGAGCTGTGCGGCTGCTCGACGTGGACGAGGATCACGCTCACGTTGTCGCGGCCGCCCCGCTCGTTGGCGGTCTCGACCAGGCGCTCGCACGCCTTGCTGATCTCGGCGTTGTCCTCGATGATCTGCTTGATCATCTCGTCGGGGACCATCTTGGAGAGGCCGTCCGAGCAGAGGAGGTAGTAGTCGCCGACCTTGGGCGCGTCGATCGTGAGCTCCACCTCGACGAGATCCATGATGCCGACGGCCCGCGAGAGCTTGGACGCCGAGGGCCCGGTGATGCCGGCCGCGCCGAGGGTGTGGTCGGTCGTGAGCTGACGGATCTCGCCCGAGCGCAGCCGGTAGAGCCGGCTGTCGCCGACGTGCGCGATGTAGACGCGCTGCTTGTTGGGCGAGAAGCGGGCCGACACCACGGTGGTGCCCATGCCGGCCTGCGCCTCGTTGGCGCGGGCCTGGGTGAGGATCGCGAGGTTGGCCATCTCGATGGCCTGACAGAGCTCGTCGCCGCGGCGGGGCCGCTCCGGGTCGGGGGTGCCGGCGAAAGTGTTGGTCTTGAACGCCTCGGCCATGACGTCGACCGCCAGCTGGCTCGCGACCTCGCCCGCTGCGTAGCCGCCCATGCCGTCGGCGATGGCGAACACCGCGTGCTCGTCGAGCACGAGGTAGGCGTCCTCGTTGTGCTTGCGGCGACGCCCCGGATCGGTGCGCCCCACGCCGCTCACGAGGATGAGCGCCTGCGGGCCGGTCGGGTCTTCGTCGGCGAACCCGAGCTCGAGGGGGACCTCTTCTTCGGTGACGTGGACCTTCGGGTGCGCGTGGCTCTCGGCCTCGGGAGGCGGGGGGATGGAGGCGACCTTGGTGCCCTCGGGCTCCTCTTCGTCGCGCCCGGTCTTGCTGTTGCGCGCTTCGGTCGGGCTCGACGGACCGGGCGTGGGCACGCGGACGGGGGTCGCGACCTTCTCGCGGGCGCGCCCCTTGGGCTCCGCCTCGGGCTCTTCGGGCTCGGGCGAACGCTTGGGCGCCGCCGGCTCTTCGTCGTCGCCGCCCATGGCGCGGACCACGAGGAGGAGGACCAATGCCGCCGCGATCGCCACACCGACCCAGAGCATGCCGCCCATTCGCTCTCGATACATATCCGCGAAGGGCCGCTCTGGCTATAGCCGTGCGATGCGTCTCCACCTGGTGGACGGGACCTACGAGCTGTACCGCGCACATTTCTCGCATCGGCCCGCCCACTTCGACCCGGAAGGCCGGGACCGGAAGGCGACGGTCGGGGTCGTACAGTCACTCCTTGCCCTGCTCGAGGACCGGGCCGAGGCCCCCACCCACCTCGCGGTGGCCTTCGACAACCCCATCACCTGCTTCCGGAACCGGCTGTTCGACGGCTACAAGACCGACGCGGGGGTGCCGCCCGAGCTGCGGTCCCAGTTCGACCCGGTGGAGGAGGCCGTCACCGCCCTCGGTGTGCGGGTGTGGTCGATGCGGGACCACGAGGCCGACGACGCCCTGGCCACGGCCGCCGCCCGGTTCGCCGACCAGGTGGACGAGGTGCGGATCCTCACCCCGGACAAGGATCTCGGCCAGTGCCTCCGGCAGGGCCGCATCGTCCAGGTCGATCGCATGCGCAAGAAGGAGATCGACGAGGCTGCGATGCGCGCGCGGTGGGGGGTCTCGCCCGCGCAGCTCCCCGCGCTGCTCGCCCTCACCGGCGACGCCGCCGATGGGATCCCGGGCCTGCCGGGCTTCGGCGAGAAGGGCGCGGCCGCGGTGCTCGCCCGCTTCGGCAGCCTTTCGGCGATCCCCGACGACCCCGCGCGCTGGGATCTCCCCCTGCGCGGCAAGGACCGCCTCGCGGGCGCGCTCGCGGCCCAGCGCGCGGACGCGGTGCTCTACGAGCGGCTCGCCACCCTCGCGACCGACGCGCCGATCGACCAGGACCTCGCGGCCCTCGAGTACCGCGGCACGCCGAAGGCCGCGTTCCTCACCTGGTGCGATCGCCTCGGCATCGAGGGCTCCCTGCGCGTGCGCCCGCGACGCTGGCTGCCGTGATCCTGGGTCGCTCCCGGACCGTCCCCGTCCGGTCCTCCGCTCCCCTGATCCGGAGTCAGCGGCTCACCTCGAGGGTCCCGGAGATCTCGCCGTAGGGCGACTGGTAGAGGTGCAGGCTCGCGCGCTCGGGGCCGCGCACGAACCGGGCGTCGACGAAGTCGCCCTTCACGTCGAGGTCGCCGGAGTCCCAGCCCTCGGTGGCCATCGCCGTGACGAACGCCACCGCCTTCTTCTTGGCGCTCGGACACCCGACGAGCCCGTACGACGTCATGCAGACGGTCGGCGGGGTCTCGACGAGCAGGCGGTAGGCGCGCTTGCCCTCCTTGCCGCACACCTCGACGCCGTCGGGCAGCCCGACGCCTTGCTTGGTCAGCGCCGTCGCGCCGCTGGGCTCGCACTTGAAGCGATTGCCGCGGTAGGCGGCGTAGCGCCCACTCGAGCCCATGAGCACGAGTCCGAGCAGACCGACGGGGATCAGAGCGAGGTGGAGCGGTTTCACGCGCCCCGATCTGCCCACGGACGCGCGGCTCCGCCACGATCGATCCGGAAGACACCATTCGCAGATTTGCGAACGGTCACTTCCCGAGGGGCGCGAGGGCCTTGGTCAGCGCGGCGACCAGCGCGGCCACGCGCGGGGTCTTGCGCTGGTCCGGATGGGTGAGCACCCAGGCCACGCGCTCGAGCGGCGCCGCCTGCTCGCGGAAGGCCTCGAGCTCCACCAGCCCGGGCGTGCGCTGCGCAACGAGCCGCGGCAGCAAGCCGACGCCGACGCCCGCGGCGACCAGCGCGACGACCCCGCTGAGCAGGTTGCTGCGGACGGCGACGTCGGTCGCGCGCGCGCGCTCCCACGCGGCCTCCGGCGAGTGGAGGAGCCCCTGCCCGCGAACCACCCAGCGGAGCTTCTTGCGGTGCGCCGCCTCCTTGGTGCCGAAGACGCCGTAGGGGAGCCGCAGCACGCGGCGGCCCCAGCAGCCGGTGGGCGGGCGCGGCATGATGCCGATGGCCACGTCGACCTCGCGCTGCCGCACGCTCGGCCCCGTGTCGGCGAGGTGGAGCGAGACGTGGAGCGCCGGGTGCAGGCGCGCGAGCTCGGCGATCGGCTCGACGAGGAACGGCAGCAGGCCCTCGACCGTGGTGAGGCTCACCTCGCCGCGGAGCTCGGTCTCCTTGGCGCGCACGGTCCCCGCGGCCTCGGCCAGCGCGCGGCGGGTCTGCTCGCCGACCAGCGCGAGGGCGCGCCCGGCGTCGGTGAGCACGGCGGGCTCGAGGCCGCGGACGACGCACGGGTAGCCCAGCGAGCCCTCGAGCACGTGGAGGCGGCGGTAGACGGTGGAGGCGGAGATGCGCAGGTCGCGCGCCGCCTTCTGCACGCTGCCGGTGCGGTGGATGGCCTCGAGGTACCGGAGGTCGTCCCAGTCCATGTGGGCTCAGGCCCGTTTCTTCGCGGCCTTCTTGGCGGCCTTCGGCGGACGCGGCACCAGCACCGCGCGGGCGAGGATGCCGAACACGTTCTCGCTGATCGCGTCGCGGTCGACCGGCACCGGCGCGCGCGTCAGCTGCAGCAGCACCTCCTTGACCCCGCCGAGGATGAAGTGGGCGACCACGCGGGCGTCGCCGTCCTGCACGATCCCGAGCGCCTGCCCCTCGCGCAGCGACCGCAGGAGGAGCGCCTCGATGTCGGCGTAGAACGCGAGCAGTCGCCGGTCGAACTCCACGTCGAGCCCGGTCACGTCGGTGAGCAGGATCTTCGCCATCCCCGGGTCGCCGAGGAACACCTCGAGCAGCCGGGAGAAGTTGGCGCGGATCTGCGGCTCGATGGGCTGGTCGGTGTCGATGCTCGCGACGGCGAGCGCCACGCGCTGGAAGAACCGGCTCACCAGCTCCTCGAAGATCGAGCGCTTGTCGTGGAAGTACAGGTAGAACGTGCCCCGCGCGACCCCCGCCGCGGCGACCACGTCGTCGATCTTGGCGAGGTGGTACCCCTTCTTCGCGAACACGTCGCGGGCGCGGTCGAGGATCTGCTGCCGGCGGATCTCGCGCTGGGTCACGGCGCCGCACCCTAGCACGACCGTGTTTCTCGGCCCCCGGCGCCCTTGCCAGGCCCCCCTCGGGTCCGCTACCACTCCTGGACTGACACGTCAGTCTAGTTCACCGGTCACAGGATCCGAGCCGCAACCGGCCTCGGGCCCCCGCTCCCGGGACTGACACGTCAGTGCAGGAGCCACGATGGGACGGCAGCTCGCGGTGGGGATGGACGTTGGCTCGACGACGGTGAAGGCCGTCCTCGTGGACGTCGAGACGAAGGAGATCCTCTTTCGTGACTACCAGCGCCACCTGACCAAGCAGCCGGAGAAGGTCCTCGAGCTCCTCACGGCGATGGAGGCGGCGTTCCCCGGCGAGCTCGTCGGGGCGCGGATGTTCGTCACCGGCTCGGGCGCGGGCCCGCTCGCCGCGCCGCTCGGTGGCAAGTTCGTCCAGGAGGTGAACGCGGTCACGCTGGCCGTCGAGCACCTCCACCCCGACGTGGGCTCGGTCATCGAGCTCGGCGGGCAGGACGCGAAGATCATCATCTTCAAGGAGGGCAAGGAGGGCGGCAAGACCGCCATCGCCTCCATGAACGACAAGTGTGCCTCGGGCACCGGCGCCACCATCGACAAGTGCTTCCTCAAGGTCGGCATGCCGAACGAGGAGGTGGTGAAGCTGCACTTCGACGCGACCAAGCTGCACCACGTGGCCGCCAAGTGCGGGGTGTTCGCCGAGACCGACATCGTCAACCTGATCAAGAGCGGCATCCCGAGCCACGAGGTGCTCTGTTCGCTCGCCGACGCGATCGTCCTGCAGAACCTCTCGGTGCTCACGCGCGGCAACACGCTGCGCCACAAGGTGCTGCTCCTCGGCGGCCCCAACACCTACCTGCCGTTCCTGCAGGAGTGCTGGCGCCTGCGCATCCCGGAGACCTGGCGCGAGCGCGGCTACGCGTTCCCCGAGGACGTGCCGATCGAGGAGCTGATCATCATCCCCGAGAACGCGCAGTACTACGCGGCGCTCGGCGCGGTGCTCAACGGCCTCACCGAAGAGGCCCACGTGGGCGTCTACACCGGCATGGCCGGGCTGCTCGACTACGTGCAGAACGGCCGCAAGGCGCGCCTCGGCGAGAACGCCGGCCCCCCGCTGTCGAAGACCGACGACGAGCTCGCCGCGTTCCGCGAGCTCTACAAGATCCCCACGTGGCGCCCCGCGACCCTCGCGCCCGGCCAGAAGGTCCGCGCGGTCATCGGCCTCGACGGCGGCAGCACCTCGAGCAAGGCCGTACTCGTCGACGAGCACCGCAACATCGTCGCCAAGGCCTATCAGCTCTCCAAGGGCAACCCGATCCAGGACATGAAGGAGCTGCTCCGCGAGCTCCGCGAGAGCGTGACCAGCCAGGGCGCGGAGCTCGAGATCCTCGGCTTCGGCGGCACGGGCTACGCGGCAGATGTCCTCGAGGAGACCCTGCGCGCCGACGTCAACGTGGTCGAGACCGTCGCCCACATGATGAGCGCCGTGCACTTCTTCGGCGACATCGACGTGATCTGCGACATCGGCGGTCAGGACATCAAGGTCCTGATGATGAAGAACGGGGACATCTCCAACTTCCGCCTCTCGAACCAGTGCTCCGCCGGCAACGGCATGCTGCTGCAGGCCATGGCCGACCAGTTCGGCGTGCCGGTGAAGCAGTACGCCGACGTGGCCTTCGACGCCGAGCTCTCGCCCAAGTTCTCCTATGGGTGCGCGGTGTTCCTCGACACCGACCGCGTCAACTTCCAGAAGGAGGGCTACAGCAAGGAGGAGCTGCTCGCCGGGCTCGCGCAGGTGCTGCCCAAGAACGTCTGGCAGTACGTGGTGCAGATCCCGCGGCTCGCGGCGCTCGGCCGGCGGTTCGTCCTGCAGGGCGGCACCCAGTACAACCTCGCGGCGGTCAAGGCGCAGGTCGACTACATCAAGGAGCGCGTGCCGGACGCCGAGGTGTTCGTGCACCCGCACACCGGCGAGGCCGGCGCGATCGGCGCCGCCTTCGAGACCCTGCGCGTGGTCGAGCGCAAGAAGAAGAGCACGTTCATCGGCCTCGATGCGGCGATCGACCTCGCCTACTCGACCAAGAACGACGACGAGACCGTCTGTCACTTCTGCCCGAACCAGTGCAAGCGCACGTTCATCGAC
>CAZUZY010000088.1:0-24770 GCA_964624885.1 uncultured Polyangiales bacterium | reverse complement strand
CACGAGGGCCCGGCCGCGGAGGTCCGGCGGCGCCGGTCGTCGATCGTCGAGCGTGCGATCGAGGAGCGCCATCCAGCGCCCGTAGGGCCCGCGGGTGGAGAGGACGGGCTCGAGGGCGAGCAGCGCGGTCAGGGCCTCGGTCGGACTCGCGGCCCGCGTGAGAGCGGCCTCGAGGTTGGCCTGCTCGGCCGCGATCTCGGAGAGCGCGCGCAGACCGCCGTGGCGCGGCACCTGCGCGGCGAGCCGGGCACCGCGCGCGACGTAGTGGGCGACGTGGCGCGCCTCGGCCGTGTGGCGCGCCTCGCCCTGCAGCTGCTCGTCCGCGAACGCACGCACGGCCTCGTAGAGCGAGAGGCGCCCCTCGGACTGACGCAGCAGCGACTTCTCGCGGAGCGACTGCAACGCGTCGACCACGGGTCCCTCGACCACGGCCTCCGCGGCGGCGAGGTCGAAACCACCGCGGAACACCGCGCACTCCGCGAGGACCCTTCGCTCGACGGGCTCGAGCAGCCGCCACGACCCCTCGATCGCCGCGCGCAGGGTCTGCTGCCGGGGCTCGGCCTGACGGCCCCCCGCGAGCGTGTCGAGGCGCGCGACGCGATCGAGGAGCTCGTCTTCCCGCATGACCGACAGCCGGGCCGCGGAGAGCTCGATCGCGAGCGGGAGGTGGTCGAGCGCGGCCACCACTGCGGTGAGCACGCCCCGCGCCTCGGGAGCGGGTGCATACCCGGGCCGCAGCCGCTGGGCCGCGCGGATCAGGAGGGCCACGGCGGGCTCGGAGGCGAGCGGCGCGATGGGGTAGCAGCGCTCGGTCTCGACCCGCAGCGGCTCTCGCGAGGTGACGAGCAGCCGGGCCGCGGGCGCGCGCGCGACGACGGCCTGGACGAAGCTCGCGACCGCCTCGCGCACCTGCTCCGCGTTGTCGAGCACGAGGAGCAACGCGCGCTCGGCGACCACCTCGGCGAGCGGACCGAGCGCGGCCTCCCCGCTGCGGCCGTAGGCGAGCGGCACCCCGAGCGAGCGCGCGACGACGCCCGCGACGTCGTCCAGATCGTCGGCCTCGGCGAGCTCGCAGAACACCGCGGGGCGGGCCTCGGCGATGGCCCGCGCGAGGGTGGTCTTGCCGATCCCCGGTGGCCCGACGAGCGTGAGCGGGCCAGGGCGCGATGGCGCGAGCGCGGCCTCGATCTCCTCGAGCTCCGTGGCTCGACCGAGCGGTACCGATGCGGGGTGCATGAGGTGGCTACGAGCGGGACGCGCGGCGGATCTACAGGAGGTAACCGAGCTCGGGGCTGAGGGCGATCGAGCTCCGGTGGAACGACCCGTTGCCGCGACCTATTTCCTTGCCCGACGCGGTCTCGACCACCGCCTCGGCGAGGAACACGTTCTTGCCGGCGTGCACGACGCGGCCCCGGGCGGTGAGCTGCCCCTCGCTGACAGGACGCACGAGGTAGGTCGTGAAGCTGACCGTGACCACGAACACGTCCTCGACGAGGGAGCTCACGGCGAAGAAGCACGCGTCGTCGAGCAGCTTGAAGACCACCGAGCCGTGCACAGCGCCCGCCGCGTGGAACAGCTCCGGGCGCACGCGGAGGCCGATCGTGGCGGCGCTCCGCTCGACGGCGATGGTCGGCTCGTAGAACCGGTTGATCGGCGCGCCCTGGTACATCGCCTCGAGCTTGCGCAGGTGGACCTCGCTCATCGGACCGATGATGACACGGCTGGGTGGCGAGGGGATCGCGGACCTCAGGGCAGACCGCGGAGCGCCTGGAGCGAGCGCAGCGGGCTCCTCACGAAGAGCGCGCGGGCGGGCAGCGGGCGGTCGGGCAGCCACCTGCGGACGATGCCGTCGTGCTCGGTCTGCAGCTTCTCGGCGCGCCCCTCCTGACCGATCGCGAGGAGCGTGCGCACGCGCAAGCGGAGCGCGGGACACAGGCTGGGCTGGCCCTGGAAGCCGGCCTCGCGGAGCGCGTGCACCGCCTCGGCCGCGAGCAGGTCGGCCTCGACGGTGCGGCCCCAGTCGAGGAACAGAGAGGCGAGCGGCTGTCGGGCGTAGCTCCCTGCGCGCAGCAGCGCCGCGAAGCGACTCTCGGCCTCGTGGAAGCGCCCCTCGAGGTGGCTCAGGCGCGCCTCGCGCTCGGCCACGCTGCGGAGGAACGCGGGCCCGCCCTCGTCGAGTCGCAGCGCGACGTGCAGCGCGACCTGCACGTGGACCAGCGCCGCGGTGGCCGCCCCCCGCTCGAACGCCGCGTCGGCCGCCGTCTGCGCGAGGTCGAGCAAGGGCACGCTCGGCCGATCGAGGGCCGCGGTGCGCATGGCGCCCTCGAGCAGGTAGTGCGCGCGCGGGTCGCCGAGGTCGAGCAGCAGGCGGCCGAGATCGAAGGCCACGTTGGCGGGGAGCCCTTCTCCGAAGCGGTCGTCGAACGGGCTCGCGAGGAGCCGGCGCTGGAGCTGCTCCGCCTCCACCGCCCGCCCGGTCGCCCGCAGCGCGATCATGAGGACGGCGAGGTCGTCGAGCTTGGGCTCGGCGAGGGCGATGACCTCCTGGAACAGGCGCACCGCGTCGACGAACGCGTAGTGACGGAAGGCGGTCCAGGCGTTCTGGCGCAGCGGCTCGAGGCGGCGGTGGTCCACCCGCTTCTTCTTGCGGACCTGGCCGGCGAGGTAGACCTGCTCGACGCGGGCGGCGTGCTCGGCGCGCTCGGTGAGCTCCCGCGAGAAGTCCTCCTCTCCGCGCATCGCGGTGAGGCGCGCAAGCGCGGAGAGCACGCGACGATTGGTGCGCGACGACGGCGGCGGATCGTCGGCGGCGAGGGCCCCCTCGCGATACGCAAACGAGCCGTGCCGCCCCATCCCTCCATTCTAGCTCGCCCGGAGGCCCACGCTCAGTCGTCGTCGTCGACCTGGACCGGCAGCCCCGCGGCCTTGCGCTGGAGGCGAAGGCGCACCTCGGCCTCGAGCTGTGGCGAGAGCTTCTCGAGCTGCTTGCCCTTCATCCAGCGCTCGACCTGGCGATCGAGCTCGGGGTTCTCGTCGACGTCGGTGAGGTCCCACGAGGACGAGAGGAACTTCTCGGCGCTCGTGCCCGTGCCGCCGCACGAGAGCGGCCACTCGCGCGGCTTGCGGGTCCACGGGGTGTAGTCGGGGGTGCTGGTGAACAGGTCGAAGGGGATCGCGGCCTTCTCGACCTGCACGTTGGGGTACGGCACGCCGTAGACGTGGGCGATGATCTTGTGGATCGAAGACACGTCGATGTGGGTCTTGCTCACGTACTTGCGCTTCACCCACGGCGACACGAGCACGATGGGCGTGCGGTGGATGTCCACGTGCTCGCCGCCCACCGCGGGGTCGTCCTCCGTGATCACGATGAGCGTGTGCTCCCACTCGGGGCTGTGGGTGATCGCGTCGACGATCATGCCCGTGGCCTCGTCGTTCACGGCGATCATGGCATCGGGCGAGGGGGTCTTCGGGCCGACGCCGACCGTGTGATCGTTGGAGAGGGTCATGAACACGAACGGCCGCAGATCGCACCGCACGCGCCAGCGACCGGCCACGTGGCACGACTTCTCCGTGTCGGGGTAGCCCATGCTCTGGATGAACCCACCGGGGTACTTCGCGTCGACAGGGAGCGCGCCGGGCTGCTTCTCGCGGGGCACGCCCATGGCCTCGCCGAAGATGTCGACGCTGACCTTGTTGCGCATCAGCCAGTCGAACAGCCCCCCCTCGACCGTGACGCCGATGTCCAGCACGCCGCCGGAGGGGAACGGGGTCTTGCGGATGTCGCGCTCGTAGCCGTCGACCGCCCACGTGCGCTCGTTGTGGTCGCTCGAACGGCCGTAGATCGCCCAGAAGTGCCCCTGCTGCGAGAGCTCGGCGCTCGTGTAGTAGTTGTCCGAGATGGCGAAGTCCTGGGCCAGGCCGCGGAAGTTCGCCCAGATCTTCGCCTGCGCGTTGGCGTCCTTGCCGAGCAGGAGCTTCGGGTCTCCGTCCACCCCCGGCAGGTCGCCGAACAGGGCGTCGAAGGTCTTGTTCTCGCGGAGGATGAACACGACCCGCGTGATCTGCTTCGACGGCCCGCTCTTGTTGTCGCGCTGGATCGGGAAGTCGTAGGCGGCGCCGCCGCACTCGACCGTGGGCGCGCCGCTCAGGCCGGCGACGTCGAGACCCTTCTTGACCGCGGCCTCCCCGGCGACGAGGTCGGCGGCGGACGGGAAGGGGATCGCCTGCACCGAGCCGTAGGTGCGCCCCATCACGTCGCCGTCATGGATCTCGAACTTGATCGGGTTCGGTCCGTCGAAGCCCGCGCGCATGTTGGCGAGGATCAGGCCCCCGTCGTCGAGGGTCCCGACGCCCCCCGGCCACCACCCCGTCGCGAGGCGACCGGCGGGCACGAGCTTGGGCGGCGAGGCGCCGAGATCGACGTCCCACGCCGAGACGGCGTTGATGCCGGCGAGCGACGCGTAGAGCCGCTGGTTCTTCGCGTCGAAGGCGACCGACGACGGGTCGAGGCCGTGCAGGCCGTCCTTGACGTCGACCGGCACCGGCGTGGCCGAGCCCGCCACGCGATCGACGAGGGTGAGCGTGTCGCCGAAGGCGTTGGCCACGGCCATCCAGCGGGCGTCGAGGAACGCGATACCCTGGGGGTTCTTGTCGGTCGGGAAGCTCCGCGTGGCCTTGCCGGTGTCGAGGTCGAGCTCGACGACCCGCTTGCCCCCCCACATCGTGACGTAGCAGTAGCGGCCGCTCGGATCGCGGGGGTCGAACGCCGCGGCGAACGCCTCCTTCTCGCCGAGGTCGATCTCGGCGAGCTTGGTGCCGTAGGTGGCCGACGCCGGATCGACGTCGTACACGAGCGCGGCGCGCTCGAGGATGGGGGTCGCGACGAGGCGCTTGCCGTTCGGCGACGCGGCCACCGCGGAGAGGTGCCAGGGGATGGTCTTGCCGTCCTTGTCCTTGGCCGCCGGCAGCTTGAGCGACTTGGCGTCGGCCTTGTCGAGGGTGCCCGTCGCCCCGAGCGTGAGCGCTTGCACGACGCCGTCGCTCGTGGGCAGGTACACGGTGTCGGGCGCGACGAACGCAGCCGAGCTCCCGAGGGTCTTGGGCTTGTCGAACCGCACGAGCCCGGTCACCGGATCGGACCCCGCGAGGAGCTTGTCGACGTCGATGGCGCGCGCGACGTGGGCGCCGTAGCCGGTGTCCACGGTGATCGCCCGACGCTGACCCGGGATCGGCAGCACGAACGAGGGCAGGCCGCCGGTCAGGTCCTTGGTGGCGAGCACGAACTCCTTGCCGGCGGGGCGCACGCGTCGACCATCGGGGAGGATGCGGGTGTCGCCCTCGACCGAGACCTTCTTGACCGCCTCGCCGGTCGGAGCGGTGGCGGTGCAGGCGCCCTTTTGCGCGGCGAACTTGCTCGGGTCGTAGGCCGCGCAGGTGTCGGCGTGGGGGATCGTGCCCCAGCTGCCGAGGCTCGGGCAGGCGTAGCCGCTCGCCACGTCGACGCAGTCCGCGCTCAGCGGGCAGTCGTACCCGCACGAGCGGGGGGCGACGGAGAACTCCTCGGGGTCGGGGCCGGCCTCCGCGGTGTCGATGGCAGCATCTGGCTGTTGCTCGGCCTCCCCCCCGCACCCGCCGAAACACCCTGCGGCACAGAGGACGGTCACGAGGCCGAGCGGGCGTGCCTTCATGGCCGGAAGGGTATGAGATCCCACTTGCGGCTGCACGACAGTTGTCGCACAAGCCTGCGTCGTGGACGATCAGTGCGCGAGCTGCGGTGCGAAGAAGCCCGAGGTCGGCGAGATCACCCTGGCGAGCAAGATGGGGTGGCGGCTGCTCCGTCGCCCGAGTCCGCCGTCCGCGCCTGGAGGGCCCGCCGGCCTGAACCTGGTGTTCGAGTGGTTCTGCCCGATCTGCGCGCCGAAGCGCAAGCTCTAGGTGCGCCCTTCACTTGCGCCCTCTCGTCACTTGCGCTGCGTGCACTTCACCTTCGGGGTGAAGCCCGACACCGGGGAGTCGAGGAACGTGAGCACCTCGACGGTGGCCTTGGGCGCGACCTCCACCTTCACCACGGTGGGGTTCACGTCGGTCGAGACCTCGCAGTCGGCGATCTTGGGGCACGCGCTCGTGAGGACGACGACGTGCTTGAAGCCGTAGCCGTTGCTGCGCGCCTCGCCCTTGACCGCGACGCACGACGGCGCGGCGGCCTGCGCGACGGACGAGCTCGTGGTGCCCGCTGGGGCGTAGACGGGGAGCAGCGCGCCGAGGGCGGCGAAGGCGAGGGCGAGCATGCCTTCACTATGGCCACGGCAGAGGCTGCCAGCAAGTTCTCGTCCGACTAGGATGCGCGGCCCATGGCTCGCGAAAACCTCGGTGTGCTCGGCTACGACTCCTACCACTTCGCCGTGCGCGACCTCGAGCGCAGCCGGCAGTTCTACGCAGAGAAGCTCGGCTTCGCGGAGGTGGCGCGCGCGGGCGACGAGCTCACCGAGAAGAGTGGGCAGAGCTCGGTGGTGTTCGCGGCCGGCGACGTGCGGGTCGCGGTCTCGACCCCGAAGGTCGGGCACGCCGCCGCGCAGGACTGCAAGGCCGCGCGCTACCTGCGACGTCACCCGGCCGGCGTGATGTCGCTGGGGTTCCGGGTGAAGGACCTCGAGCGCACCTGGGACACGCTCGAGGCGCGCGGGGCGACCATGCTCGCCGAGCCGATCGAGGACCGCGACGAGCGCGGCCGCTATCGCGCGTTCGAGATCGCGACCCCGCTCGGCGACGTCGCCTTCCGCTACGTGGAGCGAACCGACGGCTACGCGCGCTTCGCCCCCGGGTTCGACACCCTGGACGCGACGCCCAAGCCCCGGAACGTGTTCGGCATCGACTGCATCGACCACGTCACCTCGAACGCGCTCACCCTCGCCCCGCTGGTGCTCTGGTACCGCGAGGTGCTCGGCATGGAGCAGTTCTGGGAGATCAAGTTCCACACCGTGGACGTGCACTCGGACAAGGACCGCCTGCGCCAGGCGGGCAGCGGCCTCAAGTCGCTCGTCTACTGGGACCCGGAGTGCGGCATCAAGTTCGCCAACAACGAACCGATGCGCCCGTTCTTCCGCGACTCGCAGATCAACAAGTTCGTCGAGGACAACAACGGCGCCGGCGTGCAACACGTGGCGTTCAACGTCCCGAAGATCATCCCCACCGTGGAGGAGCTCGAGCGCCGCGGCGTGCAGTTCCTGCCGACGCCCGGCGCCTACTACGACGCCCTGCCGGCGCGCCTCGAGCAGCTCGCCATCCACAACGTGCAAGAGCCGCTCGACGAGCTGCGACGCCTGCAGATCCTCCTCGACGGCTCCGACGAGAAGTACATGCTGCAGATCTTCCTGCGCGACGCCGGGGCCACCTACAACGACCCGACGGCGGGCCCGTTCTTCTACGAGATCATCCAGCGCGCCGGCGATCCGGGGTTCGGCGGCGGCAACTTCCGCGCGCTGTTCGAGGCGATCGAGCGCGAGCAGTTCAACCAGCGCATCCAGCCGTTCGACTGAGCAGCCGAGGCCTCGGTCACACTCCGGGCGACCGCGTCGACGGAGGGGCATGCGGGCGGCGACCCTCGGGGCTCTCTTGCTGCTCGGCGCGTGTCGGCCGCGCGTGCAGGCATCGGTCGAGCCGCCCCCGCTCCGGCCCACCGTCACGGCCTCCGCGGCCATCGTCACCTCCGTCGCGCCAGCACCCTACCCCGGCCGCCCGAGCTCGACGCGCGCGGCCTTCCTGAAGGAGCCGCCCTACCCCGTGCCCAAGGGCGTCGCCCACGTGGTCGCGCACGTCCCGGAGCGCCTCGACGATCGCGAGAAGCTCCACCTCGTGCTGTTCTTCCACGGCGCGGTGCAGTGCGCCGCCCAGCTCGCCCAGCTGGGTGAGGTCATCTGCAAGCCGGGCGAGGCGCCGCTCGGCGGCTACGGCTACGCCGCGCGCCACGACGACGCCGGCACCCAGTCGCTCTTCGCGGTCCCGCAGTTCGCCTATTTCGGCGGCGGCTCGGCCGGCCGGATGGTGGAGAAGGGCTATTTCACCGGCTTCGTGCGCGAGCTCGTCACCGAGACGTTCGCCGAGGGCCTCGGTGGCCCGCGCACGCTCGACGACGTGGCAGACATCACGCTGATCGCCCACAGCGCCGGGTTCAACCCCGTGGTCTCGATCCTGTCGCGCGCGGAGCTCTCGGCCAAGGTGAAGAACGTGGTGCTGCTGGACGCGTTCTTCGCCGGCGGTGAGGACTACTACCTGCAGTGGTTCGCGAAGCGCACCGCGGACTCTCCGCGCCGCTTCGTGGCGCTCCACGGCGACACCGGCGACTCGAACGGCCACCACGCCAACATGGCCGCGCGACTCCGCGCGACCAAGGCCGACGTGGTGGTGTACCCGAAGGGGTCGGTCGTGGAGGCGATGCGCGGGCACGAGGCGACCATCGCGAAGATGCCCGTGAACCACTACTGGATGCCGACCATGCTGCTCGCGAAGGTGGTGGCCGGGCTCGAGCTGCCGCTCCGCGCGACGCCGCCCGCGGAGGTCGTCGCTCGCCCCCGCAAGCCCGCCGGGCTCCTCTTGGGCGCCGGCGTCGAAGGGGCGCTCACCCTGGAGGACCCGGGCCTCTCGAACGGCGCCGTCGCCGACGAGTACACGCTCTCGCTCTCCGCGGGAGTCGCGGTGGTCGTGACGGTGAAGGGCGGCCCCTCGCTCACCGAGACGTGCTGCACCGTCGATGTCGCGACCCAGCTGTTCGATGGCGATCGCCTGATCGCGAGCGACGACGACGGGGGCGGCGCGTTCGACAGCCGCCTCGCCTTCGTCGCCCCGAAGACCGGCACCTACCGCCTGCGCGTGACCACCTCGGGCAGTGGCACCAAGCTCGGCCCCTACGTCCTCACGACGCAGTGACGAACCGCAGCGACGTGTGCCGGGGCGTGAAGGCGCGCAGCAGGCGGATGCCGGCGAGCAACCCCGCGACGTCGACGGTCGCGGTCAGGAGGTGGTCGTAGGCGAACGCGGACAGCGCGGCCCCGCGCGGCAGCTCGGTCACCCGCGCGCGTCGGAGCGCCAGCGGCAGCACGTCGGCCGCCACCTCGCGACCGACCACGGCGTCGAGCGTCTGGACCAGGCGACTGCGAGACTCGGTCGGGGCGGACATGGCCCCTGCCCAGGCAAAGTGGATACCAGGGTCGAGCTCGTCCTTTCCGCGGGATCTCGCGGGACCGCGTGGGTCGATTCGACACACCGTATCGCCGTGACCCGCGTCAGCCGTCCTTCGGGGGCTCGGCCGCGGCGCGGTGCTTGGCCAGGAGCTCGTCGATCCGCACCCCGTCGATGACCAGGCCCTCGACGTCGGCGTCCTCGATCACCACGCCGGTCAGGTCCACGTTGACGAGCCGCGCCCCGCGCAGGCTCACGTCGTCGAACACCGCGCCCTCGAAGGTGACGTTCTCGATGCGGGCCGCCTTGGCGTTGACGTCGTCGAACCGGGCGCCCTCGAGGGTGACGTTGTGGAAGGTGGCCGCGCCGAGGTCGACGTCGTCGAACGTGGCCTCGCGGAGGGTCTCGTCGTGGAAGCGGCGGGGGTCGTCGGACATCGCGGGTGACATCGTAGCGGACCCTCCCGCGAGGTGCTTCGCGCCCGCGCCGATCCGTGCTTTCTCGCGGCCCCATGGCCCGCATCCACCGCACGCTCCCCAAGGCCGGCACCAAGGTCGGCATCGCCTTCTCCGGCGGCCTCGACACCCGCTGCGCCGTCGCGTGGATGTCGCGCAAGGGGCTCGAGGTCCACTGCTACACCGCCGACCTGGCCCAGCCCGACGCCGACGACGTGTCGGCCATCCCCGCCGTCGCCATCGAGCACGGGGCCAAGGCGGCCAAGGCGGTCGACTGCCGGGAGTCGCTGGTGCGCGAGGGCATCGTCGCCATCCAGTGCGGCGCGTTCCACCTCTCGTCGGGCGGCAAGAAGTACTTCAACACCACGCCGCTCGGCCGCGCCGCCACCACCACCGCCATCGTGCGCGCGATGCGCGAGGACGGTGTGCACGTGTTCGGCGACGGCTCGACCCACAAGGGCAACGACATCCAGCGCTTCTACCGGTACGGCATCCTCGTCGATCCGGAGCTCACCATCTACAAGCCGTGGCTCGACCAGGCCTTCGTCGACGCCTTCGGCGGCCGCACCGAGATGAGCGAGTACCTGGTCTCGCTCGGCCTCCCCTACTCGATGAGCACCGAGAAGGCCTACAGCACCGACGCCAACGTGCTCGGCGCCACCCACGAGGCCAAGGATCTCGAGCGCCTCGACTCGGGCGTGCACATCGTGGAGCCGATCATGGGTGTCGCCCCGTGGCGCCCCGCGGTGGCCATCGCCACCGAGCGGGTGACCATCGAGCTGCTCGCGGGTGTCCCCGTCGCCGTCGGCGACGTGCGTGGCTCGCTGCTCGAGGTGTTCCTGGAGGCCAACAAGGTCGGCGGCCGCCACGGCCTCGGCATGAGCGACCAGATCGAGAACCGGGTGATCGACGCCAAGAGCCGCGGGATCTACGAGGCCCCCGGCATGGCGCTCCTGCACATCGCCTACGAGCGCCTGCTCGCGGCGATCCACAACGAGGCCACGACCGACCTCTACGCGACGCTGGGGCGCAAGCTCGGCCGCCTGCTCTACGAGGGCAAGTGGTACGACCCCGAGGCGCTGCTGCTCAAGGACGCGCTCACCCGCTGGGTCGCCCCCAGCATCAGCGGCAAGGTGGTGCTCGAGCTCCGCCGCGGCGACGACTGGTCCATCGTCGACACCCGCCCCACGTACTCGTCGTACGATCCCGACAAGCTCTCGATGGAGAAGGTCACGAGCCCGGCCTTCTCGCCCGAGGACCGGATCGGCGCCCTCGAGCTGCAGAACCTCTCGGTCGGCGACAACCGCGCGCTCCTGCTCCACCACCTCGGCGCGATCGGCGGGCACACGCTCGCCGGCGACCAGGTGGCGGGCCTGCTCGGCGCCGCGGATCCGAAGAAGGCCTAGGCAGCGCGCCGCCGGCGCAGGCCGAACGGCAGGAGGACGAGGCCGATCAGGCCGACGATGGCGAGCACGGTGAACCCGGCCGCCTGCAGGATGACGCACATCTCGTTCACCGTGGTGACCGGCTTGTAGTCCTCGCTCAGCCGGTCGGCGTCGAGCTTGTACTTCGCGTCGAAGGTGAAGCCGTGCTCGGCGTAGAACGGCACGTCCTCTGGATCGATCTTGCTGTTCTTCGGCGCAGGCACCGAGAGCGTCACGAGCTCGCCGCTCGCGAGATCGTAGGCCGCGGGGCCCTTGATCCACGGCATGTCGGTGTAGACCCAGGAGCCCTTCATGAAGCGCGCGTGGCTGAAGATCCCGCCGCGGGTCTGGCAGGCGCCGCACAGGCGGAACAGCGGGAACGCGTCGCCGTACTTCACGATGGAGATGCTCGGGTGCGGACCACCGAAGCCCCACACGAGGAACGCCCGGCGGTCGTCGACGACGTAGAGCTGCTTGTCGTGCTGGCGACCGAACGAGAAGCTGGCGCCGCGATAGCTGAACCCGCTCGCGCCGAACGCGTAGTACAGGTTGATGAGGACGATGGCGACGAGCGCCGCCCGCGCGCACACGACGTAGAGCGCGGGGAACAGCGGTGGCTTCGGGGCGGGGGCGTTCACCGGCGACGGCGGAGTCCTAGCAGTGCGAGGGCCGCGAGCCACACCGGCGCCTGCGACGAGCCGCCGGTGGTCGAGCAGCCGCCGCTGTCGGTCGACACCGGAGCGCTGCTGGCCGACACGCACTTGCCGGCGCCGTCACAGGCGAAGCCGTTCTGGCAGTCGTTGCTGGTGTTGCACTTGTCGAGGCACACGCCGTCGCGACAGACGAACGCCTCGCACTTGGTCTTGCTGCCGTCCGCAGCCTGCAGCGTGTCGGTGCCGATGCACTTCGACGTGCGGGGCACGCACTTGGCGGTCTTGTCGCACTCGTAGCCGGTGCCGCAGTCGACGTCGGTGGCGCAGGCCTTCTTGCAGACCTTCTCGCCGTCGTCGCAGGCGTAGGGGCTGCACGGACCGACCGTGGCGGCGCAGCTCGCCGTGTTGGTGCCGTCGCACGACTTGCTCTTGCAGCTGTCGGTCGCGTCCTTGTCGCAGTCGGCGCGCAGGCCGTGCGGCTTGCCCTTGATGGCCACGCACTTGCCGGCCTGGCCGGGGACGTCGCACGCCTGGCACTGGCCGTCGCACTTGGTCTCGCAGCAGATGCCGTCGACGCAGATCCCGGTGGCGCAGGCCTCGTCGCGCGCGCACGGCGAGCCGGTGGCCTGCTGGGGGATGCACTTGCCGGCCTCGCAGAAGTGCGCGGGGTTGGTGCAGTCGGCCTTGACCGTGCAGCTGGTCTTGCAGGCCGTGGTGCCGCACGTGAAGTCGCCGCAGGGCTTGATCACGTCGCCGCACTTGCCCGCGCCGTTGCACGTGCTCGCGTGGGTCTCGACCCCGGCGGCGCAGGCGTTGGCGCTGCAGGCCACGGTGGTCGCGGCGAACTTGCACCCCTTGTCGGTGCCGTTGCAGGACTCGGCGCAGGTCGGGTCGTCGCCGGCGAGCGGCGCCCGACACGCCGGGCGAGCGCCGTGCGGCGCGCCGGTGACCACCTTGCAGGTGCCGCGCGATCCGGCCACGTCGCACGCCTCGCACTGCCCGTCGCACGCCTTGTCGCAGCACACCCTGTCGATGCAGACACCCGACGTGCACTGGCCGTCGCTGTCGCAGTCGGCGCCGTTGGGCTGCGAGGTGAAGCGCTCCGCAGTGACCGACGGGAGCGTGAGGACGCCGTCGGTCACGGCCCGGACGCCGCCGACGAGCAGCATGCTCCCGTCGTCGAGGACCACGCCCTGGTGGGCGGCGCGCGGCTCGACCATCTTGCCGGCCGACTTCCAGGTCATGGACACGAGATCGAGCACCTCGGCGTCGGCGTTGGCGTTGCCCGAGATGATCGGCTCCTGGATGCCGCCGGTCATGATCACCCGCCCGCTGGAGAGCAGGCCGCCCACCGCGATGTACCGCTTGGTCGCCATGAGCTGCGGCAGCGGGGCCCACGTGTTGGCGACGGGGTCGTAGATCATCCCGCCCTGGCTCGGGACCGTGGAGGACTCGGAGGTGGCGCTGGTGATCGCGCCGCCGACGAGGAGCGCCTTGCCGGCGTTGGGTCCGGTGGTCGGGACCAGGCCGAACGCGCCGATGCGTCCCACGGGCAGATCGGCGGCCGGCACGATCGTGGACGTCGGACCGGAGACCTTCACGATCGAGCAGGAGCGGATGTAGCGCTCGAGACCACCGCCGCCCCCACTCGAGGTCGAGCCGCTGGCGACGAGCACCCGACCGTCGGCGAGCACGACGAGGTTCGGGTCGCGCGTGGGGACCGACAGCTTGGGAGTCATCGTGGTGACGAGGCCGTTGCTGTCGACGGTGAACATCGAGTCGTGGTCGCCAGAGCTCTGGCGTCCGCCGACGACGAGCACCTCACCGGTCGGCATGGCCACCGCCCCGTGCGACCGCCGCTCGGCGCTCATCCCGGACGGCCCCGGGAAGGCGGGCATGGTCACGGCAGCGGCGAAGGTCGTGGTGGCCTCGTCGAAGACCTCGAGGGTGGTCTCGTTGGTGATGCCGTTGTGGCCGCCGACGAGGACCACCTTCTTGCTCGTGCCACCGAACCAGGTGGCCGTGTGCTCGGCGCGCGGTCGCGCCAGGTTGTTGGTGGTCGCCTTCCACGTGTTGGTCGCCGGATCGAAGATCTCGGCGGTGCTCAGCCGGTCTCCGGTCGTGAGCACCTGCCCGCCGGCCAGCAGCACCTTGCCGCTCTGGAGCTTGGTGAGGGTGGCCGACACCCGGGAGAGCCCCGAGGGCGACGCCGCCGCGACCCACGCGGGATCGACGGCGATCGGAGCGGTCAGCCCGTCGGTGTCGAGCCGCGCCTCGAGCGTGCGGCCGTGCAGGGCGAGCGTGAGCGGACGGCGGACGCCGGCGGCGTCGATCGCGAACGCGGGCTCGGTCGTGACGCGGACGATGCCCTTGGCGTCGACCACCTCCACCTTGCCGTCGACCACCTGCACCGTCGCGACGCCGGGCCCGAAGCGCAGGTCCCAGGTCGAGCGCATCGCGGCCGCGCGCGTGCGGGCGAGCCGCAGCTCCTCGACCCGCCCCGGCTCGCGCGCGTAGACGAGATCGAGGTCGGGCGCGGCATCGCGGTAGACGGTGCTCCCCGCGACCACCTCGCCGGTGGCCGCCTCGCGCAGATCGTGGGGCGTGACCTCGAGCCACACCTCGCCGTCGCCGACCCGGAGCGCCGCCGCCGCGTGGCGGGGGATCTGCGCGGCGAGCGCGGGGCCCACCGCACGGGTCGCGGGGAGGGCGCCGAGGCGCTGGAGGGTCGCGAGCGTGTCCTCCGGTCGGCCGGGCGCGGGAGTGCTCTGGGACGAGCAGGAGAGGAGTCCGAGCGAGAGCAAGCCAGCAGTCGGGACGATCCAGCGCATTCGTCGAGTAGACGCGTGACCTCGGGCCCTCGCAAGCCCCCACCGCGGCATCGGGACTTGATCAGAGGTCGAGCCCGAGAGGGGCCGGCGGGCTCACGCCTCGAGGATCGCCATCGTGTACTGGTGCACCGCCACCGTGAGCTGGTTGCCGTCGCGACGGCACTGGTCGGCGCGGAAGGCGGCGTCGGGAGACACGAACGTGACCTGCTTCACACCGGCGAGCTCGGGGTAGGTCAGGGTGACGTCCTTGCGCACGACCGTGTACTCGGAGGCGAACGGGAGCGGCGCGCGCCCCTTGGCCGCGACGAGCTTGTCGGGGGCGCCCGCGTAGTTCACGAAGTGCAGGAGCGTCTTGCTGCCGAGCCGCGAGCGCTCGATGTGCACCTCGCGGAACGCGGCGTCGTCCATGGTGAACGGGCGCGCGCCCACGCTGTCGAGGAGGGTCGCGACGAACGCGAGCGCGGTCGCGTCGTTCTCGCGGAAGTAGGAGCGGCCGATGCGGTCGGGGTGGAACGCGAGCGTGCCCGCGCCCCCCGTGCCCGGGATCGTGGTGGGGCTCGCGAGCCCGACCAGGCCGAGCGCGGTGTCGAGCCGCGCCGCCACGGGTCGCGCGCGTCCGAGCTCGTCCTCGGCGCCGAGCAACAGGCCCCCCGCACCCGTGCCGGTGACGAGCAGGTGACCGCCGCGCGCGCGGTAGTCGGCGAGCGCCTTCACGTGCATGTCCGCGACGTGGGTGAGGCTCGGCACGAACAGCACGCGGTACTGCGAGAGCGCAGCGAAATCGTCCTCGAACAGCCCCACCAGCGGCACGATGTGGAACGGCGTGTGGAGGTGGGAGAGCGCCTTGAACAGGCCACCGTAGTCGGCGCACCACTGGGTGTCGGCCACGCTGCCGCCCCAGAAGAACGACTTGTCGGCCTCGTACACCTCGGGGTTGAGCACGAAGTTGGTGGCGCTCACGAAGAACGAGGTGTCGACCGGCCCCTGGTCCACGTAGTCGCGGGTGGCGCTCGAGTGCACGAGGCCGACGGTGGGCGCGACCGTGGCGTCGAACAGGAGCTCCTTGTGCGCCTTGATCCACTGGAACATCCGGGTGCGGAAATCCGCGCCCACGGTGGTGACCATCTCGGGGGTCTTGGTCTCGTACGGCGGGCACCCGCAGGCGATGCCGGCGCTCATGACGAGGCCGGCGTCGGTGGTCTCGTCGCCGTAGGAGAACACCCAGCACGGCCCGCCGCGGTCGGCGGCCTTGGCGAACTTGTACGCGCGGAGCTTGCAGATCCAGTCGTCCTTGACCGCCGGCCGCATGCCGAAGTCGTTGCTGACCGAGTCCACCTCCCACACACGGTTCATGCTGCTCGGGAGCGCCACGGCCGGGGTGCCCGGGAACGGCTTGCTGAGCTGGTAGCGGGTGCGCGCCGCGCCATCGAGCGCCTGCACGGTCGCGATGTCGGTGTCCATCGTGACCGTCTCGATGATGATCTCGAACTTGGGATTGACCGACCGCGCGTGGGCGAGGATGTCGGTGGTGAAGCGGTGGATCTCCTCGCGGCGCCAGGCGATCCAGGTGCGCCAGACCGGATCGCTCCAGTCCTCGCGCAGGCCGTCCATCGAGAGCCCCGTGTCCTGCTTGAACTTCTTGATGCACGCCGGGTTGAAGCAACACCAGCGCAGCACCGTGTCCATGTAGAGCGGGACGTCGATCCACAGGCCGTCGAGCCGGGTGCCGGCGAGCTTGCGCACCCGCTCGAAGAAGTAGTCGCGGTAGCCCGAGGCGTGGCACATCCAGGCGCTCTCGGCGCCCGGATCGACCCAGTGCTCCTTGGTGCCGTAGAAGACGTTGGGCTTGCGATCGATGCTGACCTGCACCCAGTCCGGGTACAGCTTGTAGATGGAGGGGATCTCCGGGCGCTCGGCGTCCGCGGAGACGACCTCGAGGCTCGGCATGTACCAGACGCACTTGAGGCCGTGGTCGTGGCACTTGCCGGCGATGGTGTCGATCTGCGCGATGCGGCGGTCGAACGCGGGGCCGAGCAGGTAGTCGGAGAGCACCGAGTCGCCCTCGATCACGCTCGCGCCGGCCTGCACCGCGGCGTTGAGCAGCGCGTCGGCGTCCTGCTCCTCGGGGTCGGAGAAGTCGATGCCGGCGATGCGCGCCTGGTGGAGCCAGCGCGGCCCCGGGTCGTCGGCGACGAGGATCTCGGTCTTCGGCACGCAGCCGAGCGGCAGCGCGAGCGCCGACGCCGTGGCCGCCGATGCCTGCAGGAACGACCGGCGCCCCAGTCCCGACCTGTGCCTCATGACGGCCTCGTTCTAGCACGAGGTGGCCGAACGGCCCGGGTCCGACCATACTCGGCCCCGATGCTCCGATCGGCGCGGCTGTTCCTCCTCACTGGCCTCGTCACGCTCGCGCTCCAGCCGGCGTGCGGGGGCGACGACCCGCGCCCTGCCGCCCCGCCCTGGACCGCGGGCGAGACGCTCGGCGGGCTCGATCTCGGCCGCGACACGAGCAGCGAGGCCATCGGGCGGCTCCTCGATCCGCTGGTCGCCCAGCACGTCACCACGGTCGTGGTCACCTCGCCGGCCAGCCACTACCTGCCCGAAGCCGAGGTCGAGCTCGAGGCGCGCCTCATGGAGCGCACCGCCGACGAGGCCCACCGGCGCGGCCTCAAGGTGGTCTGGACCGTCCCCTCGCTCAAGGTGATCTCGCCCGACGGCATCGACACCAAGATCTCCATCGCCAACGAGCACCCGGACTGGCTCTCCATCCCGGCCGAGCCCGTGGAGGAGGACAGCCCCGACGAGGTGGCCTTCCTGTGCCCCGAGGGGGGCTACCGCGCGCAGCTGTTCACGCGCACCGCGCGCTTCGCCGACACCGGCATCGACGGCCTCTTCATGGACGCGCCGAAGATGCCGCCCCCGCGCGGCGCGGCGCCGTTCCTGTGCGCCGAGTACCAGGCCAAGTTCAAGCGCGAGACCGGCCTCGACGTGCCGACCCGCGTCGACTGCCTCGGTGAGGACGCGCTCAACGCCGCCTGCTTCACCGTGTGGAGCGACCCGGCGTTCCGCCGCTTCGTCCGCCACCGCCACGACGAGCTCGCGGGCCTGCAGACCGCGCTCGTGGGCTCGGTGCGCGACCGCAACGGCGGCAACTTCCAGATCTGGTTCCGCGACACCGAGATCGACACCAACGACGCGACCGAGACCGGCAACGACGCCTCGTTCGTGCCCGCCACCGCGAGCCTCGCCCGCCTCTGGGACGTGCCGGGGCTCTCCGGCAACGAGGGCATGCGTCGGGCCACACCGCGCGACTGGGTGAACCGGCTCCTGATGGCCAAGCTCGCGCGCGGCATCGATCGACGCACGGGCGCGCGCACGTTCATGACCAGCCCTGGCGACCGCGACTGGGACGCGCAAGCGGTGATGGGCATCGTGCTCGCCGAGCAGGGCAGCCCGTTCGAGGTGCGCACGCCGTTCGAGACGGTGGGCGTCGGCGCGGACTACCGCACGCGCGTCTACGGCTGGGCGCGCGCCCACGAGGCCGATCTCTACGGCGGCGCGCCGCTCGCCCGGGTGGCCGTGCTGCACGTGCCGGCCGCGCGCGACTACGTCGACTACGGCGCGGGCCTCGGGCTCTACTCCTCGACCGACGCCCCCACCAACCTGATCGGCGGCGGCGCGCCCAAGCCCGACGCCACGTTCTGGACCAAGGCCCTCGACGCCAGCGTCGACGAGCTCGAGGTGGTCGGTGAGCAGCGCGGCATCGGGCGGCTGCTCGTGCGCCGCCACGTCCCGTTCGTGATCGAGAGCCTCGAGAAGGTCACCGCGGCCGACCTCGCGGGCTACGCCGTGGTGTTCGCGCCGAGCGCGGCCGCCCTGTCCGACGCACAGATCGCCACGCTGAAGGCCTACGTCGAAGGCGGCGGGCGCCTCGTGTCGACGGGGCTCGGGCTCGGCGCGATGGACCAGCTCGGCGCCGCGCGCCCCGCGGCCCCGTTCGACCTCGGCACCCCCGCGCAGGAGTCGGTCGCCGAGAAGCCGCTCGGCAAGGGCACCCTCGTGCACGCGCAGGCCCTGATCGGCCGCCGCCACCTCCGGTACGACGACCCGTTCTCGACCGCGTTCGTCGACAACCAGCTCCACGCGGCGGGCGTCGACTCCATCGCGCCGACCGCGAGCCCCGACGTGCACGTGGAGCCGTGGTCGAGCGGCGACACGATGACCGTGCACCTCGTGTCGTTCGCGGGCCTCGACGGCTCGGGCAACACCCCGACCGAAGAGACCACCGTGCCGCTCGCGCTGTCCGTCCCCCGGGCGGTCACCAAGGTCACCCTCAGCTCGCCCGACGAGGGCGCGGTCGACGCCGACGTCCCCTTCACCCCCGAGGCGAGCGACCCGAGCCGCGTGAGCCTCACGGTGAAGGTGCGTCGCCACGCCATGCTCAAGCTCACCCTCGGCGGGGGCCCGCTCACGCCGAAGCCGGCGGCCGTCACCCCGACGATCACCAAGATGGCCGACAGCGAGGGCTACGCCGGGCACTCGCTCGCCTTCGAGGGCCAGGGGTTCGGCGACAAGCCCGGCAAGGTGCGCTTCGGGGACGCGGCCTGCACGGTGACCCTGTGGAGCCCGACCCGTGTCGCGGCGTACCTCCCGAGCGACACGCTGCCGGCGACCAAGGACGTGGTCGTGGAGGTGGGCGGCACCGCGCTCCCCGGCAAGCCGTTCACGGTCAAGGCGCCGGCCAAGCTGCCCACCAAACCGATGCTCGACGGCCTCGCCTTCGTGAAGGACAAGCTGCGCTCGGCGTGGGGCGGCGTGTTCACCAACTACGTCGATCGCGTCGACACCCCCGGGGCCACCGAGGTGTACCCCTACGGCCACCACCAGACCGCCGAGCACCTCGGGCTGATGCTGTGGGTCACCGCGGGCATGCTCGACCACGACGCCTTCGAGCAGGCCTACGGGTTCCTCGACAAGCGCATGCTCTCGCCGCGGCGCGACCTCGTCAACTGGGCCGTCGACAAGACCGCCGGCACACCGATGCTGCAGAAGGACGAGGCCTCGGCCCTCCCCCTCGACGGCAACGCGCCGCTCGACGACTTCCGCGTGGTGCGCGGCCTCTACTCGGGGTGGCTGCAATGGAAGGACGAGCGCTACCTCAACGCCGCCATCCGCGCCGGCGACGCGCTCTACCGCACCTCGGTCGGCCGCAGCGAAGACCTGGTGGTCGAGTATCCCGACGGCCTGGTCGCCTACGCCTACAACTGGCCGGAGAACGCGGGCCTCGGCAAGACCGACGACGAGGTGATCCCGATCGACTACGCCGATCTCTTCACCATGAAGTGGCTGTCGCAGCGCGACCCGCGGTGGAACAAGGTCATCGCCTCCAACGTGTCGCTGATGGAGCGGGCCGCGATGGCCAACGGCCAGTTCTACAACTCGTACCTCCCCGCGACCAAGGAGCTCTCCGGCGACTTCGAGTACCGCGACACGGTGGCGGCCACCAAGGTCAAGACCATACAGTCTCTATGGATCGCCATCCACCTGGCCCGCGTCGGCCGCAAGGACAAGGCGCAGAAGGCGCTCGACTTCTACAAGGCCCAGTACACCGCCAAGGGGCGGGTCCCCGAGTACCTGAACTACGACGGCACCGACGTCACCGCCACCGAGCTGCCCGAGGCCCTCGCCAACGGCGAGGCCCGCATCTACGCCCAGCTGGTCCGGCTCGCGCTCTACCTCGGCGACACCACCTTCGCCGACAAGGTCGTCACCGAGAAGCTGCTCCCCGACCAGGTCGTGTTCGTCGGCTCACCGCTCTACGGCAGCTTCGGGCAGGACTCCGCGGCCGACGGCGACGCCGAGGCGTGGAACACCCTCGAGACCCTGCTGGCCCTCCTGCTGCAGCAGGGGAGCCCGGTGCTCACCCAGACGTATCCGAGCCCCTGATCGCCCGTGTCACCGGGGGTCACGGGGCGGGCGGTGGCGCGGCCCCGGGCCCGGTCGACAGCGGCAGCTTCACGCCGACCACGAACATGAGCCCGTCGCCGGGGTGGTCGCTCGCGCCCCGCCGATCGAGCGCGAGGATCCAGCGCGGCGACACCCACAGGATGCCGAACGACACGAACGGGGCGATCTGCAGGGACCACTGCCCCCCCTCGCCGGAGACCGGCAGCTCGCGCGCCGCCGACACCTCGAGGCCCACGAGCTCGTAGCCGGCCTGGAAGCCGAGGGCCACGCGCGGGCGACCCACGTGCTCCGCCTGCAGGGTGCCACCCAGGTAGCCGTGGCCGTCGAGCCAGCGCGCGACCGACAGCTCGAACCCGAGCCCGGCGCGCGAGAGATCGGCGACCGCACCACGGAGCGGCGCCCACGAGACCCACGCGAAGCCGGGGAGCACGAACGTGCGGCCGGCGAGGGAGCGCTCGTGGGTGGCGCGCGCGAAGAGGCCCGGCTCGCTCGGCGAGGCCGAGGCCCCGGCCGGAGGCGCGGCGGCGAGCGCGACGAGCAACGAGATCACCGCCCCACCCTAGCGCAGGCCGCCCGAACCGAGCGAGTCGCGGTAGGATGCGCGCCGTGGCCGGGTCCGTCGTCGATCGTATCCTGGGGCTCGCCCAGAACACGTTCCGGGAGGCCGCGCGCGACCGGGTGCCGCTCGCGCTGTTCGGCGCCGGGCTCGGCATCGGCGTCACGAGCCTCCTCGTGGCCGCCATGTCGCTCGGCCGCGATCGCTCCGAGGTGGTGGCCGTGCTCACCACCGCCTCGCTCTCGCTGTTCTCGCTGATCGGCGCCATCGTCCTCGGGGCCACCCTCCTCTACAAGGACCTCGAGCGGCGCACCGTGTTCCCGATCCTGGCGCGCCCGATCCGGCGCGGCGAGCTCCTGGTCGGCAAGCACGTGGGCATCGTCGCCACCATCGCCACCTTCGCCTTCCTCGAGGGCGCGCTGGCGCTCACCCTCACCGCCCTGTCGCGCGACGACGTCCCCCCGCTGCGCGCGCTCGGTGGCTGGGCGGTCATGATCGTCGTCTCCACGGCGGTGCTGGTCCGCGCGCGCGACCGCTCGACCCCGCTCCTCGCGCTCGCGCCGCTCCTCTTCGCGCTGCAGTTCGCGCTGGTCGGCCCGCTCGGCGATCTGCGCAGCCTGGTGCTCGCGAGCGTCGTCCTCGCCGTGCTCGAGGCGACCATCGTGGCCGCCGTCTCGCTGGTGTTCGGCGCCTTCTCGTCGCCGTTCCTCACCGCCCTCTGCACCACCGGCATCGTGCTCATCGGCCGCAACGCCGACCTGCTCGCCAAGCTCCCCGAGCGCACGTTCGGCCCGGCCATCGTCGCCGCCGGGCGCGGCCTCTCGCGCGTGATCCCGAACCTCCAGCTGTACGTCCCGCCGCGCGTCGTGCTCAGCGGCCACGCCGGCGGCTCGCTCGGGGGCTACCTCGGCGAGGCCGCGGCCTACGGCCTGCTCTACGCGGTCGTGCTGCTGGTCGTGTCCACGCTCATCTTCCGCCGGCGTGATTTCGCATGAAGCGCGCCCGGGTCTGGGTCTTCGGCGTCCTCTGCGTCCTCGGCCTCCTGACGTCGCGTGCCTTGCTCGAGGGGCGCGCGGCCGTGCGCCGCGCCGACGAGTGCCTCCGCGCCAACGACACCGAGGGCGCGATCGCCCACGCCATGCGCGCCGCCAAGTGGTACGTCCCGTTCGCGACCCACCCGCGCGAGGGCTACGATCGCCTGCGCGACGTCGCCCGGCGCGCGGAGTCCACCGGCGACGCCGACACCGCCCTCGTCGCCTGGCAGGCCATCCGCGCCGCCGCCAAGTCCACGCGCTCGTTCTACGTGCCCTACCAGGATCGCCTCGACGAGGCCGACCAGCGCATCGCCGCGCTGCTCGTGAGCAAGCCGCCGCCCGGCGTCGACAAGGACAAGGGCAAGGACGCGCTCCTCGCCGAGCACCGCGCGCTCCTCGCCCGCGACGACGCCCCGCGCCCGCTCGCGGTGATCGCGCTCTACCTCGGCCTCGTGGCCTGGATGGTCGGCGCCTACCGCGTGGCGCGCGAGCTCGATGCGTTCGGCGGGCTCTTGCCGAGCGACCGCGAGGGCCGGCGGAGCCGCCTGCTCTACGCGGCCGCAACCGCCGGCGTCGGCATCGTCGTGTTCTTCCTCGCGCTCGCCCGCGCCTGACGCTCCGAGCGAGCCGGAGCGCTCAGGTCGCGCGGGCCGAGAGGATCTCCTCGCGGCTCAGCACGGGGCGGTCGGTCGCCGAGAGCCCCCGCTCCACGCGCGCCCGCGCCTCGTCGAGGATGGCGAGGCAGCCGGCCAGGGTGTTGGTCGTGTTGAGCCCCTGCCGCAGGGCGGCCGCGCCGGCGATGCCCTTGAGGTAGCCCGAGAAGTGGCGCCGCGTGCACTGCACGCCGCGGAGCTCGTCGCGGGCCTCCACGTTGGCGAGCAGGTGGGTGCGACAGAGCTCGATGCGCTGGAGCGACGTGGGGGGCGCGAGCCGCTCGCCGCGGTCGAGCATCGCGCGGCACTCGGCGAACACCCAGGGGTGCTCGATCGCGCGGCGGCCGACCATCACCCCCTCGCAGCCGGTGGTCTCGATCGCGCGCACCGCGTCGTCGCCCGTCTTCACGTCGCCGTTGACCAGCACGGGGATGCTCACCCGCGCCCGCGCCTTCGCGGCCCAGGTCCAGTCGGCGGCGCCCTCGTGACCCATCTTCGCCGTGCGGCAGTGGATGGTGAGCGCGCGCACGCCCACGTCCTCGAGGCGGCGGGCGAGGTCGACGATCGGCATGTCCGACTCGGGCCCCCAGCCGATGCGGGTCTTGACGGTGACCGGCAGCGCCACCGAGCGCACCACCATGGCGGCCATCTCGACCATCGCGGTCGGATCGCGGAGCCACCCCGCGCCTGCGCCGCGCCCCGCCACCTTGGGCACCCAGCACCCGCAGTTCACGTCGATGTAGGCCGGGTTCGAGGCCTCGGCGACCGCCGCGGCCTCCGCGAGGCGATCGGGGTCGGAGCCGTAGATCTGGATGGCGGTGGGCTGATCGTCGGGGGCGAGGTCGATCTTGCGCGACGCGATCCGGCACCCGCGCAGCAGGCCCTCGACGTTCACGAACTCGGTGACGCACAGCTCGGCGCCGTGGGCGCGGCAGAGCTTGCGGAACACCGCGTCGGTGACGTCCTCCATCGGCGCGAGCACGACCGGCCGCGACGCGAACAGCGCGCGAAACCTGGCTTCGACCTCGGCGGACGGCATGGGGGGCCAGGGTCTAGCACGGCCGCGGGGGCTGTCGATCTAGCCCGCGTAGATCCCCTCGACGACGGTGGCGTCCTCGCCGACGAGGTAGATCCGCTCCTCGTGCGCGAACACGCGGAGGAAGTTGCCGGGGCTCGGGAGCTCGGCCGGGACCCGACGCCAGACCCCGGCGCCGTCCCGCCGCAGGACCCGCGCGTTGGCCGAGCAGGCCCACGCGGCGCCGTCGGGCGCCACGCACACCCCGAGCAGATCCTGGGTGGTCATCACCTTCTCGATCTCCGGGCGCAGGTGCGCGACCCGCGGGAGCGAGAGGGCGTGTCCACCGGTGCCCACGGCCACGAAGCCGTCTTGCACCGGCCCGGCCAGCGCGCGGAGGTGCCCCGAGCGCTCCCAGGGCAGCCGCGAGAGCCCCTGATCGTCGAGCCGCACGAGCGCGCCCGCGTCCCCACACGCGAACGCCACCCGCTCGTCGACGAAGATCACCGCGCGCAGCGCGCCCTGATCGGCGGCCTCGAACACCCGGCGGAAGCCGGACGAGAGCACCTCGACGGCGACCGCGTGGCCCGCGCGCTCCCCGACCGCGATCACCGTGTTGCCGGACGGATCGGCCGCGATGGCGTGGAACACCACGTCGGGGTCGGGGTAGCGCCGGACGTCCCAGAGCGCCCCCCCGTGCAGGAACGCCACCGTGCCTTGGGGCCCGGCGAACGCGAGCGCTCCGTTGGGCATCACCGTCAGGCCGTGCAGCTCGTGCGGGAGCATGCCGATCGCGAGCGGGACCGCGGTCCAGCCCTGCGCGTTGCGCTGCACGAGGCCGGCGGTGCCGAGCGTGGTGATGACGTCGCGCGAGAACACCGCGTCGCGGACGCGCGCCCCCGGCGTGCCGGCGGACAGCAAGCGGAACGACCACCGCTGGATGTCGCCGAGCGCGCGCCGGGGCGTCACGTGGCTGGACTCCGGCCGCGTGACGGGCGGCGGCAGCGG
>CAZUZY010000087.1:0-25246 GCA_964624885.1 uncultured Polyangiales bacterium | reverse complement strand
CGTGGCGCAGCGACTCGAGGATGGCGAGCGGGATACCGCCTCCGCGGCGCGTCCAGCGGCGCACCACCTCGGGCGCGACGCCCGGACCGCACGCCTCCTCGACCACCGCGGCGCCCTCGTGGGGCGCGAGCGGGCGCAAGGTGACCTCGGCCTCGACCACCAGCTGCGCGAGCGCGGGCGGGAGCACGTCGCCCTCGTCGACGCGCACCACCACGGCGATGCGGGTGTCGGGCACGCTCGCCGCGTGGCCGAGGGCCTCGAGGGTGGCGCGATCCACGAGGCTCGCGTCGTCGACCAGCACCCAGCTGCGCTCGTCGTGGGCGTCGTGACCGGCGGCCTCGAGCCAGGCGTTGATCAGGTCGCTCGCGGCGGGCACGTCCACCCCCTGCCCCGAGAGCAGCGCGGCGAGCGCGTCGTCGACGGAGCTCGAGCGCTCCCGGTGCTGCTCGTTGCTGCGAGCGAGCGCGACGCGCAGGGCGCCGAGCGGCTCGACCGAACACCCCACCGGCTCGACGAAGAGCGCGCGCGAGGCCCGCGACTGGAGCTCCTCGAGGAAGCGGGTGCCACCGATGCCCGGCATCGCGCGCACCACCGCGAGCCCGCCCGGCATCACCGCGTCCACCATGGCGAGCGACGCCTCGCGACCGATCACGCGCGGGGTCTGGATGCGCTCGACCGAAGCCCCGCCCTCGCGCCGGAACGGCTCGCGGTGGTCGAGGACGATCGCGCGGAAGCGGCTGCCGACGTGGGCCCCCGCGAGATCCTGGAGGCTCGCGACGCGCTTGCCGAGCGAGAGCAGGCCGCCGCTGCGCGCCTCGGGGATCTCGAGGTCGACCAGCACCTCCCCGTCGCCCGCGACCCTCGCGAGGGCGGTGGCGCGCGCAGGGGCGGCCCCCACCGCGAAGGCGTCGAAGGACGAGGGCTCGCGGATCGACGCGAGATCACCGCGACCGATCCCGACGCGCAGCGGCCCGCCCGCGGAGCCGTGGGCGCCGACGAACGAGACCGCGAGGTCGATGGCGTCCTCGAGCGCGTCGTCGTCGAAGCCGAAGGACGCGCCGTCCGCCGCGACCCCGACCAGGCGGGCGCCGCTCACCGAGGCGCGCTCGAGGGTGGCGCGAATTTCTTGCGCCAGGACCTCTGCCGCGACCGCCTCTCCTCCGCGACGAACGGCCACGACGATGGGCACCAGGTCTTTTCGTCCAACCTTTGTCCCGAAGCAACAGAAACCAGCTCTGCCCTACCGAGGCACCCGTTCGTCAGCTGCTGACGCGCACCCGCTTCTTGAGCGCGGCGAGCTCGTCGTCGACAGCGCTGGGGCCCCCCTCGGGCGTGGCCCCGCTCGCCTCGAGGCGGCGGAACTTCGACTCGAGCTCGGCGTCCTTGATGGCGTCCTCGTCGAGCTCGCGGAGCGCCTGGGCGTGGGCGTCCTGCTCGTCGATCTTCTCCTCCATCTTGCGGAAGTCCTCGAAGGCGTTGGAGCCCGGCTTGGCGCCGAGGGCCTCGGAGCCACCGCCGGCCTTGGCGATCTCGGCCTTGGCGACGATGGTGCCCTTCTTGGCGCTCACCTCCTTGACCTTGAGCTCCATCTCCTGGAGGCGGCTGCGCTGCTCGAGGGCGAGGCCGAGCTGGGCCTCGCGCTGCTTCTCGGCGGACGCGAGCTCGGCCGACAGGCGGCTCTTCTGCTTGAGGGCCTCGCGGGCGAGCGCGTCGTCGCCGGCCTTGACCGCGAGCACCGCGCGCTGCTCCCACTTCTCCATCTGGGTGCGGAGCTCGTCGCACTGCTTGCGGAGCTGCTTCTCGGCGGCGACGCTGCCGATCACGTCCTGCTTGGCGCGGGCGATGTGCTCCTTCATCTCCTCGATGGTGAGGTCGACGATCTTCCGCGTGTCCTCGGCCTTGTCGAGCATCGAGTTGACGTTGGACGAGATGGCCCGCTTGGCGCGATCGAAGATGCCCATGGGGGGTAGGGTGCCACGTCGCCGGGCAGGTTTCATCTCTCGACCGCTCCCGATACGGTGACGGCCGATGAAGGCCGCCGCGGGCAAGCGCCTGTACCTCCAAGTCCTCGCCGCGATCGTGCTCGGGGTGCTGATCGGGCACTTCTTCCCCGCCACCGGCGCCAAGCTCAAGCCGCTCGGCGACCTGTTCGTCCGCCTGATCAAGATGATCATCGCGCCGCTGGTGTTCTGCACCGTGGTCGTGGGCATCGCCGGCGCCACCGACATGAAGAAGGCCGGGCGGGTCGGCCTCAAGGCGATCCTCTACTTCGAGGCCATCTCCACGCTGGCCTTGATCATCGGCCTCGTCGTGGTCAACCTCGTGCGGCCGGGGTTCGGCATCCACGCCAAGGCGGCCGAGCTCGACGCCAAATCGGTCGAGCAGTACGCGCAGGCCGCCAAGCAGCACACCATGGCCGAGTTCTTCTCGGACATCGTGCCGAACAACGTGGTCGAGTCCCTCGCCCGCGGCGAGATCCTGCAGATCCTGTTCTTCGCCGTGCTGTTCGGGATCGCGCTCGCCAACGCGGGGCCGAAGGCGCGGGGGTTCGTCACGGTGCTCGAGCACGCGTCCCACGGCCTGTTCGGCGTGGTGGCCCTCGTGATGCGGGTCGCGCCGATCGGCGCGTTCGGGGCCATGGCGTTCACCATCGGCAAGCACGGGCTGCACACGCTGCTCTCGCTCGGCAAGCTCATGGCCTGCTTCTACGCCACCTGCTTCGCCTTCGTGCTGATCGTGCTGGCGACGGTGTCGTGGTTCACCGCACGCATCTCGATCTTCGCGTTCCTCCGCTACATCAAGGAGGAGCTCGCCATCGTGCTCGGCACCTCGTCGAGCGAGTCGGTGCTCCCGCAGATGATGGCCAAGCTCGAGCACCTCGGGTGCGAGAAGCAGGTGGTGCGGCTGGTCATCCCCACCGGGTACTCCTTCAACCTCGACGGCACCTCGATCTACCTGACCATGGCGGTGATGTTCGTCGCGCAGGCGATGGACATCCCGCTGAGCCTCGGCCAGCAGCTCACCCTGCTCGGGGTGCTGCTCCTCACCAGCAAGGGCGCGGCGGGCGTCACCGGGAGCGGCTTCATCACCCTCGCCGCCACGCTCTCGAGCGTGGGCACGGTGCCGGTGGCGGGGCTCGCCATGATCCTCGGTATCGACCGGTTCATGAGCGAGGCGCGGGCCCTCACCAACCTGGTCGGCAACGGGGTCGCGACCCTGGCCGTCTCGCGGTGGGAGGGCGCCCTCGATCTCGACCGCGCCCACAAGGTGCTCGCCGGGCAAGAGGTCCCCGTGCTCGACGAGGAGGTGCCGTGATAGGCCTCCGTCCATGTCCGACCTGAAGCTCGTCTGGATGGATCTGGAGATGACCGGGCTCGACCCGGAGAGCTGCGCGGTGATCGAGCTCGCGATCATCGTCACCGGCGACGACCTCGTGCCGATCGAGGAGCTGGAGCGCGTGGTGTGGCAGCCCGAAGAGGTGCTGGCCCGCACGAGCCCGTTCGTGCGCGACATGCACACGAGGAACGGTCTCCTCGAAAAGGTCCGGACGAGCCCCCACGGGCTCGAGGACGTGCAGCGTGACGCCATCGCCCTGGTGGCGAAGCACTGCAAGTACCGGGAGGGGGTGCTGGCCGGCAACTCGATCCACCAGGATCGGCGCTTCCTCTCGCGTCACCTGCCGCAGCTCGAGGGGTTCTTGCACTACCGCCAGGTGGACGTCTCCTCGCTCAAGGTGCTCGTGCAGGCCTGGAAGGGGCGCGACGCCATCCCCCGCAAGGAAGACAAGAACCACACCGCGCTCGACGACATCCGGGCGAGCATCGCGGAGCTGGCCCAATATCGCGCGCTTTTGTTCGGTAGCTAGACAGGGGACGGTGCGGACCGGTATCAGAGCCGCCCCTCCGTCATGAGTACCCTCGTCATCGTCGAGTCCCCGGCCAAGGCCAAGACCATCGCAGGCTACCTGGGCAAGTCCTACCAGGTGGAGGCGAGCTTCGGCCACGTGCGCGACTTGCCGCAGAGCGCGAGCGACGTCCCCGCGGAGCTGAAGAAGCAGAAGTGGTCCAAGCTCGGCGTGAACGTCGACGGAGACTTCGAGCCGCTCTACATCGTCCCCGAGGAGAAGAAGCAGCGGGTGAGCGCCCTCCGCGCCGCCGCCAAGGGCAAGGACGAGCTCCTGCTCGCGACCGACGAGGATCGCGAGGGGGAGAGCATCTCGTGGCACATCCTGCAGCTGCTCAAGCCCGGCAAGGGCATCCGCGTGAAGCGGATCGTGTTCCACGAGATCACCCCCGAGGCGATCAAGGCGGCCATCGGGAGCCCGCGCGACATCGACGAGTCGCTCGTGCGCGCCCAGGAGGCCCGCCGCATCGTCGACCGCCTCTACGGCTACACGCTTTCGCCCCTGCTGTGGAAGAAGGTGGCGCCGCGGCTCTCCGCGGGCCGCGTGCAGAGCGTCGCGGTGCGGCTCCTCGTCGATCGCGAGCGTGAGCGTCGCGCGTTCAAGTCCGCGAGCTACTGGGACCTCGAGGCCACCCTGAGCGGCGACGGAGGGACCGCCTTCAAGGCGCGCCTCTCGCGGGTGAGCGGCAAGCGCGTGGCGAGCGGCAAGTCGTTCGACTCGACCACCGGCGCCCTCGCCGACCAGGACGTGGCGGTGCTCGACGAGGCGCGCGCGACCGAGCTCGGTGCCCGCGCGGAGAAGTCGGCGCCCTGGCGCGTGGCGGAGCTCGAGACCCGCCCCGAGCAGGAGAAGCCGCCGGTCCCGTTCATGACCTCCACGCTGCAGCAGGAGGCCAACCGCAAGCTCCGCTTCTCGGCCAAGCGCACGATGCAGATCGCGCAGCAGCTCTACGAGGGCACCGACCTCGACGGCGAGCGCACCGGTCTCATCACCTACATGCGCACCGACAGCCTCACGCTGAGCGAGCGCGCGCTCTCCCAGTGCCGGGAGCTCATCGAGCGCAACTACGGCCCCGAGTACCTCCCCAAGGAGCCGGTCCGCCACCGGACCAAGAGCAAGAACGCGCAGGAGGCCCACGAGGCCATCCGCCCGACCGACCTCACGCGTCGCCCGGAGGACCTGCGCCGCTGGCTCGATCCCGACCAGCTCAAGCTCTACGAGCTGATCTGGAAGCGCACGGTCGCCTGCCAGATGGTGCCGGCCCGGGTGCTGCGTACGAGCGCCCAGATCGAGGTCGTCGCGGGCAGCGACACGCTGCGCTTCTCGGCGAGCGGCCGGCAGATCGAGTTCCCCGGGTTCCTCCGCGCGTACGTCGAGGGCAGCGACGACCCGGACTCGGAGATCGAGGGCCAGGAGTCGCTCCTGCCGCCGCTCACCCAGGGCCGCGAGGTCCGCGCCCAGCAGGTGGCGGCGCAGGGGCACGCGACCAAGCCGCCCGCGCGCCTGACCGAGGCCACGCTGGTCAAGAAGCTCGAAGAGGCGGGCATCGGCCGTCCGAGCACCTACGCCTCGATCCTCGGCACCATCGTCGACCGCGGCTATGTCTGGAAGCGCGGCAACGAGCTCGTCCCGACCTTCACCGCGTTCGCGGTCACCGACCTGCTCGAGCAGCACTTCGGCAAGCTCGTCGACCTCAAGTTCACCGCGCGCATGGAGGACGAGCTCGACGAGATCGCCGACGGCGGGCGCGACTCGATCGGCTACCTGGCCTCGTTCTACCGGGGCGAGCAGGGGGAGACCGGCCTCGCCCAGCAGGTGGAGAACAAGACCGAGGAGATCCCCTTCCCGGCGATCCCGATCGGCAACGACCCGGAGTCGAACGAGCCGGTGGTGGTGCGGGTGGGCCGCTTCGGCACCTACGTGCAGCGCGGCCCGGGCGGCGCCGGCAACACCGCCTCGATCCCCGACGACGTGCCGCCGGCCGACCTGACCGTCGAGGCCGCGCTCGCCGCGATCAAGAAGAAGAGCAGCGGCCCCGTGGTGGTGGGCAAGGACCCGCAGACCGGTCGTGACGTCACCCTGCGCAGCGGCCGGTTCGGCACCTACCTCGAGGTCGCCCAGACCGAGGCGGAGATCGCGGCCGAGGAGAAGCCGCGCCGCACCTCGCTCCCCGACGACATCGACCAGGCTGCCGTCAGCCAGGCCGACGTCGACGCGCTGCTGTCGCTGCCGCGCACCGTCGGCGCGCACCCCGAGACCAAGGAGGACATCGTCGTGGCGCTCGGCCGCTACGGCGCGTTCCTCCGCTGCGGCAAGGAGACCCGCAACGTCGAGCGCTGGCGCGACGGCGTGACGATGGGCCTCGAGGCCGCCCTCGCCCTCCTCGCCCAGCCCAAGCTCCGCGGCCGTCGCGGCCAGCAGGCCGCGGTGCGCACCCCGCTCCGCGAGTTCGGCGCCCTCGAGGGCGCGGCCGGGCCGGTGAACATCTTCGAGGGCAAGTACGGCATCTACGCCTCCGACGGCACCACCAACGCCACCCTCCCCAAGGGCACCGACCCCAAGGAGATCACGGCCGACGAGGTCATGGGCTTCCTCCGGGTGCGCATGGCGGCGGCCCCCAAGTCGAAGCGCGGCAAGCCGGGTCGCGGCGGCGCGGGCGCCAAGAAGGCCGCCGCGCCCAAGAAGGCCGCCGCGAAGAAGGCCGAGCAGGCCGAGACGTCGAAGGCCGACGACGCGAAGAAGCCGGCAAAGAAGGCCGCGAAGAAGGCCGCAAAGAAGCCGGCCGCGAAGAAGGACTGAACGCCGGACCGCTCGGGCAAGAGCCCGGGCATTCTCCGACCACGTCGGGCCTCAGCGCCCGAACTGGAGGCCCAGCGTGGGGCCGACGTAGATCTGGGTGCCGCTGCGGACCTTCTGCGCCGGCGAGTCGAGCACGGCGCCGTAGGTCGTGGTGCCGAAGGGCGCGCTGATGTTGCGCCCGGCGGGCTCGTCGGCGGTGTAGACGCCGTCGCTGCCCGGGAAGTCGATCCAGAGCATCGCGCCGAGGGTCATGCGCACGCCGGGGGTGCTGCCGAGCAAGAGACCCCCGTCGAGGACCAGCGCGGGCGCGAGGTAGCCGACGGCGCCGGGCTTCCAGCCGTCGTCGTAGGTGGTGCGCTTGAGGTCGATCGAGCGGTAGGCGAAGCCGAAGCTCGCGCCGAACGTGAAGCGGACGGCGTCGTCCTGGCTGGTGATGCGACCGCCGATCCCGCCGTAGCCGGCGAGCCCCAGGTACTCGTACTTCTCGGTGCGGTTGAAGCCGTCGCCGGCGCGCTTCTTGGCCGCGTCGGCGTAGAAGTTGGCGTCGGTGGGCTTGCCCCCGCTGAAGGTGCGCTTTCCCTGGTGGTAGTCGAGCAGGAACATTCCCACGATCTCGGCCTGCAAGAGGCCGAAGGAATAGCCGAGGTGAAGCCCTGCCCCTCCCCCCATCGGCGCGTGCTCGTCGGTGGGCACCGACGAGGCGGGCGCGATCTCCTGCCCCGCCCCGGAGAGCGAGAAGCCCCCGAGGAGCTCGAAGCGACCGGAGAGGCCGATGTACGACGCGGGGGTCGGGCCGGCGGCGGTGGACTTGGGCACCAGGGTGACCGGCTCGATCACGGTCTGCCCCTGCTCGACCGCGACCAGGTGCTTGTACGGCTCGAAGCCCTCGGCCTCGACCCGGATCTCGTGCGAGCCCGGCTTGACCTCGCCCTCCCAGGTGCCGCTGCCGACCTCGTCGTCGTCGACGAAGATCTTGCCGACCTTGTTCAGGGTCTCGACGCGCAGCCGACCGCGCAGCGCGTTGGCCTCGACGACGAGCTCCACCGTGCCCTTGAGCGCGACCTCCACCGTGCGCTTGGGGGAGGCGAACTTCTTCCCCTTGAGCTCCACGGTGTGGGAGCCGGGGGAGACCTCGCCGGTCCACGGGGCCGGCCCCATCTCCTTGTCGTCGACCCACACCTTGACCGTCGCGCCGCTCTTCTCGCGCACCGTGAGGGTGCCGGTCTTCACCTCGGCCACCAGCTTGGCCTCGAAGGTGCCCTGCTGCTGGGCGACGACCTTGACCGGGCTCTCCTGGGTGAGGAAGCCGTCCTTCTGCACCTTGACCA
The DNA here is from genome assembly GCA_964624885.1 of uncultured Polyangiales bacterium. Taxonomy (GTDB): domain Bacteria; phylum Myxococcota_A; class Polyangia; order Polyangiales; family JADJMO01; genus JADJMO01. The sequence goes on along the minus strand of CAZUZY010000087.1, from coordinate 17,215 downwards.
CGTGCGGTCCCACGTCGAGGCGCAGGGGGCTCGCGAGCGGGGACTCTCCGACCTTCTTGCCGTCGACCAGCACCGTCGCGCCGTCGGGGCTCACCGTGAGGGTCAGGGTGCCGGTGACGTTCTCGAGCTCCTTGAGCGCCTTCTGGACCGCTTCCTTCTCCTTGGGCGCGAGCTGCGTGGCGTGGGCCGAGAGGAGCTTCGCGTAGGTGGCGTGGGCCTCGGCCATGCGCTTGAGGTCGCGGTGGCACTGGGCGACGTTGCGCAGGGCGCTCGGTCGGGGGACGATCTCGTACGACTGCTCGAACTCGGTGAGCGCGGCCTCGTAGAGCTTCTCTTTGTAGAGCTTGAGCCCGATGTCGAAGTGGCGCTTGGCCTCGGCCTCGGCGTTCCCGGTCGGCGTCGACGCCGAGGGCTTGGGCGCCGCTGGCGCCGCCACCGCGGGCGTCGGGAGCACCGAAGGCAAGGCCGGCACGACGAGGGCCAGCGAAAGGAGCCATACGAGCCCGCCCGAGCGGCGGGCGCGACGGAAGGGAAGCACGACGCGAGGATACAACGGTTGCAGCCCGGCGAGCACGCGGTGAGCTTCGGCACGTGCGAAAGGTGGGAATCCTCGGGGGTGGGCAGCTCGGGACCATGCTCGCGGAGGCGCTGTTCGCGCTCGATGCGCAGGTCCGCATCTACGACGCCGACCCCCAGGCCCCGGGGGTCCGCCGCCTCCGGGAGGCGGTCACGGCGCCCTGGTCCGACCCGGCGGCGGTCGGACGGTTCGTCGAGGGCCTCGACGTCCTCACCTACGAGTTCGAGCACATCGACGGCAGCCCCCTGCGCGCGCTCGGCGACGCGCTGCGCATCGTCCCTTCGATCCGGGTGCTGGAGGTGACCCAGGATCGAGCCCTCGAGAAGCAGTTCCTCGCCACGAGCGGCCTGCCGCACGCCGCGTTCGCCGTCGCGCGGTCCGAGGCCGAGCTCCGGGAGGCCGCGAGCCGGCTCGGCTATCCGTTCATCCTCAAGACCATTCGCGGTGGGTACGACGGCAAGGGACAGTTCCACGTGGCGGGGCACGAGGACCTCGCGGCCGCCATCCTCGCCCTCCGCGAGCGCAAGAGCGACTTCGCCTGCGTGCTCGAGGAGATCATCGACCTCGCGGTCGAGGTCAGCTGCATCGTCGCCCGCGACCGCAGCGGCGCCGAGGTCACCTTCCCCCTCTTCGAGAACGCCCACGAGGGGCACATCCTGGATCTCACCCTGGTGCCCGCGCGGGTGCCCGCCGCGGTGGCCGAGGTGGTGCGTGACGTCGCGCTGCGCACGGCCCGCGCCGTCGACCTCGAGGGCGTGCTGTGCATCGAGTTCTTCGTCGGGCGCACCGCCGCCCGGCGCTCGTCGGGGGTCGCCGCCGGCGGGCTGTACGTCTACGTGAACGAGCTCGCGCCCCGGCCCCACAACAGCGGGCACGTCACGCGGAACGCCTGCACCGCGAGCCAGTACGACGTGCTCGCGCGCGTGCTGCTCGACCTCCCGCTGCACGAGCCCCAGCTCGTCGACCCCACGGGCTCGTACTGCATGGGGAACCTTCTCGGCGACATCTGGATCGAGCAGGGCCGCGGCGCGCCCGGCCAGGGCCTCGACCTGTCGTGCTGGAAGCAGCATCCGAGCGTGGTCGACGTGGTCCTCTACGGCAAGACCGAGCCGAAGCCCCGCCGCAAGATGGGCCACTTCGTGGTGCGCGCCGCGGACGCCGACACCGCGCTCGCGGAGGCGCGTGCCTTCCGCGATCACCTCCGAGGGCGCTGAGTGCGAGGCCTCGACGCGCTCTCCCAGGCGCTCGCGCGTCACCCGGATCCGGCCGAGATCATCGGGCGTGACGGGCGTATCCTCGCCGTCAACGCGGCCTTCGAGCGGGCGACCGGCTTCACGGCCGAGGAGGTGATCGGCAACGTCCCCGCCGTGCTGCGAGACGACCACCCCGAAGGCGCGTTCCACAAGGCCATCGCGCAGCGACTGCTCACCGAGGGGCAGCCGTGGGTGGGCACGGTCCACACCCGGCACAAGGACGGCTCCGGGCTCGTGCAACAGATGACCTGCACGCCGCTGCTCGAGGACGGCACTCCCGCAGCGATCCTGGTGCTGCGGCGCAACGTGCGGCCGCTCGGTACGCCCGACCCGGCCATCGACGAGGCCGAGTCGCTCTACCGGCACTTCTTCGAGCACAACCCCGCCATCAAGCTGCTGATCGACCCGATCAGCGGACGCATCGACGACGCGAACGCGCCCGCCGCGGCGTTCTACGGCTATCCGCGCGAGCGCCTGGTCGGCATGAGCATCCACGAGCTCAACACGCTGCCCCCCGAGGAGGTCCGCGCCGAGATGGAGCGCGCGCGCGCCGAGGAGCGGACGCTGTTCCGGTTCCCGCACCGACTCGCCGGCGGCGAGGTCCGACGCGTCGAGGTGAACAGCGGGCCGGTGGTCGTCCGCGGACGGACCCAGCTCCTGTCGATCATCCACGACGTCACCGAGCGAGAAGAGGCGTTGACCGAGCTCTCGGCCTCGCGCGCGCGGCTGCGCGGCCTGCTCGATCTGCTGCCGGTCGGCCTGTCGGTGGAGCGCGACGGAGCCTTCGTCTACGTGAACGAGGCGCTCGCGCGCATGCTGGGCTACCAGCTCGCGGCGCTGCTCGGTCGACGCGCGCTCGACACGGTCGCCGAGCAGGATCGCACAGCCGCCGCGGCCCGACGCGACGCGCTCTTGCGGGACGGCCAGCCGGGGCTGCTCGCTCGGCAGACCATGCTGAAGCAGGACGGGTCGTCGCTCGGCGTGGAGCTCCGCTCGACCCACTTCAGCTTCGGGGAGGCGCCGGCGATCCTCACCGTCTACGCCGACACCACCGAGCGCGATCGGCTGGAGGAGCAGCTGAGCCGCGCCCAGCGCATGGAGTCGCTCGGCCGCCTCGCGGGCGGCGTGGCGCACGACTTCAACAACCTCTTGTTCGTCATCGTCAACGCGGCCCGCTACGTCGAGAAGCACCTGCCGCAGGCCGATCCGCTGCGCGTGCACGCCGAGCGCATCCAGGAGGCGTCGGATCGCGCCGCCGCGGTGACCCGACAGCTGCTCCTGTTCAGCCGCGGGGGCGACGTGCGCACGGACGTGATCGACGCCGACGCCGTCATCCGCGACACGGTGCGACTCCTCACCACGAGCCTCGGTGAGAACGTGCAGATCGCCACGGTGCTGGCGGGTGGGCGGGTGCGACTCGCTCGCACGAGCCTCGAGCAGATCCTCATCAACCTGGCCGTCAACGCCCGCGACGCGATGGTCGACGGCGGCATCCTCCGCATCACCACGGCGGTCGACGCGCTCGACGCGATCGCCACCGGTCCCCTCGGGATCACGCCGGGGCGCTGGGTGCGCATCGACGTGACGGACACGGGGCCGGGCATGACGGACGAGGTGGCGAGCCACGTCTTCGAGCCGTTCTTCACGACCAAGGACGCCGGGCAAGGCACGGGCCTCGGCCTCGCGATCACCTACGGCATCGTGCAGCGCGCGGGCGGCACGGTGCAGCTCGAGACCCGCCCCGGCTTCGGCGCCCGCTTCACCATCTACCTGCCCGCGGAGGGCCCGACCGAGCCGCCGATCAGCCCGGTCGCGCAGAGCCGGCCCCCGCGCAGCGGCGTCGGCGAGACCATCCTCGTGGTCGAGGACGACCCGGCGGTGCGCGAGGTGGTCACGGCGCTGCTCGGGGAGGCTGGCTACCGCGTGCTCTCTGCGCCGGGGCCCGGTGACGCGCTCCTGCTGGCCGATCGCCACCCGGGGCCGATCGACCTCGTGCTCTCGGACGTGATGATGCCTCGCATGTCGGGGCCCGAGATGGTGGAGCGACTCCTCGCGCTGCGGCCGCACATCCGGGTGCTCTTCATGAGCGGCTACCCCGGGGACGCGCTCGAGCGCGCGAAGCTGCCCGAGTACGCGGAGCTCCTCAGCAAGCCGTTCACGGAGGAGCTCTTGCTGGAAACCGTTCGCGCGAAGCTCGACCGCGCGCGCTAGGCGCCTCGCTCGTAGCGACACCGCTGCGGGCGCCGACGCCACCTCGCAGAGACCCGGCGCGCGGGGGGCCGGGGGCGACACCGCTGCGGGCGCCGACGCCACCTCGCAGAGACCGGGGGACCCTCACACGAGCCCGACCGTTGTCCTGCCTTCCAGCGGGGGCGTCGCGCGTTGCTCGGAGCGGAGTGTCTTTGCGGTCTCTGCGAGGTGGCGTCGGCGTCCTCGCTCTTTCCCACCTTGCTTCGCGCGGGGGGAGGACCACCGCGGGACAGTGCCCGTGCGGGGGTGCCGTCCGCACACGTTCAGTGTCCTCACACGTTCGGCGTCCTCTGGCGGTCGTGCGCGAGGTCGCGGGGGCCCACGCCGTGGGGCCGAAATTTTTCTCGCGCACGAATGTAGAATGGGCGTTTTACCTTCGTGCGGGGAGAAGCTGGTCTCCTGCTGGCGACGAGCGCCAAGGCGAGGACGGGGGGCCTCGGCCGCGGCCCGCTCACGCCCGCTCACTTCTCGCCGAGTTCTGCGCTCCACTTGCTGCTGTCGACCGAGAGGGGCCGGCGGGCGCTCGCGTCGGCGCGAACGACGCGGCACTCCTCCTTGCGGCCGTAGTCCGGGGCGGGCTGGAGAGGCATGCCGCAGACGATCGCGGCGCCCGACCACGGACCACTCGTCACCTCCCGCACGAACCGGCCAGCGCCCATGAGCGCCGAGAGGCGCTTGGTGCCCAAGTCGTAGGCCCATGCCGAGAGGCTGCCCACCGTCCCGAACCCGGAGTCGTTCATGAAGAGCGTGCGACCGTCTCGGGAGAAGGTGAGGCTTCCGATCGCCCCGTGGGGAAGATCGACGGCGGGAAGGTCCTTCTGTAACCCCTTGTCGAGGAGACGCGTGGGCGAGCCCTTGCTGGTCAGCAGCCACAGCTCGGAGCAAGAGACGTTCGGTTCGTCGGGGGGCGCGCAGTCGGTGGTGACCCAGCGGGCGAACGCCACGCGCCCATCGGTGGACAGCGCCGGCTCGCTGTCGACACCGCTGTTCGTGAGCCACAGCAGCCCCCGCGTCGGGTGGTGGCCCACGATGTTGCCGTCGACCGCCTCCACGCGCGTGATGCCGTCGAAGTCGGCGGAGACCGGCTTGGGTGCGTCGTCGACCGAACCGTCACCGACGGCCGACGACGACACTGCCGAAGCCGCCGACGACTCGCTCGCCGGCGCTGGCTTGATGACCTCGGGCCGGCGCCGACAGCCGCCGATCAGCCCCGCCACGACGACCCCGAGTGCGAGTGCCGCGCGTCCTCTCACCTCGCCAGCGTACCAAGCACGACGCATCGGCGTCCGGTCGCTCCGGCCCCGCCGAGCGGCGGGAAGTACCGCAAGTCCCACCAATCCGAGAGCAAAGCTCGAGAACACCCCGAATGCGGAGGCGACGGGCGGGTGCTCCCGAGAGGGCGTGGCGGGGGCCTCCTCCGAGACACCGCAAAGACACTCCGCCGCAAGCAACGCGCAGCGCCCCCGCTGGAAGGCGGGACAGCGGCCGGGCTCGTGTGAGGTTGCCCCGGTGTCTCGGAGGAGGCCCCCGCCACGCCCGGTAGGCCCCCCCGCCCCGTCCCCGGAGCTACGCCCGTTCGAGGACGACCGCGATGCCCTGGCCACCGCCGATGCACGCGCTGCCGACGCCGATCTTCTTGCCCTTCTGGGCGAGCGTGTAGATCAGGTTCGCCGTGATGCGCGCGCCCGAGGCGCCGAGCGGGTGGCCGAGCGCGATCGCGCCGCCGTTGACGTTGGCCTTCTCGAGCGGGATCTCGAGGTGCTTGGCGCACGCGAGCCACTGGGGGGCGAAGGCCTCGTTGATGTCGTAGAAGTCGACGTCGCTCGGCTTGATGCCCGCGCGCTCGAGCGCCTTCGGGATCGCGTAGGCCGGGCCGATGCCCATCAGCGTGGGCTCCACGCCGGCGACGCCCCAGGAGGTGAGCTTGGCGAGCACGGTGAGGCCCTTCTGCGCCGCGTACTCGGCGGTCGTCATGACGAGCATCGCCGCGCCGTCGCAGATGCCGCTCGCGTTGCCGGCCGTGACCACGCCGTCCTTCTTGAACACGGGCGGGAGCTTGGCGAGCGACTCCATCGTCGACTGCGGACGCGGGTGCTCGTCGGTCGCGAACACCACCGGCGGCGAATCCTTCTTCTTGCCGGGGAGGTCGATGGCGGCGATCTCGTCCTTGAACGCGCCCGCGGCGTTGGCCTCGGCCCAGCGCTTCTGCGAGGTGAGCGCGTACTGGTCGCACTGCTCGCGCGTGAGGCCGTACTTGGTGGCGAGGTTCTCGGCGGTCACGGCCATCGGCGCGTTGCAGTAGCTGTCGGTGAGGCAGCTCCACAGCGAGTCCTCGAGCGCGGGCGCCTTGCCGAAGGCGAAGCCCTCCCGGCCGCCGCGGAGGACGTGCGGGGCCTGGGTCATGTTCTCGGTGCCACCGACGAGGACCGCGCTGGCCTCGCCGAGCAGGAGGCGGTGCGCGCCCTGCACGAGCGCCTCGAAGCCGGAGCCGCAGAGGCGGTTGACGGTGACGGCCGGCACCTCGATCGGCACGCCGGCCTTGAGGCCCACGTGGCGCGAGCAGTAGATGGCGTCGGCGCTCGACTGCAGCACGTTGCCGACGATCACGTGGTCGATGTCGGCGCCGCTGAGGCCGCTCTGGGCGAGCGCCGCCTTGGCCGCGTGGACGGCGAGATCGTTGGCGGTGACGCCCTTGAGTGCGCCCTGCATCGTGCCGAACGCGGTGCGCTTCGCGGCGACGATGACGATGCCCTTGCCCAAGCCACTGTTCGACGTGCTGCTCATCGGGGAACCTCCGGAGGGGACCCGGTTACAGCGCGACCACCCTCGACCCGCAAACTATCGGTTGATAGTCTGCGCTCTTGTTGGCGTGATCACTCGTTGGGGGGGATCGGGTCGCAGGTGGCGGGCTTGCCGTCGGTGGCGAGGATCGCTTCCTTGCCCTTCGCGCAGGCGGCGGGGGCCGTCTCGCCGAGGGTGACGCTGCCGATCCAGTCGGCGACGTAGCTCGACCTGGCGCGGACGATGCCGCCGTGATCCTGGTCGGGATCGACGCAGTAGGTGGGCTTGACGCCATCCTTCTCCATCGTGTCGATCGCGCAGGTCACCCGCTGGGGCGGGATGGTCGTGTCCTTGGCGCCGTACATGAAGAGCACCGGCGCCTTGAGCGCCGAGAGCGACGGGCGGTCGGCCTTGTAGCGGGCCATCCAGGTCTCGCAGAGGGTCTTGCCCGGGTCGGCGGTGGGGCACGCCGAGCCCGCGGCGGCGGCGTTGGTGACGGCGGCGTCGAAGGCCGGGTCGAAGATGTCGGTCGCCTTGGTGCCGAGCGCCTCGAGCTTCGGGTAGTTCTTGGCCCAGCAGTCGGACTCGACGAAGGTCTTGATCGCGGCGCGCTTGTCGGCCTTGAAGACGTCGCCGCCGTGGCCCGGGCCGTCGAGCAGCTCGCTCGTCGTGTAGTGGTACCAGATGCTCACCGCGTTCGGCGTGGGCTCGGTGGCGATGGGGTAGGCGTCGGCGAGGAGGAGGAGCGCGCCCCACGTGCGCTGGGCGAGCCAGAGCGGCGCGTAGAGCGCGACGCCGGCGAGCGTGCCGTCGACGCCGTAGCTGCCGGAGAGCGCGGCGCCCGAGAGCGCGACGTGGCCGCCCTGCGAGTGCCCGACGAGGACGACCTTGTCGCTGAGGATCGAGGGGACGAGCTTGCGCAGGGCGCGGCTGCCGTCGAGGAGCGCCTTGCCCGTGTCGTTCGCGTTGCCGTAGGCCGCGACGGGGTTGTCCTTGGCGCCGAAGTTCGCGTAGCCGGAGAGATCGGGGGCGATGACCGCGTAGCCGGCGCCGACCAGCGGGAGCACCGCCGCGTCGTAGTCGCCCTGCACGTAGGCGCCCTCGGGCTCGAGGCGCGAGGGCGCGCACTTGGCCGCCTGGCCGCGGCTGCCGCGCCCGAACAGGACGACCGGGAGCTTGGTGGCCCGCGGCGTGTCGGGGAGGAACACCATCGCGCTCGTGTAGCCGGCGCTCGGGGTCGTGGTGCCGCGCTCGGTGCGGTAGAGGATGCGGTAGCTGCGGTAGCCGCTCGAGAGCGCCTTGCCCTTGTAACCGATGCCGTCGACCTTCGCCTGGAGGGCGGCCTTGGCGACGGTGTCGGCGGGGCTGCACTTGAGGATGGCGCCCTTGTCCGCCGGGAGGGTGCCTGGGTCGCCGTAGACGGCGTCCTTGGTGTCCTTGCAGGGCACGGCGAGCGGGTCGAGCGGGCCGGTGTCGGCGCCCGTGTCCGTGCCCGCGTCGGTGGTCGGGGTGCCGCCGCCGTCGTCCGAGGAACACGCGACGGGGAGCATGCAAGTGGAAACGGCGACCACACCGAGAATCGACCGGAAGGACATCCGGGCAATGTAGCATTCCTGGGGCCACCCGGCCTCCGGAGGGCTCGACGCTCGCCGATCCGTTGGGTAGCGTGCGGCCCCTCGCCGATGGCCTCCCTTGCCTCCGACCTGCGCGAGTGGTTCCTGCTGCGCGACGCCGAGTCCCGGGCGACGGGCATGGCCGCGGCGCACTCGACCTTCCACGCCCTCGTCCACCGGGCCCACCAGAAGCGCGAGGCCGCCGAGGCGCTGTGGGCCTACGGCGCGCGGGCCGAAGCGCTGGCTCTCGCCCGGACCGCGCTCGAGCTCACCCGCGCGGCGCTCGACGTGGAGGGCGCGCCCGCGGTGACGCCCGAGCGCAAGGCCGCCGCCGACGAGCTCCTCGGCAAGGCGATCCCCGAGCTCGAGGCCGACCTGCGGGCGGAGCACGAGGCACAGTTCAAGAAGCTCGTCGAGCTGCAGCAGGCGCTCGACGACGCGCTCCTCCCCGTCGCTCTCGACACGGTCGATCGGCGCCGGGTCCGCGCGGTCCGCGTCGGAGGGGTCGTGCTGCTCGTGGTCACCGCCATCGTCGCCGCCGTGTGGCTCGCGCGTCGGCCGGTGCAGCTCAAGGCGGAGGCCTCGGCCAGCAACGGCCCGCGCTTCCCGCCCCAGCTCGCGACCGACGGCGCGGACGCGACCGAGTGGCAACTCCCCGACATGGCGCCCGGCTGGATCGATCTCGCGCCCCTGAAGCCGCGGCCGTTCACGCGCCTCAAGGTGCTCAACGGCAAGGGCGGCGGCAACCCCGACCGCGCGGTGCTCGACGCCGAGATCGAGGTCTGGTCGCAGGGCAAGGTGATCAAGACCCTGCCGGTGAACCTCGGGCCGTTCTCGCTCAAGCCGGAGTGGCGCCGCATCGAGCTCGGCACCGGGAGCGCCCCCGTCGAGAAGGTCCGCATCGTCGTCAAGACGTGGGCCGGCCAGGGCGGAGCCCTCGCCGAGGCCGTGCTGGAGTAGCCGATGCGCCGAGCGACCCGGGCCGCGATCGGGCGGTGGGCGGTGCGCGGGGTCGTGCTGGCCGCGGCGATCGTCGTCGCGCAAGCGCTCCGTGCCATGTACCTGCGCGGCGCGACCCCCGGCCTCGAAGGCCCGCTCGGGGTGCGTGCGTTCGAGGTCGCTCGCACGTCGTTCCTGCGTGGCGACGGCTTCCCGCTCTGGGACCGCTCGCAGTGCGGCGGCAGCCCCTACCTCGGCAACCCCGACACCACGGTCGTCGGCACGCTCTTCGCCGGCCTGTTCGGCGTCCGCGGCGACGCGATGGTGCGGGGGTATCTCCTGGTCGCGGCCATCGTCGGCATCACCGGTGGCTACGCGTGGGCGCGGCGGGCCCTGCTCGTCGACCGACTTCCCGCGTTCATGACCGGAGTCGTCTTCGCGGCGGCGGGCGGCGTGGTCTTCCACGGCGGTTTCCGCCTGCATTTCGCCGCGGTGGCGCTCCTGCCCTGGGTGCTCGCCCTCGCGCGCATGGGCGAGCGCGACCTGCGCGCCGCCGCGGGCGCCGGGGTGGCGTTCGGGCTCGTCGGGCTCGAGGGCGGGCTCTACCCGCTCGCGTTCACCACGATCGCGTTGCTGCTGGTCTCGGTCCCCCGCGTGTTCACGTCGGGGGTGGGCGCGGCCGTCGTCGGGCGGGTGCTCGGTCTCACCCTCGGCCTCGGGCTGTGCCTCGCGGCGGTGAAGCTCGTGCCGATGCTCGATCTGATCACGCGCTATCCGCGACTGTTCGTCGAGAAAGATTCGCCGCAGTGGCCGCACTTCTTCGCCATGCTGGGCGAGGCCGAGATCAACCGCCCGGCCGGCGTGAACTACAGCGCGGACGAGTACCGCGGGTACGTGGGCCCGCTCGTCGTCGGCATGGGCATCGCCGGGGCCGGCACCGCGCTGATCCTCAAGCCGCGGCGGTGGGACCTGTTCTTCCTCCTCGTCGGCGCCATGCTGCTCACCCGCGGGGTGAGCTCGCCCAACGCTCCGTTCGTGCTGCTCTCGCGGCTGCCTCTGTTCCACCAGATGAACGTGCCCTCGCGGTGGATCATCGTGGTCGATCTGGCGATCGCCGGCGCCGCGGCGGTGGCGCTCCACGAGGCGATCAAGGCGGTGAAGCGGCCGCACCTCGTGGCCATCCTGCTCGGCGCCGGGGTGCTCGCCGCCGCGGACCCGCTCGCCGCCGCGCGCAAGCTCTACAAGGATCTGCCCCAGCAGGCACCGCTCCCCAAGCTCGACCCGCTCGCCCGCCCCTACCACCTCGAGCCCGGCCTCGACGACCTGGCGCGCAAGGCCGAGAACCCGATGAGGAACCTCGGGACCGACAGCTGCTACTCGCTGTCGCTCGAGCTGCCGCCCGCCCGTGCGCTGCGCATGGGTGAGGTGCCGCAGGCCTGGGCCGACGCGGGCACGCTCGGCAAGGTGCTGGTCCGCCAGAACACCTGGGTGCTCGACGTGGACGCACCAGGCCCCACCGTGGTCCACTTCAATCAGAGCTTCTCGGCGGAATGGAAACCGAGCATCGGGCGCGTTCTCAAGAGCCCAGCGCTGATGCTCGACCTCGCGCTGCCCGCCGGCCACCACCACGTGGTCCTCCAGTACCGGCCGCGCGGGTTCCTCACCGGCGTCGCGCTGACCAGCCTGGGGGTCCTCGCGACGCTCGCGGTGCTCGCCGCCCCGCTCCTCCGACGCCGTCGGCAGGCCTGACCGATGCCGCCGCTCCTCCGCGTCCTCCTCCCCCGGTGGCTGCGACGGAACTGGGTCCTCTGGCTGTCGCTGCTGCTGCTCGCGCTCGTGTGGGGCCCGATGATCGCGGCGTACCCCACCACCCCGACCGGCGACGGTGAGCGGTTCCTGCACCAGATCGAGGTGGGCAAGGCGGCGCTCCGCGCGCGTGAGCTGCCCCTCTGGAACCCCTACGACTGCCTCGGGATCCCGCTGTGGGACCACCCCGAGTCGCTCGTGGTGTCGCCGCTCCTCTTGCTCCTGCAGCCGTTGAACAGCAACCTGACCAGCATCGTCTGGCAGCTCGCCCACGCGCTCGCCGGGTTCTTCGGGATGTGGCTGCTCGCCCGGCGCGACCTGCGCCTCGGCCCGATCGGCGCGGCGTTCTCCGCCACCATGTGGGGCTTCGGGGCCACCCTCACCAGCCAGGTCGCGGGCGCGCACTTCACGTTCGTCTCGTTCTGGCTCATGCCGTGGCTGCTCTACCTCTGGCGGCGCGCGGAGCACCGGCTCGGCGCGGCCGTGGGGCTCGGCGCGATGCTCGCGCTCATCGTGTACGACGGGGGCACGTATCCCTTGCCCCTCGGCGCGGTGGTGCTGGGCCTCGAGACCCTCACCCGCGCGACGCCCCGCCGCCTGCCGCGCATCGCCGTCGCCGCGCTGATCACGGTGGTGGTGATGGTCGGACTCTCGGCCGCGCGCCTCCTGCCGCTCGCCGAGCAGTTCGCCATCCACAAGCGCCAGATGGAGCCCGACTGGGACCACCTCGCACGCTTGCACTCGCTCAAGGCCATGTACCTCTGGCCGCAGTGGCGCTGGTGGCCGAAGCTGCCCGGCCAGCAGTACGTGTGGGGCGAGTACATCAGCTTCCTCGGGTTCCCCGGCCTCGGGCTCGCGGCCGCGGGGCTCCTGGTCGCGCTCCGGCGCGCGCGCTGGGTGTGGGTCGTGCTGATCCCGTGCTTCTGGCTGATGCTCGGTGGCTACGACGACGACGCACCGTGGGCGTGGCTGCACGAGCGCGTGTTCCCCTTCACGGCGATGCGCGTGCCGTCGCGGTTCCGCATCTTCGTGTTCATGTTCCTCGTGCTCGTGGGGGGGCTCGCGCTCGACCGGATCCCGCGCTTCCTCGCGCAACGGTTCCCCCGCGCTCGAATCTTGGCGGCCCTCGCGATCGGAGCGCTCGGGTCGGCCGCGCTCGTCACGGTGGTGGACACCGTGATCCTCGATCAGCGGGTCGTCTCGAGCCGGGTCGGCGGCAAGCCGCTCGAGCAGAGGACGCCGGCCGCGAACTTCCACTACGCGTTCAAGGATCTCGCGAACTGGCCCGATCAGCCGCGTGACAACCGGGCGTGGCTCGGGTGTCGCCAGGAGTTCGTCTTCGGCTGGGGCGCGCCGTTGTGGCCGGGCGACGTGCCCCAGGCGCGGAGCGATCACGCGCGCGTGACCAACGTGAAGCGGACGCCGAGCACGTTCGACTTCGACGTCGAGGTGCCCGAGGGGTCGGCGCGGGTGCTCCTGAACACCGCCTACGACGTGGGCTGGCGCTCGAACGTGGGCACGGTGCGCGAGCAGCGGCTGCTGCTCGTGCTCGACGTCGCCCAGGGCAAGCAGCACGTGCACCTGCAGTACTGGCCGCGCCGGCTCACGGCCGGCCTGTGGGTCACAGGGGCGACCGCGGTGACCCTCCTCCTCGTCCTGATCGTCCGCCGACGGCGGCGGGCTTTGTAGGGCCGGAAATGCTTGCTAGAAGCGCCGCGATGCCCGGGCTGTTCCACCCCTCGCGCTGCGTGGCGCTCTGCCTCGCGCTCGCGGCCGTGGTGATGCTCACGGTGTTCCCCTACGTCGCCGCGGTCAACAACCCGAACGAGAACGTCCGCACCTACATGACCATGGCCCTGGTCGAGGACGGCACGCTCCGCATCGACCGGATGGTCCAGCGCCACGGCTGGATCAACGACATGGCCAAGGCGCCCGACAAGGTGACCAAGATCGAGCACCTCTACTCGGTGAAGGGTCCCGCCATCAGCTACCTCGGGGTCGTGCCCTACTGGGCCTTCGTCAAGGTGGAGACCGCCCGGGGTCGGCCGCCCCCCGGCCTGCTCGATCCGCCGGTCGAGAAGGCCGCGTGGCTGCGCGACGCCACGTTCGTGATGCGGTTCTTCACGACCCAGATCCCCTGCTTCCTGTTCCTGGTCTGGTTCGAGCGGTTCCTCCGCCGGTTCACGCCCGACGTGGTGTTCCGCATGACCGCGGTGATCGCCGCGGGGCTCGGCACCAACTTCCTCGCCTACTCGCAGATGTTCGTCTCGCACGCGGCGTTCGCGTGCGCCGCCTTCGGGGCCTTCGGCGTCATCACCCAGCAGCGCCTCGATCACCCGGTGGACGCGAAGACCCGCGGGCTCGGCGCGGCGTTCCTGGCCGGCCTCCTGACCGGCCTCTGCACGGTGCTCGAGTACCACGGGCTCGTGGTCTCGGCGGTGCTCGCGCTGTTCGGGCTCGTCACGTTCTACCGGCCCACGCGCCTCGTCGCCTTCGCGATCGGCGGCGCGATCGACGTCGCCGTCTTGATGCTGTTCCAGTGGCGCGCCTACGGCGACCCGTTCACGCCGGGCCACAAGATGCTGGAGAACGCCTCGTACAAGGCGTTCCACGTGCGCGGGTTCTTCGGCATCGAGCCGCCCGACCTCGAGCACTGCGTCGACCTCGTGTTCAACCCCACCTTCGGCTTCCTCGGCACGAGCCCGTTCATGTGGCTCGCGGTGCTCGCGATCCCGGCGGTGGTGTGGTGGCCGGCGGGCGCCCGCGCGACCCACGGCCACCAGCGGCTCGCCGTCGGCGTCGCGATCTCGGCGATGATCATCCTGGTGGTCGCGGTGAGCGGCGCGGTGGTGTGGCGCGGCGGCTGGACGATCGGCCCCCGCCTCGTGGGCGCGGCGCCGCCGTTCTTCGCGTGCGGCGCGGCGTACGGTCTCGAGCGGATCGCCCAGCGGCACGAGGGCGCGCGCGTGTGGCTGCGCGGAATCGCCGGCGGCCTCGCGTGCGCGAGCGTGGTGCAGATCGGGTTCGTCGGGCTCGTCTACAACACGGTCCCCGAGGAGCTCGTGCGGCCGCTGCCGGACTTCGCGCTGCCGTTCGCGCGGGCCGGGTTCTCGCCGTACCACCTCGGGCTCCTGTTCCAGGTGCAATCGGCCACGTTCTTCCGCGTGGTGCTCGGGTGCCTCGCGGGCGCGGTGCTGATCGCGGCGCTCTGGCCGGGCGACGACCGCTTGCTCGCGCTCGGGGTGCGCGTGGTCCTGGTGGCGGGGGTGTGCTGGCTCGGGCTGCGGCCAGCGTTCAGCGAGCCGCGGGCCATCGAAGCGGGCGACCGCGGCCTCGAGATCCGGCGCAACTTCTCCGCGGGGTGGGAGCCGCCGGGCGCGAACCCGCTGCTGCGCATGCGCGCGCTCGCGGAGGGCAAGGGGCGCAACCGCGTGTGCCTGTGGGGCGAGCTCGCCCGCATCGAAGGCCTCCTCAAGCTGGAGGCGGAGGCGAAGCAGCACCAGGCGATGGCTGGGAGCACGCTCCGTTGCCCGTGATCAGGGTTGCCCGTGATCAGGGTTGCCCGTGATCGGGGCTGCCCGTGATCGGGGCTGCCCGTGATCAGGGCGGGGGCGCAGCGGGCAGCGCGACGGACGGCGGGGGCTCGCGATAGAGGACCCAGCCGTTGCTCCCGCGGTAGAGGATCCGGGTCGGGTCCTCGACGAGCACGTCGAGCTCGGTGCGCCCGTGGCGGTTCCAGACCGGCCAGCGCACCACCAGGCCTCGTCCGGTGAGGTGTCGTCGGTAGTAGTCCATCATGAACGGCGAGGCGGGGATCCGCGAGTCCGTCCACGAGCTCGGCATGCCCGGCTTCATCCGGGTGACGATGTACGCCGCCGGGAAGTCGTAGAAGCTGACCATGCGCGCGGTCCGATCCTCGAACTTGCGCAGCACCGTCACGAGCTCGTGGATCTCGGCGGCGTTCTTCTCGGTCGTGTAGAGGCCGCGGAAGGGGCCGAAGCGCACGCGGGTCTTGAGGGTCTCCGCCGGCCCGTCCCGGTAGACGAGCGCGTAGGAGAGCTCGATGTGGTAGTACACGAGGCTCGCCGCGGTCGCCGAGGCCCAGAGCAGCGCCTGCCGCCGCCGCCCGCCGTTCGACGCGATCTCGACCGCGAGGATGACCGCCAGCACGGCCGCGGGGAAGGCCCCCAGGCCCGCGTTCATGGCACCGTTGTCGCTCGAGTAGCCGTTGATCAGGCCGGCGATGGCCGAGGGGACGAGGCAGCAGAACACGAGCCGCCACGCCTGCTTGTCGAGCCGACCGAGGGCCACGAAGGCCAGGCCTGCCAGGCCCGAGTACACGTTGAAGTAGAGGCCGACGGTGTGCTGGTCGACCGGTCCGCGCAGGGCCGGCGTGTTGACCCACCAGGCGATGCCCGGGAGGATGCACGGCAACACGATCTGCCGCACGACGCCGAACGAGCGGGCGGCGACGATGAAGAGCAGCGTCACGACCAGCAAGCGGGGGGCGGCGCCACCCTGCTGCAGGGGAGCGAGGTTCCACAGCTCCTCGACGACGGCCTTGAGCTTGTCCATCGTGCGCGGCTGGGTGAGCGCGCGCTCGTAGGCGATCGCCTCGCGAATCCCCTTGGGGCCCGCGGCCGAGAGGAGCGGCAGGATCAAGAGGACCGTCGTCAGCCCGCCGCCGACGTAGAGCCCGACGTTGCGGAAGCGACGCTTGCTCTCGTCGAACCAGGGCGTGACCACGGTGAACAGGACGACCGGGATGGCGAGCGGTGGGTAGGCGATGACCGCGAGCCCGTGCGCGAACCCGGACGCATAGTGGACGGCCAGCGGCGCGGGTTCCTCTTCGGTGGCGGAGAGGCGCCACAGGGACAGGAAGATCCCGGTCGTGAGGAACGTGCAGCCGAGCGTGTTGTACGAGCAGGTCGGGACGTTGAACGGGATGAACGCGATCCCCAGCAGCCCGACCAGGACCGCCGGCGTGTGACCGATGCGGGTCCGGGCGAACCGATAGATCGAATACGCCGTCCCACACGTGAAGACGAAGTACACGAAGCGCAGGAACAGGATGATCCCGTCCGTGTTGCCCTTGATCTTCAGCCGCGCCCAGTAGAGGGGAAGCGTGATGAACGCGGCGTTCTGACGGAGGTTCACCTCGTCGAGATACGGCTTGTCGCCCAGCGCGAAGCGGTGCTGGACGACCGCGTAGAACGACTCGTCCGTCACGTCGGCCCCCAGCTTGAGCCGGGCGACGACGCGCCACACCGTGTACAGCGACACGAGGCCGACGATGACCCCGAACCAGGTCACCTTGCTCCGGGCTGCGCGCAGGGCGCCTATGACGCGCTCGCGGTCCATGAGCGGCGGCAGTGGTAACAGCTTCCCCGCTCGCCAGCAAGGACGGCACGTGGTAGGCCAGCCCGCCGTGATCGAGGGCGTCGTCGTCAGTCCGCGTCGAATCATTCCCGACGAGCGCGGGAAGGTGGTCCACATGCTGAAGGCCACCGACCCCGAGTTCGAGCGCTTCGGAGAGATCTACTTCTCCTTCGTGTATCCGGGCGTGATCAAGGGTTGGCATCTCCACCGCGAGATGGTCATCCACTACGCGGTGCCCGTCGGCCAGATCAAGCTCGTGCTGTTCGACGATCGCGAGGGCAGCAAGACGCGCGGCGAGCTCATGGAGATCTTCCTCGGCCAGGACGCCCACGCGCTGGTCAAGGTGCCCGTGCAGGTGTGGAACGGCTTCAAGGGCGTCGGCACCGTGCCGGCCGTCGTCGCCAACTGCGCCTCGATCCCCCACGATCCCCACGAGATCGAGCGGCTCGACCCGTTCGACGCGCGCATCCCCTACGACTGGTCGCTGAAGCACCGATGAGCCGTCGGGGGAGGGCCTCATGACGAGCGGTCCGCTCGTCGTGCTCGGGGCCTCGGGGCTCGTGGGTGGCGAGCTCGTGCGCGTGGCGCGTGCGCGCGGCCGCGCGGTGATCGGCGCC
>CAZUZY010000086.1:0-25267 GCA_964624885.1 uncultured Polyangiales bacterium | reverse complement strand
GCGTCCGTGGGGGCGGCGCGGTGCTGGCGCTCCGCGGCGAGGAGCTCCCACCCGGCCACGAGGGGCACGACGGCGAGCAGGAGGGCACGCTTCCCAGGACCCATGAACCGCGCGGGAGTAACACGGGGAGCCGGACGCAGGTAGCCTCCGCGCGTGCTCCACCACGGCGACAACCTCGAGGTCCTCACCGCGCTCGCGCCCGAGCTCTCCGGGAAGGTCGCCCTCTGCTACCTCGATCCGCCGTTCGGGACCGGCCGGGACTTCGGCGCCTTCGACGACCGCTGGGAGGGGGGCCGGGCCGGGTTGCTCGCGTTCCTGCGCCCCCGCCTCGCCCTGTTCCGGGAGCTCCTCACCGCCGAGGGGTCGATCCTGGTCCACCTCGACCACCGGGTCGCGCACGAGGTGGCCGTCCTGCTCGACGACCTGTTCGGCCCTGGCGATCGCGATCCGGGGGGCGGCCCCGGGTTCCGCAACGAGCTCGTGTGGTCGTACGGACTCGGGGGCAGCTCGCCGCGGTACTACCCGCGCAAGCACGACACGATCCTCTGGTACACGCGCGGCGCGACCTGGCACTTCGATCCACCGATGATCCCGGCGCGCTCGGTGCGCATGCGCGGCGAGCTCAAGAAGCAGCCCGACGTGTGGGACGTGCCTTCGATCAACAACCAGGCGAAGGAGCGCACCGGCTACCCGACCCAGAAGCCCCTCGCGCTCCTCGAGCCGCTCGTGCGCGCGCACAGCCGGCCGGGAGAGCTGGTGCTCGATCCGTTCTGTGGGAGCGGCACCACGCTCGTGGCGGCGGTGCGGGCGGGGCGACGCGCGCTCGGTGTGGATCGCAATGCGGAGGCGCTCGCCATCGCGCGAGAGCGGCTGCGGGCGGAGGGGGCGGACATATCCTGTCCGGGGTGACCTTGGCCGAATCGCCCCGCGTGGGCATGATGCCTCCATGCTCGCTGCCCTCGCTCACAACGACAACGGTCGGCTTCCTCCCTCGTCGCGTCTCCGTGGCGCGAACGGAGTGGGCCCCGCGGAAGGAGTGGGGCGCGCGGAAGGAGTGGGGCGCGCGGAAGGAGTGGGCCCCGCGAACGGAGTGGGCGCCGCGCCGCTGACCGAGCGGCAGCGCCTCGCCTTGCTGGAGCCCCTGAACGATCTCGGTCGGGGGGTCGATGCGCGCGGGGTGCCCGCCGCCCCCTCCGCGGCATTGCGGCGGCGCCACGAGCTCGGCATCTGCATCGCCACGAGCACCATCGTCGTCGAGCGCGACCGCGGTCCGCTCCGCTGGCGTGCGTCGGTCACCCTGTGGGAGGGCGCGGTCGGTCGTCATGCGGCGCAGGCCGAGGCCGTCGCGCGCCACCTCGCGCGTCGCCTCCTCGACGGCGTGGGCGAGGGCGAGTGCGTCCTCGAGCGCTCGGGCACCACCTTCTTCGCGCGCAAGCTGCTCTCGGGCGAGGAGGCACGCGTGGTGCGCATGTTCCAGGGGCCGGCGTCGGCCGACCTCGAGGGCGAGGTGGCCGCCCTGCCGTGAGGGCTCGTCGAATCAGGGAAGTTCAGACCCCGGAGGCCCACCGCTCGAGCCACGCCCGCTTGAACGCGGCGTAGCGGCCCTCGGCGATCGCCGCGCGCGCGTCGCGCACGAGCTCGCCGTAGAGCCAGAGGTTGTGCACCGAGAGCAGGCGCAGCACGAGCATCTCGCCCGCCACGAACAGGTGGCGCAGGTAGGCGCGGGCGTAGCCTCCGGCGCAGCACGGGCACCCGCACTCGGGGTCGAGCGGGCGGGGATCGTCGCGGAAGCGGGCCTGCTTCACGTTCACCTTGCCGAAGCGGGTCAACGCCTGTCCGTTGCGCGCGTTGCGGGTCGGCAGCACGCAGTCGAACATGTCGATCCCGTGCTCGATGCCCTCGAGCAGATCGGGCGGGGTGCCGACGCCCATCAGGTAGCGCGGGCGCGCCGGATCGACGCGATGGGCCACCTCGGCGAGCGCCTCGTACATCATGGGGATCGGCTCGCCGACCGAGAAGCCGCCGAGGGCGAGGCCGTCGAAGCCGTCCTCGATGGCGGCGAGCTCCTCGGCGTGGGCGATGCGCAGATCGCGGAAGGTGCCGCCCTGCACGATGCCGAACAGCGCCTGCCCCGCCGGGCGATGGTCGCGTCGCCACACGGCGAGGCAGCGGTGTGCCCAGCGCGTCGTGCGCGCGACCGCCGCCTCGATGCCCTTGCGGTCGCGGACGCCGTCGCCACCGAGCGGGGGGCACTCGTCGAGCTGCATCGCGATGTCCGCGCCGAGCAGCCCCTGCACCCGCATGGACTCCTCGGGCGACATGTGGCGCTTGCTGCCGTCGAGGTGCGAGCGGAACGTCACCCCGTCCTCGTCGATCTTGGCGCCGGCGACCACGCGCGAGGTGCCCGCCCGCGGGTTGTCACCCTGGGCGAGGGAGAACGCCTGGAACCCCCCGCTGTCGGTGAGCATCGCGTGGGGCCAGCGCGCGAAGCCGTGCAGGCGCCCCATGGCGCGCACGAGCTCGGGCCCCGGGCGCAGCCACAGGTGGTAGGTGTTGCCGAGCACGACGCGCGCGCCGGTCGCCGCGACCTCGTCGGGCGTGAGGCCCTTCACCGAACCCTGCGTGCCCACCGGCATGAACGTGGGCGTCGGCACGAGGCCGTGCGGCGTGACGAGCTCGCCCGCGCGCGCGTGGCCGTCGGTGGCCCGCACGGTGAACGAGAACCCGGGCGTGAACATCAGGCGCCCTCGGCGGCCGTGTCGGGGGGCCCCATCGCAGGGGTCGAAGGCTCCGCGAGCGCCGCGAGCCCGGCCGCGACGTCCTCGCGCGGCAGGACCGAGCGCACCAGCATCGCGTCGCCGTAGGAGTAGAAGCGATACCCGTGGTCGATGGCGTGGGCGTACGAGGCGCGCAGCCCCTCGACGCCGAGCGTGGCCGCGACGAGCGCGAGCAGCGTGGAGCGCGGCAGGTGGAAGTTGGTGAGCATGCCGTCGACCACGAGCAGCTCGGAGCCGGGCTGGAGGAGCAGCCGGGTGACCCCTGCGCCCGCAGCGACCGGTGCGTCGAGGCCCTGTTCGCGGGCCGCGCGCGCGGCGCTCTCGAGGGCGCGGACCGAGGTGGTGCCGACCGCGATGACCGGGCGCCCGGCGGCCTTGGCGGCGGCGATCGCCCGGGCGGTCGCGCGGCTCACCTCGTAGTGCTCCTCGTGCATGGGGTGGGCGTCGAGGTCGTCGACCTGCACGGGCAAGAACGTGCCGAGTCCCACGTGGAGCGTGACGGTCGCGAGCTCGAACCCCGCGATGTTGAGCCGACCGAGGAGGGCCTCGGTGAGGTGCAGCCCCGCGGTGGGCGCCGCCACCGCGCCGTCCTTGCGGGCGAACACCGTCTGGTAACGCTCGTTGTCGTCGAGGCTCGCGGGCCGCTTGATGTACGGCGGGAGCGGGACCTGCCCGAGCTCCTCGATCGCGTCGCGGATGGGGCGATCGCTCGCGAGCAGCACGCGGAGCAGACCGTCGTCCTCGGCGCGCCCGAGGATGCGCACCACGAGGTCCTCGCCGACCAGGAGGTCCTGCTCGAAGCGCAGCGGCTTGCTCGACTTGCCGAGCGCGCGCCAGATCTCGCCCTCGACCACGATCGGCTCGCCGTCCGGCGACGGGCGTTCGTACGAGCCGGGGCCCTCCTTGCGGACGAGGAACACCTCCACCTTGCCGCCGGTCTCCGGCTTGCGCGCGAGGAGCCGCGCCGGGATCACGCGGGTGTCGTTGAGGACGAGCAGCGCCCCCTTCGGCAGGTGCTCGGCGAGGTCGGCCACCATCGCGTCGGTGAGGGTGGGCGGCCCTTTGCCGTGCGGGTCGACGACCAGCAGGCGACCGCCGTCGCGGGACGCGGGGGGCTCCTGCGCGATGCGATCGGCAGGCAGTTCGAAGTCGAGGAGGTCGACGCGCACGAGGGCTGCGGTAGCTAGTGCGTTTCCCGACGAGCCGCGAGGGCTTCCCCCCGGACTGAAGCCCGGGGCACCGACCAGAGGGGGCAAGCTTGCCAGGCGGGCTATCCCGAGGCCTCGTCGTCAGCCCACGAAAGACGCTTCTCGATGCACGACCGGCCCCAGGAGGACAGGCCCCCAGGATGACAGGGGTGAGCCCCTCGGCCTCAGAGCTTGGTGCGCAGGAACTCGGACAGCTCCTCGACGGCGAACGGGCGCGGCACGAAGGCGATCGCGCCACAGTTCGCCTTCTCGAGCTGGGTCTGCGAGAAGTGGTACTCGCTCGTGAGGATGACGCGCGTGGACGGCGCGTCTTCGCGGAGCCGGCGGGCCAGCTCGAAGCCGGTCGTGCCGTGCAGCATGAGGTCGACGATGGCGATGGGGGGCTGGGAGTCGCGGACGCGGTCCGAGGCCTCGGCGCTGCCGACCCCCTCGACCTCGAACCCGCGCAGGGCGAGCGCCGAGCTCAGCGCCGTGCGCTTGTCCTCCTGATCGTCCACCACCAGGACCTGCACCATCGATCTCCCTCGGAAGCTTCCCGCCCACCCCCGAAGGAGGGGGTGGTGCGGGGGAACGTCGCGACGGGTGCGAGCACCCCTCTGACCCGACAACTAGCCACAACTGTGCCAGCAGGTTCGATCGTAAAACGTCGCTTCTCTACGTTTCGAAGCTGCACGCAAGCGAGGTCGGCATTGCAGAGTTGAAAGCCGAGGCCCGGACGCCGCGTGGCTCCGCTCTGACTACTTCCCCTTCTTCACCGGGGCGGTGGTCATCGCGGGGCTGCTCATCCACTCGTCGATGGCCTTGCGCTCCCAGGCGAAGCGGTGGTGGCCCTTGCCGCCCTCGACCCCCGCGCCGTCGTACTTGGCGAGCTCCGCCTTCGCGTCGTCGACCTTCTTCGCGGCGAGGTGCGCGGCCGCGAGGACCAGGTGCGCCGGCGCGAAGCCGTCGCCCTTGGCCTTGAGCAGCAGCTCGGCGTGCTTCTTGGCGCCCGCCGCGTCCTTGCTGAAGGCCTTGGCGAAGCCGCGCTCGATGTCGAGGCTCGGCGTGATCTCGTCCTTGGCGGGCTTGTACACGTCGGCCGTGGCGAGCGCGGCCTTGAGGTCGCCGGCCCGTCGCTGGGCGCGCGCGATCAGCGCGAGCTCGTCGGCGCCGTGGCCCAGCTGGACCTCCTTGCCGCCCTTCGCCTTGTTGGCGTCCTTCCACTTGTCGAGCGCGGTCTTGGCGGTCTTCTTGGCGTCGTCCGTCTTGCCCGCGGTCGCCTGCGAGAGGGCGAGGTGCGCCCAGAGCTGCGGCTCGTCCGGCCAGCCCGTCGTGAGCTTGCCCCAGGTCTCGGAGGCGCCGGCGTGGTCGCTCTTCCCGTCCTGGCCGAGCGCGAGGAACATCCACAGCGGGCGAGACTTCTCGTTGGCCTTCGCCGCGAGGGACGCGAGCGCGACGACGTCGTCGAACTTGTGCTGCGCGAACAGCCCGCCGACCGCGGTCAGCGCCAGCTGCTCGTCCTTGCCGCCGTCGGCCTTGCTCGCCTTCGCGTACGCGTCGGTCGCGCCGGCCGGGTTGCCCTCGCCCTCGAACGCCTGGCCGAGGAGCTTGTTGGCCTCGACGTCGTCCGGCGACTTGGCGAGGACCGCGCCGAGCTCCACCTTGGCCTTGGCCCAGTCCTTCGCGTCGAGGGCGGCCTTGGCGCTGGCCTTGCGCTGCTCCGCGGTGGGCTCCGCGGGCGGCGGCGTCGTCGAAGCGGGCGGCGGCGCCGTCACCGACGGGGTCGGCGGCTTGGCGGCGGTCACGGGCTCGGGATCGGGTCCGCACGCGAGCATGGGGACGAGGATCGCGGGGACGAACAAGAGACCAGGCGTGAGGAGCTTGCGCATCGTGGGCCGAACGCGACCATCCCTCCGCCGCCGTGTCAATCACTCGTTCCGCCGGCGCGTCGACCCTCGACACACGAAACCTCCTTTGGCTGAGCCTCCCGCAACATGACTAGACAAACATTAGACAGTTCTTGGACGCGCCAGAAATCGCGTTGCGACGCCTGCGCGAGCGCGTAACGATGCGGACACGCAGTGCATCTGCGTCGGTGAGGCTCGCTGCACCTCGTCTCCCGCCGAGGAGGCGCGTGCTCGAAAGAAGATGGATCTCAGCACCTGTCGCCACATCATCGAAGAGCTCCTCTCCGGTTACGTCGACGGAGAGCTGCCGCCTCGCACGGCGCAGCAGCTGGAGCTCCACATGCAGGCGTGTCCGCCGTGCGCGGCGTTCCTGCGCACCTTCGTGGCGAGCCGGCAGGCCGCGCGCAAAGCGGTGGTGGCCGAGATGGACGAGGCCTGTGAGGCTTCGCTCTGGGCCTTCCTCGAGAAGGAGACCGGGGTGACCGGCCCGCCGGGCCTCGCCGAGAAGGGCTCGTGCTGCAGCGCCAAGAAGCGAACGGAGAGCTGAGCGAGCCTCGCTCGCCCAGAGGCGCGTGAACCCGCTGGCCTGGCTCGGGGCGTTCCGGCTCGCGACGCGGGCGCTCGCCCGCAACAAGCTCCGTGCGACGCTGACCGTGCTCGGCATCCTGATCGGGGTCGCGGCGGTGGTGTGCATGACCGCTCTCGGCGAAGGCGCCAAGGCCAAGGTCACCTCGCAGATGCAGTCGCTCGGCGCGAACATGGTCGTCGTCTTCCCGGGCACCAGCAGCAACGGCGGCGCGCGCGGCACGGCCGTGGCGAGCCTCACCGAGGAGGACGCCCTCGCCATCGGGCGCGAGTGCCCCTCGGTCGCCTCGGTGGCCGCGGCGAGCGGCGCGGCAGCCCAGGCCGTCTACCAGGACCAGAACTACTCCACGCGGGTCAACGGGACGACCCACGACTACCTCAAGGTGCGCGCCTGGTCGCTCGAGCGGGGCCAGCTGTGGACCGACGCCGACGAGAAGACCGGCGCCCGCGTGTGCATCCTCGGCAAGACCGTGCAGCGCCAGCTGTTCGGCGAGGTCGACCCGATCGACAAGGTGCTGCGCCTCGGCAAGATGCCCTGCCGCGTGATCGGCGTGCTCGAGAGCAAGGGCCAGAGCAGCTTCGGCAGCGACCAGGACGACACCGTCCTCGTGCCGATGAAGACCTTCACCTCGCGCGTGCTGTTCAAGCAGCGCCGCTCGGTCGACATCGTGCTGGCGAGCGCCTCGGACGCCTCCACGACCAAGCGCGCCGAGGCGCAGATCCGCGCGTTGCTCTTGCAGCGCCACCGCATCGGGCCCGACCGCGAGCCGGATTTTCGCGTCACCAACCTGCAGGACGTCCAGCAGTCGCTCGAGGCGGTGCGCTCCACGCTCGCCGGGCTCCTGCTCGGGATCGCCTTCATCTCGCTGCTGGTGGGCGGGATCGGCGTCATGAACATCATGCTGGTGAGCGTCGCCGAGCGCACGCGAGAGATCGGCATCCGCATGGCCATCGGGGCCCGCGAGGGGGACATCCTCGTGCAGTTCCTCATCGAGGCGGTGGTGCTCTCGCTGCTCGGCGGGGCGATGGGGTCGCTGCTCGGGATCGGGGCCATCGTCGGGCTCGCCAAGGCGCTCGACTGGCCGATGCGCATGCAGCCGCAGGCGCTGATGCTGGCCCTCGGGGTGAGCGCGACGATCGGGGTGGTGTTCGGGTTCTTCCCGGCGCGCCGCGCCGCGCAGATGGACCCGATCGACGCGCTGCGGAGGGAGTGACCGACCCGCCTATTTGCACGACGTCTGCAAAATGCTATCGCCCGGTCCATGCGGTGGGGGATCCTCGTGCTCGGGGCGTGCGTCGGCTGCGGCGGCAGCGCGGCGGGGGAGTTCGTGGCGGACACCGGCGACGACACGGTGCGCGTGGACACGTCGCCGCCGGCCGAGGACACCGGGAGCGATCCGGTCGAGGACGCCGCGCCCGAGACCACGCCTCCACCGCCGTGGACGCCCGACCTGGTCGACCTCGCGTTGCCGTGCACCGACACCGCCGAGCAGGTCTACCTCGCGCCGGTCGGGCCCACGAGCGACGCGGCGCGCGGTGACGTCGTGCGCTGCACGGTGGACGGCACGCGCACCGTCGCCGAGGTGCAGGCCAAGGTCGGCGACCGCGACGACACCAGCAAGGCCTCGGCGCTGAAGATGATCCGCATCGCCTACCGCACGCGCCGCGGCGACGGCCGGGCGGCGATCGGGACGGCGCGCGTGTTCCTGCCGGTGAGCCCACGCCCGGGGCCGCTGCCGGTGGTCGTCTCCGCGCACCCGAGCGAGGGGCTCGCCGACGGCTGCGCGCCCTCGCGCGACGAGGGCAAGATGAACGAGGTCGCGACGCCGCTCGGGGCCCGCGGCTACGCGGTGATCGCGCCCGATTTCGCCGGCCTCGGCAACGAGGGCACCCAGGGCTACCTCGACAACCACGACACGGGGTACTCGACCCTCGACGCGGCGCGCGCGCTCCGCAAGCTGCTCAAGCCAGGGGCGTTCTCCGCGAAGGTGGTGATGGACGGCTACTCGCAGGGGGGCGGCGCGGTGCTCTCCGCGCAGGCGCTCGCGCGGACCTACGGGGTGGACGGCGAGCTCGTCGCGGTGGCGGCGTTCGCGCCGCAGTGGCCCACGCGCCTGAACTCGTTCGGGTTCGTCGACCTCCTGAAGCAGCCCGACGCGCTCACCATCTCGTTCGGGATCACCAAGCCGGTGGTCGCGGTGCTGCGCACGTACGCCTATTTCGCCAACGCGACGGGCGACCACGGCGCGGGGATCCCGGCGGCCACGCGGAGCTCGATCTCGAGCTCGATCGACAACCTGTGCCTGGTCGCGTTCGGCGGCGCGCTGCAGGGGAGCGCGCTCCACGTGCGCGACTTCTTCGACGACGGCCTGCGCACCGGGCTGCTCGCCTGCGTCGCGGACCCGAAGTCCGCGGGGTGCGTCGGCGCGGCCAAGGCCTACCACGCGTTCCTCGGGCAGAACCACCTGAAGGCGGACCCGAAGGGCGCGCGTGTGCTCTACGTGCAAGGGGGCGCCGACACGATCATGCCACCCGCGCAGGAGGCCGCGTGCAACGTCGCCAAGTTGCGCGCCGACGGGGTCGTGCCGCAGCTGTGCGTCGACGGCGCGGCGCTGCACTCCAACATCGTCGACCGGAACATTGCGTTCGGCATGGATTGGATCAGTGCTGCTGTCGCGGGGACGACCCTGCCGACCTGCACGGCGACCGAGCTCCCCGCGTGCACTCCATGAGCGGAAATCTCGCGGGGGCAGTGCTACCAAGGCCGACCATGACCACCCTCGCCGGCAAACCGGACGGCCGCAGGCTCCGGGCCGAGCGCACCCGCGCTGCCATCGTCGACGCGCTCCTCGCGCTGGTCGACGGCGGCAACCTCAAGCCCACCGCGCAAGAGGTCGCGGACCGGGCTGGCGTGGCGCTCCGCTCGATCGCGCAGCACTTCCCCACCCGCGACGAGCTCCTGCTCGCGGGGGCGGCCAAGCACGCCGAGCGCGCCGCCGAGCTGCACGCGCCGGTGATGACGACGGGCACCCGCGCGCTGCGGATCAGCGCGTTCGTGAAGGTGCGGACCAACTACCTCGAGGCGACGAGCGGCGTGCGGCGCGCGGCGATGATGCACCGGGGGAACGACCGCGTGGTGAAGAGCGCGTTCGACGCGCTGTCGAGGATCCGCCGCGACGAGGTGGCCGCCACGTTCGCCGCCGAGATCGGCGACGACGGCGAGAAGCTCGAGGCGCTGCACGTGGCGTCGAGCGGCGCGGTGTGGGACGCGCTGCGCCGCGACCTGGGGCTCGGTCGCAAGGCGGCGGAGCGGCAGGTCACGCTGATCCTCGACGCGCTCACGCGGTAGCGGGTCAGCACTCGATGATGTTCACGGCGAGGCCGCCGCGGGCGGTCTCCTTGTACTTCGTCTTCATGTCGGCGCCCGTCTGGCGCATGGTCGCGATCACCTTGTCGAGCGACACCTTGTGCTTGCCGTCGCCCTGCAGGGCGAGCCGCGCGGCGTTGATGGCCTTCACCGCGCCCATCGCGTTGCGCTCGATGCACGGCACCTGCACGAGGCCGCCGATCGGGTCGCAGGTGAGGCCGAGGTTGTGCTCCATGCCGATCTCGGCCGCGTTCTCCACCTGCTCGGGCGAGCCGCCGAGCACCTCGCAGAGGGCCGCGGCGGCCATCGAGCAAGCCACGCCCACCTCGCCCTGGCAGCCGACCTCGGCGCCCGAGATGGAGGCGTTGATCTTGTAGAGGATGCCGATGGCGCCTGCGGTGAGCAGGAAGCGCACGGTGCCATCGTCGTCGGCGCCGGGGCAGAACCGGCGGTAGTAGTGCGCGACGGCGGGCACGATCCCGGCGGCG
Organism: uncultured Polyangiales bacterium; assembly: GCA_964624885.1. GTDB lineage: Bacteria > Myxococcota_A > Polyangia > Polyangiales > JADJMO01 > JADJMO01. Next base: position 14,956 of record CAZUZY010000086.1, on the reverse strand, counting down.
CCGTTGGTGGGGGCGGTGACCACGCGGCCGCCCGCGGCGTTCTCCTCGTTCACGGCGAGCGCGAACAGGTTCACCCAGTCCATCACCCGCAGCGGGTCGCCCGCGGTGGAGAGGTCGCCCTTGAGCTTGCGGAAGATGCTGGCCGCGCGGCGGCGCACCTTGAGGCCACCCGGGAGGATGCCCTCGCGCTCGCAGCCGCGACGCACGCAGGCCTCCATGACCTCCCAGCGCCGGAGCAGGCCGGCGCGCACCGCCGCCTCGCTGCGGTGGGCCTTCTCGTTCTCGAGCATGAGCGTGCTGATGGAGAGGCCGTGGCGCTGGCAGAGCGCGAGCAGCTCGTCGCCGGAGCGGAACGGGTAGGGCAAGGGGAGGGGGCCGCCGTGGATCACGTCGGGCGTGCCCTCGTCGACGACGAACCCACCGCCGACCGAGTAGTACTCGCGGGCCTCGATCGGGGTGCCGGCGCCGTCGAACGCGGTGAAGCGCATGCCGTTGGGGTGCCGCGGCAGCACGAGCTTCCGGTGGAAGTGGAGGTCCTCGTCGGGGCGGAAGCGCACCTCGTGGTCGCCGAGGAGGAGCAGCTTGCCGACCGCCTGCACGGCCGCCACCTTGGCGGGCACGTCGTCGGGCTCGACCTCGTCGGGGCGCTCGCCGAGCAGCCCGAGGATCACCGCGACGTCGCTGCCGTGGCCCTTGCCGGTGTGCCCGAGCGAGCCGAACAGCTCCACCTGCACGGAGGCCACCTCGGCGAGGATGCCGTCGACGAGGGCCTCGCCGAAGCGCCGCGCGGCGCGCATGGGGCCGACGGTGTGCGAGCTCGAGGGCCCGATGCCGATGGTGAACATGTCGAAGACGCTGATCACCGCGTGGTGGAAGCACGGGCCCGCGCGCGACGCACGCCGGCGGAAGGCCCGTCTGAGAATGCCCCCGGGGATTCGGGCCCTCAGGTCAGACGCGCAGCGCGGCGAGCACGTCGGCGACGAGCGCGTCCGTGGGGAAGACCTGCGCGGCGAGGGCGCGGTGCTCGTCGGCGAACGCGAGGGCGAGCGGCAGCGGCACAGTGCGGCCGAGCTCGGCCCCCAGGCGCTGCCCCGCGACCGCCGCGAGGGCCTCCGAGAGCTGGAGCGCGAGCGGCACGCGGCGGAGCGGCGCGGTGCCGGGGCGCGCGCACCCGTCCGCCGGCGTCGTCACGACGTACTCCCGGCACACCACGGGTCGGTCCTGGTAGACCGCGCAGCGCTCGTCGACGAGCAGCGGACACGCCTGCTGCAACGAGAAGAACCCGAGGGCGAGCTCCTTGGCGCGGCGCTCGTCCTCGGCCATGCGGTGGCGGAGCGCGTAGCCGATCCAGGACCGATCGAGCACCGCGCGCACCCGCTCGAAGCGCGCCTCGATCGCGGCGCGGTGGCCGTGGGCCGCGACGACGCCGGCGAGGTGGAACGCCTCGGGCGCCGACAGCGGTACGAGCTGGCGGCAGCAGTGGGCGCACCCCTCGCGGCAGGTGATCGGCTGCCCCTCGCGGGTGCTGCGCGCGACGGCGAGCCCGGTGGCGGCGTCGTCGAGCGGGAGGAACGCCGCGGCGAGCGCCCCGAGGGTGCACTCGCCGCTCGTCAGGGCGAGCTCGAGGCGGACGTGCCCGTCCGGCGTCTCGAGCGAGAGGGTGGGCATCTAGAAAGCGTACGCGAACGACCCCCCGAGGCTGAAGCTCCCGCTGTCGAAATCGCGCGCCTGGTAGCCGCCGCGCAGGGTGAGGCCGAACCCCTTGCGGAGATCGAACCCGAGCTCGGCGAGCAGCCGCACGCCGGCGCGATCGGCGTGGGGCATGTCGGTGACCTCGACGATGGGGCTCACGCGGAGGAGCCCGCGGATGAGATCGAGCCGGGCATAGGCGCGGCTGCCGAAGGTCTTCACCGTCTCGCCGCCGATCACGAACTTGGTGCCGTAGTAGTCGCCGATGTGCATGGCGCCGCCGACACCGGTGGAGAAGCCGACCTCGGTCACGCTGACCAGCGCGTTGGTCTCGAGGAACCAGCCGTCGCCGAGGCGGAACACCACGAACGGTGCCCCGAAGTTGAGGCCGACCGTGCACTTCACGTCGTCGGCCTTCTCGCACTGCGTGCTGTCGATCGAGCGCTCGATGGGGACCGCGCTGCGACCGCGCACCACGCCGATGCGCAGGCCGAACTCCATCACCGTGCGGAGCGGGCGGTAGGTGAAGCCACCCTCGGCGCGCAGGTACCAGTCGGGGAGCTTGACCGCGGAGCTCGCCGCGGACTTGCTGCTCCCGAAAGACACGTACTCGAACGCAGCGCCGAAGACGACGCGCCGCCCGTCGACCTGGGCGAGGTAGGCGCGCTCGCGGGCGTCGTCGGGCAGGTCGGGCACGGCGACGACGTGCAGGTCTTCGCGGCTCGCGTAGACCGCGACGCGCTTGCCGTCGGGCAGCTCGAGCTCGATCGCGTAGCCGAGCGAGCCGACGTCGATGTCCTCCTCGGGGATCGTCGCGAGCCAGCCGAGGGCGCTGCGGAGGAACGGCACCTCCTTGAGCGCGCCGCCCGTGGTCGGGCGGTAGACGAGGATGACGTGCTTGACGAGGTGCGGCGAGTCGAGCGTCGCAGCGATGGCGAGCGAGCTGTGGGGCTGCGCCACCGCGGGCGGCTCGTGGTGGAGCCGCGGGGTCCCGGTCGCGGTCGGCGTGGGCGCCGGATCCGCCACGGGTCCGACCGACTCGGCCGACGCGAGGGTCGTGAGGGAGAGCGCGAGCAGCGAGGCCGCGCCGAGGGGGAAAGCTCTCGTCACCATGCGATGGTCGCTCCTCCGCCGAAGCCGGGGCCGCCGTGGTAGATGTTGCGCGCCTGGTAGCTCCCGCGGACGTGGACGGTGAACGCCGGGGTGAATCGATAGCCCACCTGGCCGACGAACCGCACGCCGACGTCGGCGGTCTGGGTCGTCGCTTCTGGGTCGTAGAGCGCGGGCGAGGTGCCCGCGGGCTGGTTGGTGACCTCGGCGCGGAGCGCGACGGGCACCTTGGGGAACACCGCGAGCTCGAAGTGCGCGATGCCGCGGAGGCCGATGCCGCCGAGGAACTCGCCGCCGAGCATCATGTTGGTGCGCTTGTCGTTGCCGATGCGCAGGAAGCCCTGCACGCCGCCGGTGACGCCGTCCTTGCCGAGGCCGATGACCGCGCGGCCGACGAGGCCCCAGAAGGGAGAGAGCCCAGCTTCGGCCTCGATGTAGCCGTAGGTGAGGCCGACCGCGCGCGGGTTCTTGGCGGGCGTGGTCTTGTCGAGCTCGAGGATCGACCCGCCCGCGCCCTTGAACACGCCGAAGCCGGAGCGCGCGGCGCGCAGGCCGACGTCGCCGAAGCGCAGGCCGAAGAAGCCCTCGGTCTGCCAGGCGTAGTCGTTGCCGCGCAGGCGGTTGTAGTCGGCGTAGTCGGTCCAGATCGCGAACACACGCTCGTAGGTCGCCGGGGAGCCGGCCTTGGCGTCGACGATGCCGAGGCGGTGTGGCTCGGTGGGGGTGCCCTCCACCGGCGCGGACTTGCCGTCGGGGAACACCGCCTCGACGAAGTAGCTCACGAATGGCGGGCGCAGCGCCGCGGCGGGCACGACCACGCGGAAATACCCGGTGCCCGCGGGCTTCATCGGGAGCGAGGTGTAGGTGGTGTCGGTCGCGCCGCGGACGTGCAGCACCGCGCCGATGGCGTGTCCCGCGAGCTCGATGCCGAACGTGAGCGGGGTGCCGACGAGCACCTCGGTCGGTCGCGCGAAGGACTTGGTCGCCACGTCCTCCTTCGACGACGCGGTGCCCTTGCGGAGCGCCGTGGCCTCCTCGAGCAGCACCTTGGCGAAGCGACCCGCGGGCCACTTCTTCACGAACGCCTCGTAGCGCTGGGCGCGCACCTCGGGGGGTGTGCCCTGCAGCTCCTCGAACACGCGCGTGAGGTCCTCGGCCTCCGGATCGGCGACGGTCGGCGTGAGCGTGGGATCGATGGGCGGCGGGCCCATCGGCACGATGCTGCCAGGGGGCGCGGGTGTCGCGCTGGGCTTGGCGCTCGGCGTGCCGCTGGTGGGGGCCCACGGCTTCAGCTTCGGGGCCGGGGCGGAGGCGGCCTTGCGCAGGATCACGACGTCGGACACCGCAACGTCGCGCAAGAGCGTGCCTTCCGGCCGCGCGAGCGAGACGACCTCGCGCACCTGGGTGATGCGCACGCGGCCGATGAGGAACTTGTCGGTCACCATCTTGCCGGTGACCGGGTGCTTCACCTTGATCGGTCGCCAGAGCTCGAGCGAGTCGCCGGTGACGGCGCCCGCCTTGGTGCCGAGATCGATCACGACGTCGGCCCCGTCGAGGGCCACGACCCATCCCTGCAGCTCCACGGTCTCGTTGGCCAGGAGCGGCGCAGGATCGGCGTGGCCCAGCTCGTAGGCCGCGACGGCGAACAGGGTGGATGCGACGACCAGGGCGCCGCGGGTCAGCGTTCTCATGCGACCCCCTGCATGAGCAACCCATGGGCCAGAACGCCGCGCCCTCGAACGCTCGCGGAAATCCGCGCGCGGATCGGCCCGTTGTCGCAGGACCACCACAGAGGTCGTGCAGCACGCTGCGCACTTGTGCGTAAGCGGCACGCACCCTCCCTTGCAGTCGGGCTGCAAATCCTGCAACACGACGGACCTGGCGACCCCGCGCGCGAGGAATGACACCGAGTGCCGCTAGACTGCGCGCCCATGCGTTCCCTCCGATTCCTCTTCGCTTGCGCTCTGTTCGCCCCCGCCGCGGGCCTCGTGTTCGCCGCGTGTGGTGGCTCCGTCGACTCCGGCGGCGTCACCGACGTCGACACCGGCACCGGGGGCTCCGACGTCTCGATCGTCGAGGGCGGCTCCGACGCCGGCACCGACACGTCGCTCCCGCCCACCGAGACCGGAGGCGGCACGGTGAAGTGCGGCAGCGAGACCTGCAACGCGGCGACGCAGGAGTGCTGCGCCGGGACCAGCGGGCTCAAGTGCCTCGACAAGGGCAAGTGCGGCGGCGGCACGGTGGTGCCGTGCAGCGACCCGAGCTCGTGCCCGGGCGGCGAGGTGTGCTGCGCCCAGCGCGACGGCTTCAGCCTGAAGGTCGCCTGCCAGGCCACGTGCACCGGCGGCGGCTTCACGCTGTGCAGCAGCGACACCGACTGCAAGAGCCCCGACAAGTGCCAGACCGGGCTCGCGGGGTTCAAGTTCTGCGGCGGGCGTCCCGACGGCGGTGGCTTCGACGTCGGCGGCTTCGACGTCGGTGGCTTCCTCGACGGCGGCCTCAAGCCCGACATCGGCTCCGGCGGCTGACCGAAACGAGGTCGCATCGACCGCCTCCACGCCGACGCCAGGGGAGGTCGCGATCTTGTTCGCGCACGAATGTAAAGCCCCGTTTTGCCTTCGTGCGGAGCAAGAATAGCTCCCCGGCGTTGCCACAAAAAGCGCGATGCCCCCGGAGGCAGACCCCGGGGGCATCGTCACGTCTGGGCGATCAGCCGCGGATGACGGTCTTCTCGCACTCCCACTTGAGGATGTTGGTGATCCCCCAGAACGAGTAGATGCCGAACGTGAGCTGCGACAGGAGCATGTTCACGATCTGCAGGCCGAAGTTCTCGCCGCCGGTGCCGTTGAACGACACCGAGTAGGTGCGGCCGCCGATCTGGATGCGGGTGTTCTCGTAGTAGAACTTCTTGAGATCGACCTCGAACCAGAACGAGTAGATGAAGAACGTGATGATGGTGAGGAACCCGCCCAGCAGGAACTTGCCGAGCAGCGCGCCGCCCTGACCCTCGAACGACATGGTGCCGATCGGCTGGCCGTTCTCCACGATCTGCGTGTTGGCGGTCATGTAGCGACGGATGTCGCAGATCGCCCACGGCGTGTAGATGTAGAACGTGATGCCGGTGAGCAGGCCGTTGATCAGGTACTTCACGAACAGCTGCCCACCCTGGCCGGTGAACTGCAGCTGGAACGTGCGCCCGCTGGCCGCCTGGGCGTAGCTGTTCTCGTAGCCCCACTTCATCATGTTCACGACGAACCACGGGGCGTAGATGCCGAACGTGATCATGGTGAGGAGCATGCCGACGAAGGCCTTGCCGAACAGGGCGCCGCCCTGGCCGCGGAACGAGAAGCGCATCGGACCGGCCGGCGTCTGCGCGACGGTCTTCGACGCGAAGTACTCGAGCATCTTGCAGATGAACCACGGCATGTAGATGCCGAGCGTGAGGCCGGTCAGCAGGAGGCCGACGAACATCTTGCCGAACAGCTCGCCGCCCGTGCCCTCGTACATCAGGCGCGTCTCGCCGGCGCCCGTGGAGTAGCCGGCGCCAGGCAGGCCGGGGGGCGGCTGGCCGTAGGCCGGAGGTGCATAAGGACTCGATGGAGCCCCGGGGGGCGGACCGTAACCGGGCTGACCGTAGGGGGGCTGCGCGGGCTGGCCGTAGGGCTGTCCCGGCGGCGCGCCGTACTGGGGCTGCTGCGGCTGCCCGTACTGCGGCTGCTGGCCGTACTGCGGCTGCTGGCCGTACTGCGGCTGTTGCGGCTGCTGGCCGTAGCCAGGCTGTCCTTGGGGCGGTTGCCCGAAACCGGGAGGCGGCCCGCCCCCTCCGTATCCACCGGGATTCATGCGCGTGCTCCTGCTCTGCCGCGAGGTGCGGAGGGGGGCAGAGTACGTGACCCCGGCGGGCCCGCAACCGTTGACGGAGGGAGAGAGGGACGCGATAGCCGGAAGCCCGATGCACCCGCTCCAGCTCGTCGACGGACAGCTCGTCCCCCTCGGGACCCCCGGCCTCGCGCCCACCCAGATGGGCCTCCTCTCGGGGTTCGGCGTGTTCAGCACACTGCGGGTGGCCTCGTCCGTGCTGTTCGAGTGGGACCGCCACTGGGCCCGCATGAGCCACGACGCAGAGGCGATCGGACTCCCGATGCCGAGCGGCGAGGCGGTGCGCGCCGATCTCGCGCGCCTCGTGGCGGCCAACGACGCCGTCGACGCGACCCTGCGGGTGATCGTCGTGCGCAACAGCGGCGGCATGTGGGGCGCGCCGGCGGAGCGCCCCGCCACGGTCGTCGGCTTCACGCGGCCCCTCACCGCGTGGGGCAGCTCGGCGCGCCTCGTGGTCGTGCCGCACGGGCGCCACGCGGCGAACCGCTTCTCGACGCTCAAGGTGCTGTCGTGGGTGCACAACCTCGCGACCTACGACGAGGTCCACGCGCGCGGGTTCGACGAGGCGCTGCTCCTCAACGAGCGCGGCGAGATCGCCGAGTGCACCTCGGCCAACGTGTTCTTCGTGTTCGGCGACGAGGTGTGGACGCCGCCGTGCTCGAGCGGGTGCCTCCCCGGGGTGACCCGCGCGCTGCTCGTCGAGGGGCTCGGGGTCGAGGGGGTCCGGGTCGTCGAGCGAGCGATCGATCCGGCCACGGCTGCGGGCGCCGACGAGGTGTTCATCACCTCCTCCACGCGCGACCTGCTCCCGGTGGGCTCGATCGCGGGCGTTGCGCTGCGGCAAGACCGGGCCTCGACCGTCCGCGCGCGTCTTGCCGAGGCTTTCGCGCGACACCGCGACGACTACGTGCGACGCGCCCTCGGTGCCGTTGGTCACGTTGCCGCCACGCAACGATGAATTGTCGGGTGACCGGCTAGGCGCGCGGCACGGCGGTGGGCAAGGTGAGGCCATGGCCAAGTACACCATCGACCCGTCCCACTCCCAGGCGACCTTCTCGGTGCGCCACATGATGATCTCCAACGTCCGCGGCGAGTTCCAGAAGCTCTCCGGCTCGGTGGAGTTCGACCCCGCGAACGTCGGCGCGACGAAGATCTCCGCCGACCTCGAGGTGGCGTCGATCTCGACCGGTGACGAGAAGCGCGACGGGCACCTGCGCTCGGCCGACTTCTTCGACGCGGAGAAGCACCCCACGATCACCTTCCGCTCCACGTCGGCCACCGCGAAGGGCGACGGCGAGATCGAGGTCCGCGGCGACCTCACGATCCACGGCGTGACCAAGGAGGTCGTGCTGGCGGTCGAGGGGCCGACGGCGTCCGCCAAGGACCCGTGGGGCAACGAGCGCATCGGCGCCTCGGCGGCGACGAAGATCAAGCGCACGGACTTCGGCCTCGTGTGGAACGTGGCGCTCGAGGCGGGCGGCATCCTCGTCGGCGAGGACGTGAAGATCGCGCTCGACGTCTCGCTCATCAGGGGCTGAGGCGAGCTGAGCGAATCGGCCGCCTCCACGGGCGGCCGACGAAGTTCACAGTCTGGGCGGCGATCACCCCGCGGCGTCGTTCGCGGTGTCGGCGACTTCGGACGCATCGGCGTCCGCGGCGTCGGCGTCCGCGGCGTCGCCGACCTCGGACGCGTCGGCGGCGTCGATCGCCGTGTCGGTGCTCGGCAGGCCGGTGTCCCGATCGAGACAGGAGCCGGGGCCCGCATGCCAGACCTCGCACCCGTTCGAGTCGAGGGTGATGCTCGATCCGACAGGGTGTCCGTCGCAGAGCGACAGGCAGGTGCCGTCGGCTCGGGGCGAGCCCCCGACGTGTCCGCAGCCGCACGGCGGAGCATCGATGGGGCAGCACTTGGTGGCCGCGCCGCTGTCGCCTGCGTCGCTCGAGCAGGCCGTGATCAGGAGCAATGTTGCCGCGAGAGAGAGCCATGACGGGCGCATGTCGGTGGTTCGAGCAACCTCCGTTCCGCGCCAGGAATCCGTGGGCATTGGTCCCCAGGGCGCGCGCGTGCCTCGCGGTCTGTGCCAGACTGAGCGGCCTCCCGGAGCGGCCTCACTGCGGCGGGCCGCCCGCGACCCGCCACCACGTGATCGGCGGCAAGAAGAACGTCGGGCTGAGCTCGATGCCGAAGACGAGCTCGTAGCCGTGCGCCTCGCCGAAGGGCCGGCGGTGCAGGAACGAGAGGCGCGCGACGTCCGACTGCCCGAACAGCGGCCGTGCGCGCGCGCTGGACCAGTGCGTCCCCGGGTAGCGGTAGAGCGCGCTGCGCACGCCGTAGCCGATGCCCCACACGAGGTGCGGCGCGCGTCCGTCGGGGAACTGCCCGTACCCCGCGCCGAAGCGCAGATCGAACGAGCCCCACGAGGCGTGCCACCCGCCACCGTCGTGGATCGCGAGGCCACCCTCCACGACGCCGCCCGCTTCGCGGAGCGAGGCGAGGGCGAACGGCCCGACCGAGACCTCCGCGTCTCCGCGGTGTCCGCCGTACGAGCCCGACGGGAACCCGGGGTAGCGCAGGACGAGCAACGAGAGCTCGGCGCCGAGACCGACCGTGGGCGAGGAACCATGCCCCGACGCGATCGAGACGCCGGTCGTGTCGAAGAAGCTCCACTCCATGCAGGCGGCGTGGGTGCCGTCGTGCGACCGCGACAGACAAGGCCCGGCCGCAGTGGCCTCGCTGTCCACCGAGGAGAGCGCGATCCACACGAGTGCGCCGGCGAGCCGAAACCGCATGCCCCAGCATCGCCCGCCGACGGACGCGTGCGCGCACAAAAGAAATAGGGCCGGGCGCAGAGCGGCGGGTCGTCGCCCCCGCCGCCTCGCACCCGGTCCCGATCATCCTGTACCGGGACCTCGCCACGAACAGGCGCGGTCGGCGAAAATATTTTCGCCGACGCCGCTGGCTCCGGTCACTTGATCTTCTTGAGGTCGTCGCATGCGGTGCCGTAGGAGTGCTCGCACGCGAGCTCCAGCATCGGCTTGGCCGCTTTGGGGTCCTTCTTCACCCCCTTGCCCGCGAGCAGCATCCGGCCGGCGTCGAAACACCCCACCGGGAGCTTCTGGTCGCAGGCGGCCTTGAAGTGCTCGAACGCCTTGGCGTCGTCCTTCTTGAGCCCGCCCTTGCCGGTCTCGAGCATCCAGCCGAGGTGGACGCAGGCGTACATGTTCTTGCGCTGACACGCCTCGTCGTAGATGTCGGCCGCGGTCTTCTCGTCCTTGCCCATGCCCGCGAGGCCGAGCTCGTGCGCGCGCGCGAGGCTCACGCAAGCGAACCCGTCGTGGTGCTCGCAGCCCTCCTGGAAATACGAGACGGCCTTCTTCTCGTCCTTGGGGACCCCCTTGCCGTGCAGGTACACGTGGCCGAGATGGCCGCAGCCCCAGCCCGACTTGTGGTCGCAAGCGGTCTTGTAGAGCTCGGCCGCCTTCTTGTCGTCCTTCGCGATCGACTTGCCCGACTCGTAGAGGTTGCCGAGGTGCACGCAACCCTTCATGTCGCCGTCGTCGCACGCCGCCTGGTAGAGCTCGCTGGCCTTCTTGGCGTCCTTGGGGGTGCCCTTGCCGAACTCGTACATCGCGCCGAGGTGGGCGCACGCGTAGGCCGACTTGAGGTCGCAGCCCTCCTTGTAGACCTCCATCGCCTTCTTCTCGTCGCGCGCGAGCCCACCGCGGCCGAACTCGTAGAGGACGCCGAGGTGGACGCACCCGTACAGGTCCTTGAGGTCGCACGAGTCCTTGTAGAGCGCGGCCGCCTTGTTCGCGTCCTTCTTCTCGCCGCCGACCCCGAGCTCGTACACCTCACCGAGATGCGCGCAGCCGAAGGCGTTCTTGGCCTCGCAGGCCGTGCGGTAGATCGCGACCGCCTTCTTCTCGTCCTTGTCGACGCCGTGCCCGTGCTCGAGCAGCCACCCGTGCTCCACGCACGCCGACTGGTTGTTGGCCTCGCACGCCTTGACGTAGAGCGCGTCGGCCTTCGCGTAGCTGCGGTCGACGCCCTTGCCGTGCTCGTACATGAGCGCGAGCACCACGCACGCGCCGGACTGCCCGGCGTCGCACTCGGCGACGCAGACGGCGAGCTCGCCCGACTTGCACTTGCCGTGGCCCGCGGTCGGATCGGCGTGCTTCGGGGTGGCCGACGCCGACGGAGCGACGCTCGCCGAGGCGACCGGCTGCGCCGTGTTGGCGGGCGGCGCGCCTCCACCGCAGGCGAGCAGGGTGGCGGTGGCGCCGAGGGTGAGGACCACAGCGAGTCGACGGTCGTGCATTGAGCGATTCCTCCGGGCTCGCGCGTGTGCGATCCCCGTGCCAGGCGAGAACCTGCAGCATTCTGGGCCATCGGGTCGGGGCCCCTGGGGACGGCCTTCCCGGATCGAGCTCGGACTGTCCCGTTTCGCGCCATTGATTTCCGGATTGACATCCGGATCGAGGCGGCGTTCCGGCGCCGACAGGGGCTGGTACGCGGTTCGCTTGGGGCGCTCGTCGATGATCGCTCGCTTCACGGCGTGGGTGCTCGCGCACCGACGTCTGGTCTTGTTGTTGTCTCTCGTCGTGGTCGGACTCGGTGGTCACGCGCTCTCGCGGTTGCCGATCGAGGCGTACCCCGACGTGACCAACCCGATGGCCGACGTGGTCGCCACCTATCCAGGGCAGTCCGCCGAGGAGGTGGAGCGGCGCGTGACCCTCGAGCTCGAGGGGGCCCTCGCCGGCACGCCGCGGCTGATCAAGTTGCACTCGGTGTCGGTGTTCGGGCTCGCGCTCGTCACGCTCACCTTCGAGGACGGTACGCCAGACCAGTTCCTGCGCACGCAGGTGAACGAGCGCCTCACGCAGGTGAAGCTCCCCGACGGGGCGTCGGTGAGCCTCGGCCCGCAGGCCTCGCCGGTGGGGCAGATCTATCGCTACACGCTGCGCGGCCCGCTGCCGATCAAGGAGCTGCGCGCGCTGCAGGACTGGGTGCTCGAGCGGAGGCTCAAGTCCGTGCCCGGCGTCGCCGACATCGTCACCTTCGGCGGCTACGAGAAGCAGTTCCAGGTGCGCGTCGACCCGGAGGCGCTGGCGGCGTTCGGGGTCTCGCTGGGCGACGTGTTCACCGCGCTGCAGAACGCCAATCGCAACGGCGGCGGCGGCTACGCGGCGCGTGGCGCGCAAGAGTTCGTCGTGCGTGGCATCGGCTCGCTGCGCCAGGAGGACATCGGGGAGATCCTCGTGCGCGCGACGGTGCAGAACCCGGTGCACGTGCGCGACGTCGCCACGGTGCTCGAGGGCTCTACCCCGAGGCGCGGCGTCGTCGGCCGCGGCCACGACGACGAGGTGGTGGAGGGCATCGTGCTCCTGCGCCGCGGGGAGAACCCGAGCGTCGTGCTCGCGCGCCTGAAGGAGCGCATCGACGACCTGCGGCACACGGTGCTCCCGCCGGGCGTCGAGATCGATGTGTTCTACGACCGCACCGATCTGGTGCACGCCGCGCTCGGTACGGTGGTCAAGAACCTCGCCGAGGGCGCCTTCCTCGTGCTGCTCGTGCTCTACCTGTTCCTGCGCAGCCTGCGCGGTGCCCTCATCGTGGCGGTCACCATCCCCATCTGTCTGCTCGCGGCGTTCCTCGGGCTGTCGGTGATGGGGCTGCCCGCGAACCTGATCTCGCTCGGCGCGATCGACTTCGGCGTGCTGGTGGAGGCCTCGGTCATCGTGCTCGAGGCCGGGTTGCACACGCTCGGTCACCTGCCCTACCGGACCCGGCGCGCCGCGGACCAGGGGCTGGCCCAGGCGTTTGCGAGCGTCGGGCGGCCCGTCGCCTTCGCGGTCGCCATCATCCTGCTCACGCTCTCGCCGATCTTCACGCTCGAGCGCGTCGAGGGCCGGATCTTCGCGCCGATGGCGTGGAGCTACCTGTTCGCCATGATCGGGTCCCTGTTCTGCGCGGCGTTCGTCGTGCCGGCGCTCACCCGGGTGGTGATGCCGGTCGGCTTCGTCGACCGCGAGCCGCGCTGGCTCGGGTGGATGCGCGACATGCAGGAGCTCATCGTGCGCTTCACCCTGCGTCGCCGCTGGATCGCGCTCGTCGGTTGGCTCGCGGTGGTGGGCGCCGGCGCCGCCGCGCTGCCTGGTCTCGGGACCGAGTTCCTCCCCGAGCTCAAGGAGGGCGGCTTCTACGTGACGATGACGTTCCCTTCGGGCATCGCGCTCGAGGAGACCAAGCGCATCGCGCCGACGCTGCGCGCGCGGGTCCTGGCGGTCGCCGAGGTGCGTGACGTGATGTCCCACCTCGGTCGCCCCGAGGACGCGACGCAGGCGGAGGGCCCGAACAACCTCGAGCTGTTCATCGCGCTCAAGCCCCCCACCGAGTGGAAGAAGGGGCGCACGCTCGAGGAGGTGGAGGTCGACCTCCGCAAGGCGCTGAGCGTTCCTGGTGCGCAGGCCAACTTCAGTCAGCCCATCACCGACCGGGTCTACGAGACCATCTCGGGGATCATCGGTCAGGTGGTGGTGAAGATCCACGGGCCCGACCTGGCCGCGAGCGAGAAGGCCGCCGAGGAGATGAAGCAGGTGCTCGCCGGCGTGCCGGGGATCAAGGACCTCTCCCTCTACCAGGCCGGCTCCCTGCCGCAGCTGCAGATCCAGATCGACCGCGTGCGGCTCGCGCGGCGTGGCCTCTCGGTCGGCGTCGTGGAGGACGCCGTCGAGATCGCCCTCGGCGGCAAGATCGCCACCGACGTGTGGGAGGGCGAGCGCCGGTTCGCGCTGGCCGTGCGCGTGCCCGACACCATCCGCAACGACCCCGACGCCATCGCGCGCATCGTCGTGTCGGACGGCGTCGGCGGACGGGTCACCCTCGGTGACGTGGCGACGATCCAGGCGGCGGAGGGGCGCGCGGCCATCTGGCGCGAGGACTTCTCGCGCTTCGTCGCCCTCAAGTTCAACGTCCGCGGGCGGGACCTCGGGTCGACCATCGGCGAGGCCCAGGCCAAGACCAAGGCGATCGCGCTCCCCAAGGGCAGCTACGCGACCTGGGGCGGCGAGTTCGAGAACCAGCGCCGGGCCATGAAGCGTCTGGCCATCGTCGTCCCGCTCGCGCTGCTCGGGATCCTCGCGCTCCTGTACTGGAACTTCGGCGAGATCCTGCGGCCTCTCCTCGTGATGGCCTCGATCCCCCTCGGGCTGGTCGGCGCGGTGCTCGGGCTGCGGCTCAGCCACCTGCACTTCTCGGTCAGCGCCGCCCTCGGGTGCATCGCCCTCATCGGCCAGCTCGTGCTCGGCGCCGTGCTGAGCTTCGAGCGGGTGATCGAGGCCCGCCGCGAGGGCGCGGTCGGCGAGGAGGCCATCCGAAAGGGTTTCGCGCGGGCGTTCCGCCCGGTGAGCCTCGCGTTCGCGCTGGCGCTGTTCGGGCTCCTCCCGCTCGCGTTCTCCAAGGGCATGGGCGCGGAGACGCAGCGGCCGTTCGCCATGGCCATCCTCGCCGGGTGCCTGGTCGGTCGGCCGGTGCTCCTGTTCCTCTTGCCCGCGTTCGAGTCGCTCGCGGTGGAGCTCGAGTCGCTGTGGCGTCGCTGGTTCCCCCCGCGTCCTTCGACCGAGGAGTCCGAGGTGGCTGGGCACCCCGAGGGCGCGTGAACCTCACACCGTGTCGCAGCCGCCGACGGTGGTGTCACACCGCTTGAAGCCAGCTGCGGTGCACTCCGCATCGGTCTTGCACGCCGGCACGCAGGTGCCGACGGTGCTGGAGCACACGAGCCCCGTGCCGAGCGGCGCGCAGTCCTTCTCGGCGGCGCAGGTCATCGTGCAGTACTTGTCGCCACCGGGCAGGAGCAGCCGCACGTCGCAGTCCTCGCCGCAGGTGGGGGCGGCGGCGGGCGTGCGTTTCGCGGTGCACCCGGAGGCCGGCGCCTCGGCGACGTCGGAGCTGTCGCTGCCCGCGTCACCACTCGTATCCGCAGCATCCGAGGCCTCGGCCACCACGTCGGTCGCGCCGTCCTGGGGGACGGGCGCCTCGCTGCTGGACGAGCAGCCGAGCGTGAGGGCGAGGGTGACGGAGCCAACCCAGAGCGGAGGACCGAACAGGGACCGGTGCATGGCGTCCGTTACCTTCGGTCTGCCGCGGACGCACCCGTGAGTTCCGGGCCGATCGACCGGGAACTGCTGGTGCGCCGCGTCACGACGGTCAGCGGTGCGGGTGCGGGTGCGGATGGGCGTGGCCGCGCAGGTGCACGTGCTCGTGGGCGCCGAGCCGCGG
>CAZUZY010000085.1:0-25273 GCA_964624885.1 uncultured Polyangiales bacterium | reverse complement strand
TAGCGGGCCCGGCGGCGCGGAGCAGCGCGCGCGAGATGGGCGTCGACCCGAGCCAGATCGCCGGCACCGGCGAGCACGGCCGTGTCACCAAGGACGACGTGGTGCGGGCGGCCCAGACCCTGCCGATGACCGGCACCCCGATGCCGCCGCGTGTCCAGCTGGTCGGCGCGACCCCTGCGCCGCCGCGCGTGGCACCGGTGGGCGCGACCCCCGCGCCCCCCAGTGTGTCGGCGCGCAGCGGCAACGCCGGCGAGCTCACCTCGCTGCTGCAGGCGGCGATGGCCGATGGTCGCCAGGTCTACGTGCCGCCGATCCCCGGGGTCGGCTACGGCGCGTTCAAGGTCCCCCCGTATGTCGAGAAGCCGGGCGACAAGGTCGTCCCGTTCTCGCGCCGTCGGCGGATCACGGCGGCGCACATGGTCTACTCCAAGAACGTCGCCCCCCAGGTGGTGACGGTCGCCGAGGTGGACATGCACGCCACCGCCCGGCTCCGCGAAGCCCACAAGGATCGCTACAAGAAGGAGGGCGTCGGCCTCACCTACCTGGCGTTCATCGCCCACGCGACCACGCTCGCGCTCAAGGAGAACCCGTCGCTCAACGCGCGCGTGCTCGACGACGCCTACGTGCTGCTGCGGGACATCAACGTCGGCGTCGCGGTCGACACCAAGGATGGCCTCGTGGTCCCGGTGATCAAGCGCGCGGATGGCCTCAACGTGCGCGGCATGGCGCTCGCGATCGACGACGCGGCGGCCAAGGCGCGCGACGGCAAGCTCACCCCCGACGACCTCTCCGGCGCGAGCTTCTCGGTCAGCAACCCCGGCCTCAAGGGCAACCTGTTCGGGGGCGCGATCATCTCGCAGCCCAACGTCGGCATCCTGCGCATCGGCGAGCTCAAGAAGCGGCCCGTGGTGGTGGAGGCCGGCGGCGTCGACGCCATCGTGATCCACCCCGTGATGTACATGGCGCTCAGCTACGACCACCGCGTGGTCGATGGCGTGGCGGCCAACGCGTTCCTCTGGCGGATCCGCGATCTGCTCGAGAAGGGCGAGTTCGAGGTCTAGCGCGCCGCGGGCTCCCCGCTGCACGCTCGACGAGCTCTACGAGCTCGGGGCGTCGTTCGGCGGGGGCGCGAAGGTGGCCGGGCGACCGACCTTGCCGTAGCGGCGCTCGCGACGCTGGTAGGCGGCGATGGCGGTGTAGAGATCGTGCGCGGAGAAGTCGGGCCAGAGCTTGTCGGAGAAGACGAGCTCGGCGTACGCGAGGCCGTAGAGCAAGAAGTTGCTGATGCGTTGCTCGCCGCCGGTGCGGATGACGAGGTCTGGGTCGCCGACCGCGAGCGAAGGCATGCGGACCCGGAGCGCATCGGTCGTGATCTCGTCGGCGCGGATGCGTCCCGAGAGCACGTCGCGCGCGAGGTCCTGGGCGGCGGTCGCGATCTCCTCGCGCCCGCCGTAGGAGAGGGCGAGGGTCAAGGTCATCTCGTCGTTGCGCGCGGTGTCGCTGCGCAGCGGATCGAGCACGGCGCGCACGAACCGAGGCAGGCGCCCGAGGTTGCCGATGGCCTGCAGGCGGATGCCGGTGTCGAGCAGCTCTTCGCGCTCGCTCAGCAGGTAGTCCTCGAGCAGGCGCATGAGCGCCGAGACCTCGAGCTCGGGCCGCTCCCAGTTCTGCTCGGAGAAGGCATAGACGGTGAGGGCCTTGATGCCGAGGCGGCGGGTGGCGCGCACGATGCGGCGGACGGCGGCGGAGCCCTCGCGGTGCCCGACGCTGCGGTCGAGACCGCGCAGCTGGGCCCAGCGGCCGTTGCCGTCCATGATGATCCCGATGTGGCTCGGGAGGCCGCGGACCTCGAGGGTGGTGTCGCTCTCGTTCACGGAAGACGGGCGGATTAGCATCGGCGGGCGATGCAGTACAGAACGCCCGATCGACCCGGGCACCTTCCCTCGCGGCTCAGGTTCGCAGGGAAGCGACGAAGGCGAGGATGCGCTCGTTCTCGCGGGGCTCGGGGATCTGCTGGACCTTGAGCATGCGCACCACACCGGCCCGGTCGATCACCACGGTGGCGCGGGCCGAGATGCCCCACTCCTCGAGGTAGAGGCCGTACTTCTTGGCGACCTCGCCCTTGGGGTGGAAATCGGCGAGCAGCGGGTAGGCGAGGCCGAGCTCCTGGGCGAAGGCCGCGTGACACCACTCGCTGTCGACGCTGATCCCGAGGACCTGGGCGCCCGCGTCCTCGTACTTGCGCAGCGACTTCTGGAAGCAGGCGTTCTCGCCCGAGCAGACGGGGGAGAAGTCGAGGGGGTAGAAGGCGAGGACGACCGCGCGCTCACCCCGATAAGAAGACAGACGGACGAGCCGCCCCGGCTTGCCGTTGTCTGCGGGCAAGCTCGAGGGCAGCTCGAAGTCGGGCGCCTCGACCCCGACCTGGATCGTCCCGTCGCGTGAACCGTCGCTCATGCCTCAGAAGACGCGGCCCGAGCCCGTGCCCTTGCCACCCTTCTTCTTCTCGGCGCCCATGATGTCGTCCCAGACGGCGTCGAGGTGGATGGTGACGTCGAAGAACAGGCGCGCGCCCTCGGGGCTGTAGAACGGGTTGCGGTACTTGCCGTCGGGCGCGAGCACCCCGTTGAAGTTGTAGTAGCCGAGGGAGAGGTCGATCTCCTTGGTGATCCCGTAGTTCAGCGAGAACAGGTACCAGCTCGACTGACGCAGGCGGGTGTCGTCCGCGCTGCGCGCGATCGGCGTGCCGTCGGGCAGCGTGGCGTCGGTCGGCTTGTACGAGAAGCTCGAGATGTAGATCGCCGAGAAGTCGAACTCCATGTGCTCCATGATCTCGAGGCTCGCGTTGAACGAGCTGAGGAGCGTGTTGCCGGTGAGGGTGCCGGTGCGGAGCTGGTCGTCCTGCACGAGCGCGCCGCTCGCGGTCTTGCGGGCCTGGAGGTTGTCGTCGCCGAGGCCGCAGGCCGTGTTGCACTTGGTGAACGCGTGCTGGTACAGGCCGGAGATCGAGAGGTTCAGCGAGCGGAAGACCTTGGCCTTCTCGCCATTGAGCTCGAACGTGTGGCTCAGGTTCGCGCTCGGGCCGACGACGAAGTACTGGCCGGCCGCGCGCGACGCCTTGGAGATGCCGGGGCGCAGCGTGGCGCCGAGGCCGAGGCGGGTCTTCTCGCTGATCGCCTTGAGCGGTGTGCCCCAGCCGGCCGACAGCCAGGTGTCGGTGTAGCGGAGCTCGTTCTTGTACTGGAAGTCGTCCTGGGTGTTCGTCCACTCCTTGAAGAGATCCTGGCGGACGGTGAACCGGAGACCCTTGACCGACTCGACGTTGTAGGTGATGCGCGGGCTGATCCACCACTCGTAGATCGCCTGGTAGGTGAGCTGGGAGCTCTTGCTCAGCGTGGCGGCGGTGATCGACTGGTCGAGGATGAGGATGGAGCCGCGGAAGGGGTTCGGCGCCGGGGCCTCCTCCTTCGGCGCCTCGCCCTTGCCGCCCTCGTCCTTCTTGCTCGGGTCCGTCGTGCCGCCGCCGCCGCCCGTGCCGCCACCCGTGCCCACGGTGACGGTCACGCCGCCCCCCGCCGGGGCGGGCGCCGGAGCCGTCTCGCCCGTGGCGGCAGCGGCCTTCTTCTTCGGATCGGGGGTGCCCGGCGCAGGCGGGGTCTCGCCCGGAGCAGGCGTCACCGACGCGGCGCCCGTGGCCGCCGGCGCCGCGCCGTCGCCCTGGGCGCGCGCAGTGGGGGCGAGGAGAAGGGCGCCGAAACCAGCGGCGAGTCCGACGAATCCGAGACCGAGAAGAGAACCCTTGCGCATCATCGACTCCTGCGGGCGCGAATCCCCTCCCTGGGGCTCACGCGGACGGCACACCACAGCAAGAAGCGTTCCGGCAGCAGAACTGCAGGAAATCGGGGCATCGGCCCCCGGGAGGCGCATTCGTTACCCTGCTGACAGCGGGAGACCAAGCCCCTTGTGCGGTTCGTGACGCCCGCCGAGCCCGAGGCTGCGCGTGGTCGGAACTTTCCACTAGGCTGGGTGCTCGCATGAGCAGCACCGAGATCACGACCCTGATAGGCCCGGGCAGCCGCTTCGAGGGGCGCCTCGTGTTCGAGGGCGTCGTCCGCGTCGAGGGCGAGCTCCGCGGCGAGGTCAAGAGCGACGACACCCTCGTGGTCGCGGACGGCGCGCAGGTCCATGCGGAGATCGAGGTGGGCACCTGCATCGTGCAGGGTGGCGCCGTCTTCGGGAACATCCGCGCCCACCGAGCGATCGAGGTGCGCGCGCCGGCCCAGGTGGTCGGCAACCTGCAGGCCCCCCAGATCAGCATCGAGAAGGGTGTGCAGTTCGAAGGCCAGTGCCAGCTCGGCTGAGGCGCGCGTAAGCGAGCCGAAGCATCGGCCGCCTCCACGGGCGGCCGACAAAGATTCACATAGGCACTGCGTCGCGGCGAACCCGGCTAGTTCAGGCCGCAGTCGCCCTTCTCGCGCGTGAGCCGGAAGACCCCGAAGAGCTGGGGAGGCTGGATCGGCGTGGAGCTGCCGGTGCCCGTACCACGCAGGATGCGCACCTCGACCTCACCCGACTGCAGCAACGACAGCACGACGAACACCTGGGTGGCGCCGAGCTCGGCGACCGCGAGCGAGTTCTTCACGCGGCCCTCACCGAAGGAGAGCGTCGACAGGGGATCGTGGAGCAGCTGCGGGATCACCTCGAGCCGCGTCGCCGTGAACTTCTCGCCGTTGGTGAACGCGCTCGTCCAGATCTGGCCCGGTGCGGTCTGGAGGCGGTCCGCGTCGAGCACGAGGCGCAGCTTGGTGCCCTCGGGGATGCCCGCGCGCACGAAGCTCGCGGAGGCGACCGTGCCGCACCAGCTCTCGCCCGGCTCGCTGGAGAAGCGCGCGGTGTCCGCGCAGCCGAGGGCCGCGGCGGCGAAGGCGCCGAGCGCGAGGCCTCGCCTCAAGGGCTCACCGGCGTGAGCAAGGTCTTCGCGATCTCGCGCACCCGCGGCTCTGGATCGCTGGTCTGGGCCTCGACGAGCACGGCCTTGGCCGACGCGCGCCCCGACGCGGCGAGGCCGCGCAGCGCCGCTTCGCGCACGAAGGCGAACTTGTCGCCCTTGGCCGCCTTGGTGAGCGGGGCCTCGACCTGCGCGGTCGCGTCACGCTTGCCGATCAGACCGAGGGCCCGCGCGGCGTCGGCCCGTACCGACCACTCCTTGTGGGTGGCGAGCACGGCGGCGAGACCCGCCACGTTGGTCGCATCGCCGCGCTGGGCGAGCTCCGCGATGGCGAGCCGTTGCACCTCGGCGTTGGGGCTCTCGAGCGCGTCCCCGAGGGCCTCGCGGACCACCTTGCCGTCGCGCCGGCCGAGCCAGCGCACCGCGCGGGTCTCCACGCCGACCTCGGGGTGGTGGACCAGCCGCGCGACGAACGGCTCGGAGGCGAGCGCGATGCGCTCGGCGGCGGCGCGAGCATCCTTGCCGGCGTCGCCCTTGGCGAGCGTGAAGGCCCCGAACGAGGCGCCCTCCGAGGGGGCGAGCATGAGGTCGAGCGCGACGAGCCCGCGGTCCTTGCTGGTCTGCAGCGCGGTGACCACCGCCTGGGTGACGGGCTTCTCGAACGTGACCAGCGCCTGCCCGAGCTCGGCTTCGCTGAAGCGCGCCGGCAAGAGCGGCAACACGGCGGCCTCCGCGTTGATGGTGGCCTCGGGCACGGGGAGCGGCTCGAGGATCGGGCGGTGTTCGTGGGTGGACAGCGTGGCGAGCGCGAGGCCCGCGCCCTTGCGTACGCGCTCCGCCGGGTCGAGGGTGGCGGCGGCGATCACGCCGATCGTGGCCTCGTTCGGCTCGGCGAGCGGCTTCTTGCCCTTGCCCGCGGGCACGCCGTAGCGGGCGACCGCCACCAGCGCGAACGCACGCACGGTGGGGTCGATCGCCTCGAGCTGGGCGGTGATGCTCGGCAGCGACGAGGCCTCGCCGATCTCGGACAGCGCCCACAGCGCGGCCGCGCGGCCGTACATGCCGCCCTCGCCCTTCTTGAGGAACACCTCGAGGGTCGGCGCATGGGCCTTGTCATGGGACTTGCCGAGCGCGATCACGCCGTAGATGCGCATCTCGGCGGGCACGGCCTCGATGGCCTCGACCAGGCGCAGGGCCAGCGGGATCGCCTTCTTGTCGTCGATGCGAGCGACCCCGAAGGCCGCGGCCTGGGCCACGGCGTCCTTGGGGATCGGGCCCGACTTCGGGAACAGGTACGCCTCGTACTTGGGGAGCAGCGCGGGGTCGCGGAGCGCACCGCACGCGATCATCGCCCGCGCGCGCAGGCTCGGGTCGGCGACGGTGGCCCCGGTGGTCTGGGTGGCGAACGCGAACAGCGGCGTGCCGGCGGACTTGTTCTCGACGTAGGCGAGGATCTCGATCGCCGTGCGCTGCTGGTTCGCGTCGCTGTCGGAGAGCGCGTCGATGAGCGGCTGCACGCCGCGCTGGCCGATCTTCTGCAGCTTCACGCGCGCGAGGTCCGAGCCCTCGCCACCGTTCTTCACCTTGGCGATGAGCGGCGCGGTGAGGTTCGCGTACACCTCGACCAGGAGGCGCCGGTAGACGACCTTCTGCGGGTTGCCGAGGGTGAGCGGGAGCAGCTCGGTCTCGAGCACCTCGAGGGTGCCGCGCTTCTGGTTGATGGCCGCCGAGAAGCGGATGGCGTTGGCGACCAGCTCGTCGTCGGTCGAGCCACGCATGACGCGGCGATAGAGGACGTCGGCGTCGACCTCGTCGCCCTGGGCGAGGAGCAGCTCGGCGAGCTCGAAGTACACGAGCCACAGCTTGGGGTTGTGCTGCAGCGCGAGCCGGAACTCCTTGATCGCGCGCGGGAAATCCTGCTGCGAGCGGTACATCTCGCCGAGCTTCTTGTGGCCGTCGGCGTCCTCGGGCGAGAGCTCCACCGCGGCGGCGGCCCACTTGAGCGCCTCCTCGTCCTTGTAGATGGAGAGGGCGTACGAGGCGAGGCGCGTGTAGTAGGCGCGGGCACCCTTCGGGTCGGCCTTGACCAGCTCCTCGAGGATCTTCATCGCGTCGGCCACATGGCCCTGCTGCACGAGCACGCGCTCGAGCACGAGGCGCGCGTCGACGTCGCCCGGGGCCTGTTCGATGATCGCGCGCAGGGTCTTCTCGGCGTCGGGGAGCTTGCGCAGGTGGAGCTGCACCTCGGCGAGCAAGCGGCCGGCCTCGAGGTCGACCGGTGGCCCCGCGAACGAGGCGGCGAGCGGCTTGATCTGGTCGGGCAGCTTCTTCTGGGCGAGCCACAGCAGCACGAGGTGGGTGCGCGCCTCACGACGGGTGAGCTTGTCGACGTCGTTGCGCTTGAGGATGGTCTCCCAGACCCCCTGGGCCTCGATGTACTTGTGGTTGCGCTCGAGCGCGGCGGCCCAGCCCTTCTGCACGGCGAGCTCGCCGGGCGCGGCCTCGATGGCCTGCTTGTAGGCGTCGAGGGCGTCTTCGCCCATGTCGTGGTCGAGGTACACCTCGCCGAGCGCGGTGAAGCCCTTGGCCTTGGGCTTCACGATCACCGTGAGGCGCTTCCAGATCTCCTTGGCCTTGGTCGTGTTGCCGCGCTGGTAGTAGTAGTCGCCGAGATCGACGATGTAGCTCGGGTCGTCGCCGCTCTTCTTGGCGAGCGACTCCATGAGCGCGAGGGCGAGCTTGTCCTCGCCGATCTGCGAGTAGTACGAGGCGAGGCGCTGCTGGATCTCCGGGTCGGTGGCGGCCGTGGCCTCCATGGCCTTGAGCTTGGCGAGGCACTTGGGGCGCTCGCCGCGGCCGATGAGCACGTCGCACAGCTCGAAGGTGAACTGCGGCTGGCCCTTGGCGTACTGGATCAGGAGGTCGTACTGCTTGACCGCCTCGTCGAGCTTGGACTGCTCCTTGAGCAGGCGGATGAGCAGGATGCGCGCGTCGGTGCGCTGCGGGGCCGAGGCGAGCGCCTTGCTCAGCCACTTGATGCCCTTCTCGGCGTCGTACTCGGCGGCGAGCTTGCCGATCAGCTCCTGACGGTCGGCGTCGGCTGGGTTCTGCTTCTCGAGGTCGGCGACCAGCTCCTCGATCTTGTTCTGCGCGCGGTAGGCGTCGGCGAGCGCGTTGAGGAGGCGCACCTTGGCCCCGGCCTCGGCGCCGGCCACGCCGAGCCCCTTCTTGAGGGTCGCGACGGCGGTCTCGTACTTCTGCTGCTTCACCTGGCACACGCCGAGATCGAGCAGCGCGCTCGCGTACACGCGGTTGTCGCCGGCGGCCGCCTTGGCGACCTCCTCGTATTCCTTCTCGGCGAGGTCGTACTGGTTCTTCTTGAAATAGGTGCGCGCGAGCTCGGCGCGCACGGTCATCGAGTCCTTGTTCTGCGCGACCAGATCGGTGTGGTGCTTCTTCGCGGCGACGTGGTCCTTGAGGTCGACGGCGAGCTCCATCAGCGAGCGCAGCGTGGCCTCGCGCTCGAGCTTGTCCTTCTCGAGCGGCAGCGCCTTCTCGTGGGCGGCGTAGGCGCCCTTGAGATCGTTGGCGTCTTGCTTGAGGCGAGCGATGGCCAGGTAGACGACGGCCTTGTCGGGCTTCTCCTTGGCGCAGGCCTCGTATTCGGCGAGGGCGAGCGCGTCGCGCTTGTCGCTCTTGAGGAGGCCGGCGTAGGCCATGCGCGCGGCCCACTTCTCGTCGGCGGTGCCGGTCTGCTTGACGAGGCCCTTGGCCTCCTCACGCCACTTGGCGGCCTGCTCCTTCTCGGTGGGCGTGGCCTTGGGGTCGTCCTCGATCTTGCGGGCCTTGGCCTCGAGCTCGGCGATCTTGGCCTCGGTGGCCGCGTCGGGGATGTAGCCGTCGGCGCGCTTCTTCCACTCGGCGAGGCCCTTGTCGAGCGAGCCGTCGCGCTCCCGGTAGAGCTGCGCGAGCTTGAGGACCGGGCCCGCTTCGCCGGGCCGCGCCATGGCGATGATGGCCGCCTTCTTGACCGGGTCTTTCTTGGCGGTCGGCGGGTCCTCGCCGGGATCCTTGCCGGGTTTGCCGGGGCCGGGGCCGGGCACCACGACCGGCGGTTTCTTCTTCTTGCCGCCCTTGGGGTCGAAATCGGCATGCGCGACGGTGGCGCTGCCGGACAGCGCGAGGGCACCGGCGAAGAAGAGGAGGGGACGCAGGCGCATGGCTCGGCCGAGTATGCCACGTCGGACCCGCCCGCCCCGGCGGCCTTTGCGGCATACTGAACGCATGGCGAACGCTCCACGCGATTCGCCACTTCCCCATGCCGAAGCCCAAGAAGATCGAGCCTCGCCACATCGTCTGGCTGGTGCTGCTGCTGGCCGCTGGCTCGCTGCCGCTCTGGGCCTCGCTCGGCCGTGGCCGCGGGTCGTCCGGGATCGAGAAGGCGGGGCCCGAGCCGGCCGCCTCCGCGCCGCACTCGTGATACGGGCAAGGCGTGCGCACCGCTCGCCTCGTCCGCGCTCGCCCGCTCACGCCGGGCGTGCGTGAGCTCACCTTCGATCCCGGGCCCGGGCATGCGTTCGTGCCCGGGCAGTGGGTGAACCTGTTCGACCCGCAGGGGGAGAAGCGCAGCTACTCGATCGCCTCGGCGCCGCGCCCGGACGGCACGTTCGATCTCGCGGTGACCCACGTGCCCGGCGGGCCGATGAGCACGCTGTTGCACGCGCTGCCGGTCGGCGCGGAGCTGCGCATGGCCGACGCGCAGGGGTTCTTCGTGCTGGATCCGGTGGTGCGGCCGGTGTTGATGGTGGCGACGGGCACGGGGCTCGCGCCCTTCCGCGCGATGCTGCAGCAGCTGCTGGCGGCGCCGCCGACGGTCTCGGTCTGGTTGATCGCGGGTCACCGCACCGAGGCCGACCTGCTCTACCGCGACGAGCTCGAGTCGCTCGCGCTGCCGACGTTCCGCTACTGGCCGACGCTCTCGCGTGGCGGGCCGACCTGGCGGGGCTCGCAGGGCTGGGTGCAGGCCCACGTGCCGCCCGCGCTCGCCGCGCTCGGC
The DNA here is from genome assembly GCA_964624885.1 of uncultured Polyangiales bacterium. GTDB lineage: Bacteria > Myxococcota_A > Polyangia > Polyangiales > JADJMO01 > JADJMO01. The sequence continues at coordinate 15,269 of CAZUZY010000085.1, read as the reverse complement.
ACCGACGTGGACGTCTACGTGTGCGGCCTCACCCACATGGTCCACGCGGTGCGCGACCTGTGCCGCCGCGAGCTCGGCGTGCCGCGCAAGCAGGTGCACGCCGAGAAGTACGACTAGAGAGCTAGCGGATCGCGGCGCGAAACCGCTTCACGAGCCGGGTCTGGCTCTCGTCGATCGAGAGGAACGACAGCAGGAGGTCGAGATCCAGATCGGGCAGGAGCGCGCTCCGATCGCGCACGGCGTAGCCGTCGGGGCCGAGGACGTGCACGGTCAGGCGCCCTTCGCGGAGCACCCAGACCTCGCCGACGCCGAGGCCGCGGTACACGGCGAGCTTGTCGATCTTCGGTCGGGAGAACACGATCTCGATCGCGAGATCGGGCACCTTCTTCGGCCCGCCGAGCACGTAGCACTCGTCGGGCTCGAGACCGCGCGCGAGCACCTTGTCGCGGTAGGTGGTGGAGCCGCCCCCGTCGAGGTCGAGGTCCCGCTCCTCGGCGTAGGCCTCGACGAGCCGCGCGAGCAGTGTCTTCGAGATCTCGTGGGGGCCGCCGGGGCTCATGATCTCGAGCGCTCCCTCGAGGTACGTGAGCCGCACGTTCGAGCCCTGCTCGTCCAGCGAGTCGCGGAGCGCGACGTAGGTCTCCCAGGGGATCCCGTCGAGGCGAACCCGGTCGTCACCGTCGGCGGCGCGTGGCAGCGGGGCGACGGCGACCATGGGAGAAAGGCTAGCACCCACGGCTCTCCTCTTCCCGGAGCGCCTGGAGCTGCAGGTATGCGTGGGCCGACATGAGCTGCGCGACCGGGAGCGCGACCAGCACCCCGAGGCCGAGCGCGAGCAGGCCCACGAGGATGACGAGGGACTGCGCGAGCCACAGCAAGAGCAGCGGCCCGCGGTGACCCTTGGTGAGCGCGAGGCTCTCGCCGATCGCCTCGCCGGCGCCGAGTCCGCGGTCGACCGCGAGGAAGCTCGCCTGCGAGATCGCGAGCAGGAACACGACGCCTGGCACCACGAGGCACAGCAGGAGGAAGCCACCGCCGACCATCGTGACGAGGTTGATCAGGAACAGCGGCAGCAGCGAAGCGTGGCCCGTGAACACCATCCACGGCACGATCGGCTCGTCCCGCGCGGCCGCGAGGGCGAGCCGGGTGAGGCCGCCGGTGAGCCAGGCGCCGAGGAGCGCGCGGAACAGCTGCGACACGACGAGCGTCGCGACGGGATCGCCCGTGCGCGCGGCCGCCAGATCGACCAGGGCGCCGCCGCCGAACAGCGCGATGCCGTAGAGCAGCGCGGCGATCACCAGCGTGCCGGAGCGCGCGCCGTAGCTCGCGCGGGCGGCCTGGTAGATCGCCCCGACGGAGAGGCGACGGGTGACGATCTCGGACTCGACTTCGACGGGTGGGGCGTAGCGGGCGGTGGTGTCCATGCCGCGGGGTCGACACAGGCCCGGCGAGAGTTGCGTCCCTCTCCAGACAGCGTGCGACATGCACCTCCTGTTCTGCTCCGCCGCCGACGGACCCGCTTGGTCCGAGCCGCGCCGGTCCCGTACCCTCGAAAGGATGAAGCGACCCCTTGGTCTCCTGGTGGTCCTGGCCGCGGTGGCCGCTCCGAGCACCGCGGCGGCGTACGGCGAAGAGGCCGCGGGCTTCCCCAACTGGGCGGAGCGCGTCGAGCACGAGTGGAGCAACCGCGCGCGCGTCGATCCCTCGATCGAGATGGCCAAGTGCGGGGCCAAGTGCGGCGAGGCGGCTTGCTACAAGGTGGCCACGCCACTCTGGTACTCCGAGCCGCTCAACCGCGCGGCGCGGTTCCACTCGAGCGAGATGATCCAGCGGAAGTTCTTCGCGCACGACTCCAACTGCAAGCTCGTGAGCACGCTCAAGACCACCTACCCGACCTCGTGCAAGGGCGAGGCGGCGTGCGCGTGCGAGGGCGGCGCGGTCTCCGGCAGCACCTCGTTCGGCGCGCGCGTGGGCATCTGGGCGGGCGGTGCGAGCGGCGAGATCATCGCGAGCGGCACCGATCCGAACGGCGCCTTCTACCAGTGGCTCTACGAGAACTCGACGACGACCACCTGCGCGTTCTCGAGCGCCAACGGGCACCGCTGGCTGATCCTCACCGGCGGCCCGGGCATCGGCTACGGCGTCGACGGCTACTCCACCGGTGACTTCGGCGGCGCGCCGGAGAAGCCGAAGATCCCCTCCGGCTCGCACTATCCGCGCAGCGGCGCGAGCGTCGAGGTGTGGGCCAACTGGTACGACACGGCGGGTCCGAGCGCGGCGCTCGTGAACCTGGGCGGCACCTGCCAGCCGATGAAGCTCACGCGCGGCACGGTGACCAACGGCGCCTACCTCTACACCGCGGCGGGGCTCACCGGCTGCACGCGGTACTACTTCCAGTTCAAGGACAGCACCGGCGCCCAGGTCACCTACCCGACCACGGGCTCGCTCGGCATCGGCGACGCGACCTGCGCGGACTACAGCGACACCCGCCCCGCCGCGGGCGCGGGGTGCGACTGCAAGCCGAGCTGCACCGGCAAGGTGTGCGGGGACGACGGCTGTGGCGGCAGCTGTGGTGCGTGCAAGGCGGGCGAGTCGTGCAACGCCGCGGGCGCCTGCGTCACGCCTCCGCCCCCACCCGACGCGGGGCCGACCGACACCGGCGTGCCCCCGAGCGACACGGGCGCGCCTCCTCCGTCCGACGGCGGCACCACGCCGGACGGGGGCACGAGCCCCGACGGCGCGGTGATCGGTCCCGATGGCGGCGCGCTCGACGACGCGGGCGGCGACGGCGGCGATCCCGCGGCGACCCCCGGCGACGACGTCCAAGGCTCGTGTGGATGTCGCGCGGTCGGCGGTGCGCCCTCCGGCCTCGCGGCGTCGGGCGCCCTCGCACTCCTCGTCCTCGCGGGCGCGCGGCGGAGGCGTCGTTGAGCCTCCTCGACGAGCGGTGCGTGGTGCCGCTCCCGCGGGCGACGGGCAAGCTCGACGACACGGCGGCGCAGGCGCTGCTCGCCGAGGTCCCGGGCTTCCGGATCGAGGGTGGCAAGCTGCGCAGGACGTTCGTCTTCCCCACGTTCCTCGCGGGCATCGCCTTCGTCCAGCGCGTGGCCGAGCTCGCGGAGGCCGAGGACCACCACCCCGACATCGACATCCGGTACACCGCGGTCGAGCTCGCGCTCACCACCCACGAGGTCGGCGGGCTTTCTCGCAACGACTTCGTCCTGGCGGCGAAAGCAACGCGGCTAGCTTGACCCGATCCGCCCCATGGCGGAGCATTCGCGCGTGAACGCCGGCCTCGACAAGATCGACTACGATCCGGGCGATTTGCCGCCGGGTGTGGCCCCCGGGGCCGTCATCGCGGGCAAGTACCGCCTCGACCACGTGATCGGCATGGGTGGCATGGGCTCGGTCTGGCAGGCCACCCACGTGGGCATCAACCAGCCGGTCGCCCTGAAGATCGTCTCGCCCGAGTTCGCCCGCTCCACCGAGGCGCGGCGCCGGTTCGACACCGAGGCCAAGGCCGCCGCGCAGCTGCGCTCGCGCCACGTGGTGGCCATCTCGGACAACGGTGAGCTCGCCGACGGCACCCCGTTCATGGCGATGGAGCTGCTCCACGGCGAGCCGCTCGGCAAGCGCATCCACAAGTTCGGGCCGCTGCCGATCCTCGACGTGCTGCGGGTGGCGATCCAGGTGGGTCGGGCCCTCGGAAAGGCCCACGCGGTCGGCATCGTCCACCGGGACATCAAGCCCGAGAACATCTTCCTCGCCACGAGCGACGAGGAGCCTGGCTACGTCGCCAAGGTGCTCGACTTCGGCATCGCCAAGGTCCGCGCCACCAACGCCGGCGAGCAGAGCGCCACCCGGACGGGCTCGCTGCTCGGCACGCCGCTCTACATGAGTCCGGAGCAGGCGCGCGCGCTCAAGACCGTCGACCACCGCAGCGACATCTACTCGCTCGGGCTCGTCGTCTACACGATGCTCACCGGCAACCTCGCCTTCAGCGGCGAGTCGTACGCCGACGTCATCGTCCAGATCTGCACCATGCCGCTCCCCACGATCCGTGGCTCGGCCCCCTGGGTCCCCGAGCAGGTGGATCAGTGGCTGCAGTACGCGTGCGCCAAGGAGCAGGCCGATCGGTACCAGGACGTGCAGTCGATGGTCGACGCGCTCTGCGCGGCCGCCGGATACCCGCCGGGGTCGCCCGACCTCGCGCTCCCGATCGGGCCCGGGCAGCCCGCGTTCCCGTATGCCGGCACGGTGCCGCTGATGCCGAGCCGCGAGGACGTCCTCGGACCGGGGAATCCGGGCGCACCGGGAGGACAGACGAGCGGTGGGTTCCCGGCACCCGCCCCCGGCCCGCTGCCTCCACCACCCTCACCGCCACCCGGCTATGTGTCGCCGAGTCAGTCGCCTCCGCCGATGGGGCCGCCGCCCGCGATGGGCGCTCCGCCCCCGATGGGCCCGCCGATGGGTCCGCCGATGGGTTCACCCATGGGCCCGCCGATGGGCCCGCCGATGGGTCCGCCGATGGGTTCACCGATGGGGCCCCCGATGGGCCCGCCGGGCATGGGCGCGACCCACGAAGGCATGGCGATGACCCCGGCTCCGTACACCAGCTCGGGCTACACCAACCTCGAGCCGCCCAAGCGATCGATGGCGCCGTGGATCGCGCTCGTCGCGGTGCTGCTGCTCGGCGGCGGTGGCGCTGGGGTCTACTTCGGCGTGATCGCCGAGAGCGGTGGCACCAAGTCGAGCGGCGAGTCCAAGGACGACGAGGGCGCGAAGAAGAAGAAGAAGTCGAAGGACGACGACGACAAGAAGTCGGACGACGACAAGGGCGGCAAGAAGGCCAAGGACGACGACGACAAGCCCAAGCCCAAGGACGACGACGACAAGCCGAAGCCCAAGGACGACGACAAGCCCAAGGATCCCCCGAAGGACGATCCGAAGGTGGCGGCGAGCGGTCCACCCAAGGTCGATCCGGGCCCGAAGCCACCCAGCACGACCAAGACCCTCGACCCCGTACCGTCCACCGCGCCGCCCGCCGCGAGCACCACGGTGAAGCCACCCCCGAAGCCCTCCAGCACCGGACCGGACCTCGGATTCTGATACGATGCGCCTCCCAGTTCGCCCGACGGGCGAGGAGGCCGCGTGATCGCGCATCATCCCAGCAAGAGCATCCCCTTCGCCCTCGGTGTCGCCGCCGCGCTCGTGTGCGCGCCCGCGTTCGCCGAGCCCTCCCCCGAGGACAAGTCCCTCGCGCGTGACCTCGGCACCGAGGGCGTGAAGCTCGCCGACGCCGGAGACTGTGTGGGCGCGATCGAGAAGCTGGAGAAGGCCGAGGCGCTCTACCACGCGCCCACCATCCTCGGTCGGCTCGGCGAATGTCAGGTCAAGGTCGGCAAGCTGGTGGTCGGCAGCGAGAATCTGCAGAAGGTGGTGCGCGAGGATCTCGGCGCGAACCCGAAGCCGGTGTTCGTGTCCGCGCAGCAACGCGCGAAGAAGGTCCTCGACGAGACGCTGCCCCGGATCGGCAAGCTCAAGATCACCGTCGGCGGTGCCTGCACCAAGGACGTGAAGGTCACCGTCGACGGCGAGCCCGTCGCCAAGGCGATGCTCGGCGAGTCGCGCCCGACCGACCCGGGCAACCACGCGATCAAGGCCGTCGCCCCCGGGTGCCTCGAGGCGACCACCACTGTGCAGCTCGGGGAGGGGGAGGCCAAGGACGCGCCGCTCGTGCTCGCCGTCGATCCCAACGCGAAACCCGACGTGAAGAACGACGGGAAGGACGAAGGCCCCAAGGACGGACCCAAGGACCTGCCGAAGCCGCCGAAGGATTCGGCCCCGACCGAGGGCGGCACGCCCACGTTCGCGTGGGTCGCGCTCGGCGTCGGCGCGGTCGGGCTCGTCGGTGGCTCGGTGTTCGGGCTGTCGGCGATGTCCAAGAAGACCGCGCTCGACAAGGCGTGCACCACCAAGTCGAACTGCCCCGAGTCGAGCCGCGCCGACATCGATTCGATGAAGACCAGCGCCACGCTGTCCACGGTGGGCTTCGTGCTCGGCGTCGTCGGCGTCGGTGTGGGGGTGGTGCTCCTCGTCAAGGGCGGCAGCGATCGGCCACCGACTTCGGCCTGGGTGCAGCCCACCGTGGGCCTCGGCTCGGTCGGCCTCGTGGGAGGTTTCTGATGGCCAAGCAGCTCCCGCTCGGGCTGTCGCTCGGGTTCACCACCGCGCTGTCGATCTGGCTCGTCCACATGGGCAGCGGCTGCAGCGTCGTCGTCGGCGCTTCGGACTACAAAGTCGGCCCGCAGACCTGCGACAACGCCGCCACCAACCTCGAGGCCAGCAAGCGCGACCGCATCGTCCGGGCCTGCGTGCTGCTCAACGGCTGCAACCCGTTCTTGCCCACCCAGCGCCTCTCCGAGTGCATCACCTACGACACGCCCGAGCTGTACACCTATTACAGCTCCTCGCTCGGCGCGAAGTCGTGCGCCGACATCGAGGCCACGCAGGGCATCGGCTGGGCGCGCGCCGGGGACTGCGCGTCCGCGAGCACGACACCCCACTGCGTCGGCACCCGCGCGGTGACCTGTCGCGACGGCGCCATCAACAACGGGATCGCCTTCGATTGCAACGTGCGTGGCGGCACGTGCGCGACCTACACGGACGGCAGCGGCGCGACCCAGGTCGGATGCCAGGTGGCCACGGGCACGTGCACCGAGGGCGCCGAGGGCTGCGAGAACAACAACGCCTTCACGTGCGTCGGCGGCAAGAAGATCGGCATCGGCTGCGGCAAGATCAACTCGACGTGCCGGGTCGCGAGCGGCGTGTCGGCCTGTTACTTCAACGGACCGCTGTGCGACACCGCCGGCGTGACCTGCGAGGGCGGCGCGATCGTGCAGTGCGCCGACGGCCAGAGCAGCCGGTTCGACTGCAGCGCCACCGGCCTCGAGTGCCAGGCAGGCGACGCCAACGCGTACTGCCTCGCCAAGCCCTGCACCACGGAGCAGTCGGAGGCGTGCGAGGAGTCGTGCGACGACGACGGCGTCCACGCGAACCTCTGCGTCGGCGGTTCGCCGCTCAAGATCGATTGCGTGGGTCTCGGCTTCAAGGCGTGCCAGCCTTACCCGGCGAACCCGAAGGGCGTGAACCGCCCCTACGTGCTCTGCGCCAACTGATCGCCGGGAGCTCGCCCGCGACCCAGCGGCCCTCGGATGCTACCTTGGGTCGATGGGGTGGTCGTTCTTCTCCCGTGCCCTCGGGTTCGCGGTCGTTCTCGGCGTGGGGGGTTGCGCCGAGGCGACCGAAGAAGCGATTGCGCGCGACGCTGGCAAGGACACCCGGAGCGACACCACGTCCGTCGACACGGCGAGCGACGACACCGGCGCGGTCGACACCGGCCCCGACGTGCCTGCCGACACGGGCTGCAAGCCGCCGACCGGCAAGGTGTGCTCGATCTATCCGCAGTGCGGGTGCGACCCGGGGAAGGCGTGCACCATCGCCGACACCACCGGCAAGACCTCGTGCCGCGCGGCGGGCCCCAAGGGCGTGAACGAGGACTGCACGCTCGACTCCGCCTGCAAGGCCGGCCTGACCTGCTACCTCGGCATCTGCCAGGCCTACTGCGCGAAGGACGAGGACTGTCCGACCGCGGGGTCGTCGTGCCTCGCGCAGCAGTACCTGCCCACGGGCTCCACCACGCCCACCGAGATCCCCGGCAAGCTGCTGTGCCACCAGAAGTGCAACCCGCTCGACCCCGCGCCGGTCTGCGGCTCGAACACCAACTGCCTCGTGCTGCTCGGTCGCACGCTGTGCTCGTGGGCCAGCACGAACACGGGCGTCGGCGGCTGCAAGAGCGGCAACCTCCTGTGCGCACCCGGGTGGAGCTGCGTGAGCACCGGCGACTGCATGAAGAACTGCCGCGTGGGCTTCGCCGGCGACTGCCCCGGCACCAAGACCTGCGTGAAGTTCACCGACCCGCCCATCGTCGACGGCATCGAATACGGCGTCTGCAATCCGCCCTGATCTCTGGGGGGGCTCGCGCCCCCCCTGGGTTCGGTGGCCGTGCCGCTCCTCGCCTGCGGCTCGTCGCGTCACAGACCCGCCGAACCCCCCCGCGCGCCGCTGGCGCGGCGGGAGCTGCCGCCCGGTCTCCCTCGCGTTTTGGAGGCTCGCGGCCCCGTGGGTTCGGTGGGCGTGCCGCTCGCCTGCGGCTCGCGTCACAGACCCGCCGAACCCCCCCGCGCCGCTGCGCGGCGGGAGCTGCCGCCCGGTCTCCCTCGCGTTTTGGAGGCTCGTGGCAGGAACAGGTTCAGGCCGGCCGCGGTCTCCTGCACCGGGTCGCCCGGTGCCCCGCTCGCCCGGTGTGGCACGGTCGAGCTCGGAAGCGGTGGGCCGAGGAGGGCGGGCGCTCGTACTCTCGGGGCACATGGCTGCTCCTCTGCCTCCCGGTCGGACCGGGCTTCCTCTGCTCGGCGAGACCCTGGCCTTCATGAAGGACAGCTTCGCGTTCGTGGCCTCACGCCAGGCCGAACACGGACCGGTCTTCAAGACCCACCTGCTCGGGCACCCGGCGGCCGTGATCGTGGGGCCCGAGGCCACGCGGGCCTTCATCGATCCGGAGCGCATCCAGCGCGAGGGGTCGATGCCGACCAACGTGCAGGAGCTGTTCGCCGGGCCCAGCCTGCCGATGCTCGACGGCAGCGTGCATCGCGCGCGCAAGCAGCAGGTGCTCGCGGCCTTCACGAACGAGGCGCTCGCGAGCTACCTGCCGGCGATGCAGGCGCATGCCGAGGCGAGCCTCGCGGCGTGGGTCGAACAGGGCGAGGTGGCCGGCGTCGCCGCGTTCAAGGCGCTGGCCCTCGAGACCATCGACGACAACTTCCTCGGGCTGGCCAAGGGGCGGGAGACCGCGGAGATGGTCGCGCGGTTCGACACCTTCTCCTCGGGCTTCGCGGCGCTGCCGATCCCGATGCCGGGCACGCGGTTCCACCGGACCCTGCGCGCGCGGAACGAGATCCTCTCCGCCCTGCGCGCGGCGGTGGCGCGTCACCGCGCGGAGAAGGTCACGGGCACCGGGCTCGCCCGGATCCTCGCCGCGGAGGGCGAAGACCGGCGCCGCATCGACGACGCGGCGGCGGTGCTCGAGATCCACCACGTCCAGATCGCGGGCTACATCGTGTTCGCCTGGATGGCCGCGGCGCTCGTGGCCCTCGCCGAGTCTCCCGAGCGACTGCGCGCGCTCGAGGAGGAGGCCACCGCTGCGCCGCCCGCCCTCGACGGCAAGGCGCTCCGGGCGATGCCCGGCCTCACCGACTTCGTGCGCGAGGTGAAGCGCCACACGCCCGTGCTCTCGGTGTCGTTCGGCAAGGCGAAGCGGGCCTTCGAGCTCGAGGGCTTCACCATCCCCGAGGGCTGGATGGTGCTGCACGGGCTCCGCGCGAACAACCTCTGGAGCGGCTCGTTCGCCTCGCCCGAGGCGTTCGACCCCGGTCGCTACGCGCGCGGCGAGGGCCAGGACGAGGACGTGATCTACGTGCCGCAGGGCGCTGGCCCGCGGCTCGGTCACAAGTGCGCAGGCACCGACTACGCCACGATCCTGCTCACGGTGTTCCTCGCCACCACCCTGCGCGGCTTCCGCTTCACGCTCCCCTCGCAGGATCTCGGCTTCGACTGGGCCCGCATCCCGCCCGAGCCGCGGAGCGGACTGCGCGTTCGCTTCACGCGACGCTAGCCACGAGTTGCGCACAGGCTTCCCCCGGTCGTCGACAGGTTGTCCAGAGCCCCCGCGTGCTCGCCGTGGCGATGCAACGTTGTTTTCACCGGGCCGAAGCGCGAGGGTCACCGCCTAGCACACGGGGGGCTCTCGAGGTCGCGCGCAGGTGGACAGGAAATGTCCGCCGGGCAGTGGCCCTGGGGAGATCTTTCCGGAAAGCTGTGGAGAAAGAGCTCGATGAACACTGGCCAGCCCGGACGCGCCTACCAGGACCGCTACAAGCCGCGGGTCCAGGCCATCGACGTCGCCGGCCGCGTGCCTCCCCACAACGATGACGCCGAGGCGGCGGTGCTGTCGGCGATCCTCACCGAAGCGCGGGCGTTCGACACGGTGGTCGAGATCCTGCCCAACGGCGACCCGTTCTACACCGACGCCCACCGCCGCATCTACGACACCGCCGTCGAGCTCCACCAGAAGGGCCAGCCGGTCGACATCCAGACCGTGGCCTCGCTGCTCCGCGATCGCGAGCGGCTGCAGGCCATCGGTGGCCTCGCCTACCTGGCGCGGCTGGTCGACGCCACGCCGGCGGTCGCCCACGTCGGGGCGCACGCCCGCATCGTCAAGGAGAAGCACCGCGTCCGGCAGCTCATCGAGACCTGCCAGATGGTCGCCGCGCAGGGGTACGGCGACTACGGCGAGACCCAGGCGTTCATCGACGGCGCCGAGCAGCGCATCTACGAGATCGCGCGCTCGCCCAGCAACTCCACGGTCAACCTGCTGTACGACGTGGTGAAGTCGTCGTTCGAGCAGCTGCAAGAGGCGCTCGAGCGCGGCAAGACCGTCACCGGCGTGCCCACCGGCTTCATGGATCTCGACGGCATGACCAGCGGCATGCACCCCGGCGAGCTCATCATCGTCGCCGCGCGCCCTGGCATGGGAAAGACCTCGTACGTCCTCAACATCGCGGTCAACGTGGCCGCGGCGGTGCCCGAGCAGGCGCCCGGCGAGGAGCTCGGCGTCGACACCCGCTTCGGCGTGATGGTGTTCTCGCTCGAGATGCCCAAGGAGCAGCTCGCCAACCGCATGATGTGCAGCGAGGGGCGGGTCAACCTCTCCGACCTCCGCAAGGGCAACGTCGGCGGCGACAAGTGGGACCGCCTCATCGAGTCGGCCAACCAGCTCTCGTCGCTCCCGATCTGGATCGACGACACGCCGGCCATCAGCGTGCTCGAGCTGCGCGCCAAGATCCGCCGTCAGCAGGCCGAGTTCGACAAGAAGGACGAGAACGGCAAGTACAAGCAGCGGATCGGCCTCATCATCGTCGACTACCTCCAGCTCATGAAGGGCCGCGACGGCGTGAACTCGCGCGAGCAGGAGATCAGCGAGATCTCCCGCGGCCTCAAGGCGCTCTCCAAGGAGCTCCAGGTGCCCGTGATGGCGCTGTCGCAGCTCAACCGCGCCGTCGAGACCCGCGGCGGCAAGGACAAGCGGCCGCAGCTCTCCGACCTGCGCGAGTCGGGCGCCATCGAGCAGGACGCCGACATGATCCAGTTCATCTACCGGCCCGAGTACTACATCGTCGACAAGGGCTCGCCCGAGGCCCAGAAGGTCAAGGGCCTCGCCGAGGTCATCGTCGCCAAGCAGCGCAACGGGCCCACCGGCCGCGTGCGGCTCACGTTCATCGACGACTGCACGCGGTTCGAGAACCGCGACAAGAGCCTGTACATGGGCGACGACGACGACTGACCGCCGGCCTCCCCACGAGGCGGGGAGCCGGCGCCCGCTGAACACAGCGACAGGGCCAGGCCAAGGCCGCGCGAGCCCCCTATCAAACCGGACCGAAACCCTCGTATGCTCCGGCCGATGTCGTCCGGCTCCCTCGTCCGCCGCGCCCGCGCCGCGCGTTTCGCCGTGTCGCTCGCCCTGTTCGCGACCGCCCACGTGTCCGTCGTCACCATGCTCCCGCAGGTGGCCTGGGCGCAGAGCAAGGTCCCGACGCAGAAGCTCATCGACCAGGCGAAAGAGAAATTCGACGACCAGCAGTACGACGAGTCGATCCAGAAGCTCAGCGCCGCGCTCCTCCGGTCCGACGTCAGCAAGGCCCAGAAGATCGAGATCTACCGCTGGCTGGCCTACAACTACATCGTCCTCAAGCAGGACGACTCGGCCCGCACCGCGCTGTTCGCGCTCTACGCGCTCGACGAGGACTACGCGCTCCCCAAGAACGAGTCGCCCAAGTTCCGCGAGCCGTTCGACAAGTACAAGAAGCAGTGGATCGAAGAGGGCAAGCCCGGCCAGACCAAGACCGAGAAGCCGCTGGCCCCGGTGGTCCTCAAGCAGATCCCGCCGGCCGAGGCGCCCCACGACCAGTCGATCGCCGTCACCGGCACCGTCGAGGACACGGGCAAGCGCGTGGCCAAGGTGGTGCTGTTCTACCGCACGGGCTCGGCCGGCAAGTTCCTCGAGCTGCCGTGCGCGCTCGACGCGGGCAGCTTCAAGGCGACCATCCCGGCCACCGCGGTCAAGCCGCCGATCATCGAGTACTACGTGCAGGCTTCCGACGCCGGCGGCCTCGCCATCGCCACCCGCGGCGACGCCGAGACCCCGCTGCGCGTCGCCGTGCAGGCGGAGAAAGAGGGCTCGATCTTCGGGACCTGGTGGTTCTGGACGGGCGCCGCCGCCATCGTCGCCGGCGGCGTCGTCGCCACCTACCTGCTGACGCGCAAGAGCACGACGACGGGCCCCAACCCGAACGCGGGCATCGTCATCACGATCTCCGACTGATGAGCGAACCGGTCTATCCGTTCCTCGCCATCGACGTCCCGGCCTCCCTCGCGGAGGTGGCCGCCGATCAGCTGTTCGAGCTCGGGGCCGAGGGTGTCGAGCGTCGTGACACGAGCACGCTGGTGCGGGGGGCGCACTCGAGCGGCCCGGTCGTCGACCCCGGCGCCGACGTGGCGAGCCCGCGCGCGCCCGCCGAGACCGACGACGAGATCGTGACGCTGGTGGCGGCGTTCCCCACGCGCGAGGCCGCCGAGGAGGCGCTCGCCGCGTTCGACGAGGAGCTCTCGCCGCGCATCGAGGAGGTGCACGGCGACGCCTGGCGGGACGCCTGGAAGGAGCATTTCGAGCCGTTCCTGCTCACCCCGCACGTCCTGATTCGCCCACCGTGGCGGCCGGCGCCGACCGACCTCGCCGCCTCCGTGCACGTCCTCGAGCTCGAGCCGGGGCGCGCGTTCGGCACCGGGCTCCACCCGACCACGGCGCTCGTCTCGAGGGTCCTCGACGCCCGCGCCTCGGAGCTCGCTGGTCGCGAGGTCCTCGACCTCGGGTGCGGCAGCGGCATCCTCTCGCTCGTGGCGCTGGTCCTCGGGGCCGCGCGGGCCGAGGCGCTCGACATCGACCCCGCGGCGGTCGAGGTCACCCGCGCGAACGCCGAGCGGTGCGGTCTCTCGGCCCGGGTCACGGCGAGCGACGAGGACTTCGCGCGGCGCACACGCACCTATCCGATCGTCCTCGCCAACATCCAGGCCGAGGTGCTCGTGCCCCGCGCCGCCGACGTGAAGCGCCTGGTCGGCCCGGGAGGTCTCCTGGTGCTCTCCGGGATCCTCGCCGTCCAGCGCGAAGACGTGCTCGCGCACTACGCCGAGCTGCGGCTCGAAGAGGCGCCGGCCGAGGGCGAGTGGATCGCGCTCGTCCTCCGCGCCGGGCCCTGAGCGCGCCGGGCCCTGAGCGCGCCGGGCCCTGAGCGCGCGGGCGGCTATTCCTTGGGGCCGGGCTTCGCGCCGCCGGTCGGCTTCTTCTCGGGCGGCGGCGGGGGCGACTCGGACTTGCTCGCGTCCTTGCCGGTGCCCTTGAGCTTGGTGGTGGTCGGCTTGAGCATGGGCTCGTCGTCGGCGTCCTTCGCGAGGTAGCTCCCGGCCGGGAACTTGGCGAAGAACTGCATCGAGCCCGGCTCGCCGCCGGCACGCATGCCCGTGGTGCCGGCGGCGCTCGTGGCGGCGCGCAGGTCGATCACCAGGTGGAGCTCACCCTTCTTGGGCACGAGCCGCGCGCTCGAGACCGGGGTGTTGAAGTGCCCGGTCAAGAGGGGGTTCTGGTTGTTGTGCTTGAGGACGATGGCGCCCTTGAACACGAAGGTGACGGTGCCCGCCGCCTCGAAGCGGCTCGGCGGCGCGACGTTCTTGGAGAACTCGACCATCACCTCGCTGCCGCCGTCCTCGGTCATGCGGAAGCCCGGCCACTGCGCCACGATCGCGGCGTTGGCCTTGGCCACCTTGCCGGGCTTGCCCGCGGGTGCGGTGCCGCCGCCCTTGGCCGGCGTGCCCTTGGGTGCGGCGAGGTTGGTGCCCGTCCCCGAGACCTTGAAGACGCCGTCGTTGTTGTAGGCGACCGGCTTCTTCTCGGCCTTCTCCTTGTCGTCCTTGGGCGCGTCCTCGGTCTTCTTGGGCGAGGTGGCGGGCGGTGCCGGGGCTGGCTTCGGCTCGGCCTTCTTGGCCGGGGGCGGCGCGGGGGCGGGGCCCTGCGGCACGGGCGCCGTCGGCACGTCGATCGGCTTGGGCGCCTCGTAGGACTGCGCCTCGGCGGCCTGCGGCGCGGCAAGTCCCAGGACCACGGGCACGACGACGGCGAGCTTCCGCATCCTCCGATCGAAGCACGTCCCCCCCGGCCCGGGCAAATCGGCGCTCCCCCCCAGCGTCACCGGGGGCACGGGCGTCACTTCCCGAGCAGGATCTTGTCGGGGTCGCCCAGGAACTCGAAGTGCATGGTGTCCTCGAGCTTGTCGCGGCCGAGCCAGTAGAAGCCGAACTTCTCGAACTGCTTCACCCAGCACATGGGCATGGCCATGCGCTGCTCGATCGGCAGCTTCTTCTTGCACAGCGGGTGGTCGCGCCACGGCGGCACGCAGTTGCAGCAGGTGTTGCGGCCCGGATCGAGGTCGACCGCGATGCCGTACATGTGGTTGGTGATCTCGCCGCCGCGGTAGGTGTTCTCGTAGCGGATGCCGGCCAGCACCGCGGGGGTGTAGGGGAACGCGCCGCAGTGCTTGAGGATCGCCTGCTCGGCGCAGGCGAGCGCGGGGGCGATGCGGGGGTGCAGCTTCGCCGTGAGCCCCATGAAGTGGAGATCGGTGACGTAGTGCGACGGCGGGTAGGGGTTCCACTTGGGGTCGCCGAACCCCTTGGCGTAGCCGTAGTGCTCGGTGCGGAACCGGATGGCCTTGTCGTGCGCCTCCTTGTGGGCGCCGACGGGGGTGTAGTTGGCGCGGACGAGGAACGGCAGCGGCTTCTGCAGCCGGCACTTGGGCACCTTGGGGTCGAGCTTCGGCTTCTGCGAGGCGACCGTCGCCACCTTCGCCGAAGCAGAAGTCGACGGAGACGCGCTCGCCGAGGCGACGACCGACGGCGGCGGGGCCGGCTCGTCGTCCTCCTCTTCATCGAGCGAGGCCGACGGCGCGACCGAGGCCACGGTCGACGCGGAGACCGACGTGGAGGTGACGATCGACGGCGTCGGCGACGGCGAGGCCGACGGGGCGGCCGACGGGGCGGCGCTC
>CAZUZY010000084.1:0-25503 GCA_964624885.1 uncultured Polyangiales bacterium | reverse complement strand
GTCGGCCACCAGGGCGTCCGCGCGGGCCTCGTCGACCGCGTTGCCGCTCGTGGCGCCCTCCTTCTCGAGGGCGAGCTGCCGCGCGAGCTTCTTGCCGGCCACCACCGCGCGCGCCCGCGCCCGCAGGAGCTCCGCCGCCGCCTTGCCGACCTCGGGCGCGTCCACCCACGCGAGCGCCTGCCCCTTCTTCACCACCGCGCCCACGCCGACCTCGATGGCCGCGATGCGACCTCCCACCAGCACCCCGGCCTCGGCGCGCCCGGACTCGCCGGCGACCACCTCGCCCGGGAAGCGACGCTCGGCGCGGGGCAGCCGCTTCTCGACCTTGCCGAGGGTGATGCGGCCGCTCGCGAGCAGCGGCGCGGCCACGCTCACCACCGCGCTGCCCGACGCCGAGGCCACCGGCGCGGTCGGCGTGGCCTCGCGCTTGGTGCCGCACGCCGCGAACACCCCGACCAGGAGCATCACGACCACGAGCAGGGCCCGCCTCACGGGAGCCTCCCCATGAGGCGCAGGAGCCGCAGGTCGGCGCGCACCACCTCTCCGCACGCGTGCACGTGCTGCTCCTCGATCGCGATCAGCCGCTGCCGCGCGAGGAGCACCAGCGTGACCACCTCGGTGCCGCTCTCGAACTGGAGCTTGGCGAGCCGCAACGCCTCGCGCGCGGGCACGATGGCGTCGCTGCCGAGCTTGTCGCGCACCTCGCGGGTGTGCTTCTGGTCGTGCACCGCGACGTGCACCTCCTTGGCGAGCTGCGCCTCGACGCGCTGCACCTCGGCGTCGGCGACGTCGGCGAGGCCGAGCGCGCGGGCCCGCTCGAAGCCGGCGGGATCGGCGAACGGCAGCGGGAACGACACCGTGCCGAGCCAGACCTGCTCGCCGAGACTGCCACGCAGGAAGCTCACCCCGACGCCGAGGGTCGGGGCCAGGGTCGCCGACACGAGCTTGACTTCGGTGCGCGAGCTCGCCGCGCGGGCGCGCGCCAGCACGAGCGTGGGGTTCTGGTCCTTGGCCGCGGCGAGCGCCGCCTTCTCCTCGACGAGCGGCTCGTCGGCGCCGCAGCTCTCGCCGGTCACCTCGACGGCGTCGCCGGCCGGGATCGCGATGGCGAGACGGAGCTCGGCGAGCGCGTCGACCAGCAGGCCCTCGGCGTCCAGCACCTGCGCGCCGGCGAGCCCGACCTCGGCCGCCGCGAGCGCGCCCTCGACCGGCTGGCCCGCGCCGGATTTGACCCTGATCTTGGCCAGATCGTGGATGGCCTTGGCGTGGGACGCGCTCGTGCCGCGCAGGGCGAGCACCTGCTTGGCCTCGAGCGCCCGCGACCAGGCGACGCCCGCCGCGAGGGCGCCGTCGAGGCGGGCTCGCTTCACGTCCGCCGCGACCGAATCGAGGTGTGCCGTGGCGGTGGCGGCGCGCGCGCTCCCCACGGGGCCGAGCGGTATCTCGAGCATGGCGCCGAGCTGCAGCTCGAACCCGGCGTCGGGCCCGAAGCGCCGACCGGCGCCGAGGGACACGCGCGGCGGCAACACGAGCGTCGCGTGCGCCACCTCCTTGGCCTGGGCGCCACCGGGCAGCGCTGCGGCCGCCGTGGCCACGCCGGGGCCTCGCGCGGCCCCCAGCTTGAGCGCCGTGCCGCGATCCACCGCCTTGGCGGCCACCATCTCCTCGTGCGCCGGCTCGTCGGACCAACCGGGCGCGGCGCTCACCACGGCTGCCGCGACGACGGCGAGAGCCAGCGGGCGCATCGATCGAACCCTACGTCTGGTCCTCGGCGCCAGCCTTCCGACAAATGTCGGAGGGGGAGGGAGGCTCGTCGAACCGAGTGTTAGCCTGCGACGCGATGTCCACCGCCGGTCGCTCGCCGTCGCTCTACGTGCACGTCGGCCTCGGGCTGCTCGGCGGCGCGCTCTACGCGGCGTTGAACAGCCTGTTCGACAGCCTCGACCGCGCGCACCGCATCGTGGCCCAGATGGTGACGGTGCACGCCTTCGTCGACCGCGGCATCCCGCTGATCGCCGGCGCCGCCCTCGGGATCAGCGTCCACTTCTGGCGCACGCGAGCCCAGCGCGCCGACGACCTCGCGCGCCGCCTGCAGCGCGCCGAGCGCGACCAGGCGATCTGGGTGGTGGCCACCGCCACGCTCCACGAGGTGCGCAACCCCCTGCACGCGCTCGGGCTGGTCCTCGGCGAGATCGGCGAGATCCCGCGCGAGGACCACGAGACCCGCGAGCGGCTGCTCGCGCGCGCGCGGGTGCAGATGGAGCGCATCGGCGAGAGCTTCAAGCCGTTGCGCTCGCTCGCCGAGGCGACGAGCCCTTCGCCCGAGCGCCTGTCACTGCCGGCGCTGGTGCGCGAGGTGACCGACGAGATGACCGCGCTCGCCCGGCGCGACGGCGTGCAGCTGCACGTGGAGTCGAGCGCGGGCCTCGCGGTGCGCGGCGACCCGACCCACCTCCGGATCGTGCTCGAGAACCTGCTCGGCAACAGCCTCGAGGCCCTCCGCGCGCGCGGCGGCGGTCACATCACCGTGCGGGTCGCGCAAGCCGGCGACGAGGCCACGGTGCGGGTGAGCGACGACGGCCCCGGCATCGACCCCACGATCCGCGAGCACCTGTTCGATCCGCTCTCGAGCACCAAGGAGTCGGGGCTCGGCCTGGGCCTGTCCATCGCCCGGGCCCTCGCGCGGGCCATGCGCGGCGATCTCACCCTCGAGGAGGCGCGCGAGACCACCTTCGAGCTGCGAATCCCGCTGGAGGGTCGAGCATGAGGACCTTGCTGCTCGTGGAGGACGAGGAGGACGCGCGGGAGCTCCTCGCGCGCGGGCTCGAGCGGGCGGGGTTCCAGTGCGTCGCGGTGGGAGACGCCGCCAGCGCTCGCGCCGCGCTCGAGCAGAATGTGTTCGACGTGGCCGTGGTCGACGTGGTGCTCGGCGAAGACCAGCACGGGGGCCTCACGTTGCTGCCCGAGATCACGGGGCGGGCCGAGAAGCCGCCGGTGGTGGTGATCACGGCCTTCGCCGACCTGACCAAGGTGAAGCTCGCGCTCAACGGTGGCGCGGCGTTCCTGCTCGAGAAGCCGTTCTCGGTGCCCGAGCTGCGCGCGGTGCTCGAGCGGGTGCTCGCCGAGGCCGACAGCTCCCGGCACTTCGTCGATCGCGCGCTCTCGCGGGCCCGCCTCACCGACAAGGAGCTCGCCATCGCCCGCCTGCTGCTCAAGGGTCTGCCGAGCAGCGAGATAGCTCGGCTCGAGAACAACAGCGAGAAGACCATCCGCCAGCACCTGACGCAGATCTACGCCAAATGCGGGGTCGCGAGCCGCTCGGAGCTGTTCTCCTGGGTGTTCCCGTCGTGACGCAGTCCGGCCTGACTCACGCGTGCACGCGGCCCTTTACACGCGCGGCAAAGCCTCGTGGAATGACCGTGCGCTCTCGGTGAGCGCTTGGCCCTCGTGGTCGGGAGGATTCGTTCTTGCGTAGGATCGCGACCATTCGACCGAGCGCGGGAACGAAGCTCGGGGTGTGGGTGGTGCGTGAGGCGCGCGGCGAGCCCGATCCCATCGGTGTCGGTCCCGACGGCGTCGAGGTCACCCTCGCCCTCGGGCGCGAGCGCGCGCTCGCCGTCGAACGCGCCGCGCTCGAGGCGCTCGCCGGCCGCGAGGACATGCCGCGCGTGGTCGACGCCGGCGAGGACCCGACCCTCGGTGCGTTCCTCGCGCTGAGCCGGCCTTCGGCCGTCGACGGCCACGGCTTGCAGCTGCTCTCCGCGCTCGAGAGCGCGCTCGCCGTCGCGTTCGCGGTCGAGGAGGCGGGCTTCACGTTCACCCCGCGGGCGGGGGATTTCGCCTGGAACGCGCGCCTCTCGCTGCGCCGGCTGCGGGGGGCGATGAAGCTGCCGCGCGGCGAGCGCATCGACGCGCGCAGCATCGTGGAGTCCGTCGGGAGCGCGCTCGCGGCGCGCCTGCGACCGCTCCTCGTGCCGCCGGCGCTCCTGCACCTCGTGCTGCCGCACAGCCAGCGCACCCGCGATCTGGCGCGGCACCCCGAGGCCGTGCGCGCCGACCTGGTGCGCGTGGCGCCGTTCTCACCGCTGCCCGGCGAAGACGCCCCCCGCGCGGCGTACGTCTGCGACATCGGCCTGCACCGCGAGCGCAACGAGGACGCGGCCGCCATCGAGGTGCACGGCGACTGGACCCTGGTCGCCGTCGCCGACGGGGTCTCGGCGGCCACGCGCGCCGAGATCGCGTCGCGCCTCGCCGTGGAGCGCTGCCTCGTCTCGCTGCGCGCCGCCGAGCAGATCGACGCCCAGGCCATGGCCGACGCCATCATGGACGCCCACCACGCGCTCTGCGACGAGCCGGCGGTCGCGGCCGGCGAGACCCTGGGCACCACCCTGGTCACCGCGGCCATCCGCGGGCGCCACGTGATCGTGGGCTGGGTCGGCGACTCGCGCGCCTACTACCTCGGCGACGAGCGCGTCGGCGCGCTCTCGCGGGATCACTCCTGGCTCGAGGAGGCGCTCGCGAGCGGCGCGACCACCCTCGAGGAGGCGCTGCAGTCACCGTGGGCCCACGCGCTCACGCGGTGCCTCGGCCCGCTCGAGGGCGGGGATCCCGACACCCACGCGCACCCCGACGTGGTGGTCCACGACCTCGACGAGCCCGGCACGCTCGTGCTGTGCACCGACGGGGTGTGGAACTACTTCCCCGAGGCCGAGCAGCTCGACGCGCTGATCGGCGGCATCGCGCGCGACCACCGCACCCCCGACGCGATGGCGCGCGTGCTGGTCACCAACTCCCTGCTGCAGGGCGGCCGCGACAACGCGACGGTCGCGGTGGTCAGCATCCCCTGAGCTAGAGCTAGAACGTCTGCGCCTCCGGCTTGGCCGGGTGACGGTCGAAGAAGTCGAGCATCGTCTTGGTCGCGTCGAGGTCCTGGCTGCCACCCCACCCGGTCGACTTGGGGCCGCCGGGCCAGGTGTGTGCGGCGCCGCCGTCGCGACACAGCACCACCTCGGCGCCGCCGGCGCAGGCCACGTTGTGCGTGCACCGCGCCTTGCCGGCGGAGAACAGCTCGTCGGTGACGGGCCCCTTGCAGCCGTCCGCGGCGAGCCACCGGTCGATCACCGTGGCGACCGAGCTCCAGCGCTTCTCCTCGTGCCCGCCGTACGGCACGATGCCGTCGATCGCCCCGTGGATGTGGAGCGCCGGGACGGGACGGGACGGCTTGCAGCTCGCGACCCCGAACGTGCCCGAGACCGAGGCCACCGCCGCGAAGTCGTCCGCGGCCTCGCAGCCGAGGCGGTGCGCGAGGAACCCACCGTTGGAGAAGCCGGTGGCGTAGACCCGCGCGCGGTCGATGCACGCGCCGCCGGCGACCTGCGCGACGATTGCGCGCGCGAACGCCACGTCGTCGAGGTGCAGCTCGCTCGCGAGCCCACAGCAGGTGCCCGCGTTCCACGAGCGGTTGTAGCCGAGCGGCCGCACCACCACGTAGCCGCGCGCGGTTCCGCGCTCGACGAGCCGGGTGGTCGCCTCGATCTGCGCCGGCGAACCACCCCACCCGTGGAAGGCGAGCAAGAGCGGGCGCGGTCCTGGTGTGCTCGGGAAGTCGACGAGGTAGCGGCGCGGACCGTCGGGGGCCTGCAGCTCGGCGACGTAGCGCTCGCCGGACGACTCGGGCCCGGGGCAGCGGGGGGGAACCACCACCTCCGCAGGGGTGCTGCTCGCGACGGGCGCGGCCTTCGACTCCACGACGGGAGGGGGGCTCGGTGCAGCGACGGCCGGCAACCGTCGACCGGTCGCACCCCCCGCGCAGGCCGCCACCACTCCGAGGAAGATCGCTGCTCGCCTCACGCCCCCACGGTCTCACGGTGGGTGGATGTAGGCAAAGTTACCGACTCAGCCCGCCGTGACGCCTCGGAGGAGGCGCCCGTCGCCGTGGACGAGGTAGACCCGCGCCCCGGTCGCGATGGCCGCCCGCAGCGGCTGGTCGACGAGGGCGGGCGCGCGGTGGAGGAGCGCGAAGGCGCCATCCGCGCCGCGCTCGCGCACCGTGCCTGCCCCGAAGCCGAACACCCGGCCGTCGGGCAGCGCCGCCACGCGCTCCACCTCGTGGCCCGTGACCACCAGGCGGCCCGCGGCGTCGACCGCGAGGTCGTGGATCGACCGACCGTCGAGGGCGAGCGCGGTGACGCGGCCGCGGCGGTCGACGCTGACCGCGCGCCCCTGACCAGCCTCCTCGAGCCCCACGACGAGGCCTTCGCCCACGCCGATCGCCGAGGTGGGCCGCCCCGCGCCGAGGCGGGCGTGCACGACACCGACCCGGCGCTGCAGGCGCATCACCAGGGCCTCGCCGTGCGCGGCGTGCACCACGAGGTAGGCCTCGTCCTCGGGGTCGCCCACGATCGCCGGCGCCGTGCGCACGCCGAACGGCAGGCGGAACGCGTACGGATTGCGCCCGCCTGGCAGCACCTCGACGTCGCCGTCACCACGGACCACGACGAAGGTGCCGGCGCCGGGGTTGAGGATGGCGACCGCCATCGCGTCGCCCGCCCGCGCCGGCATGGGGACCCACCGCACGCCGTCGAAGAACACGAGCTCCGAGCCCGTCGAGGCGAGGGCGGCGCCGTCGCTGCGGACCGCCGCGCACACGATCGGCGCGGGCGCGGGCAGGCTGACCTCGAACGTGAAGCGCGAGGTGGCCTCGCGGCGCAGGATGCTCGGCGCCGCGAGCGACCCGAGCCGCCGCAGCCCCTCGAGGATCGGCTCGAGGTCGTCGAGCAGCGCCTCCACCGACGCGTGGCGCAGCGGCAGGGGCAGATCCACGCCGAGCACACCCCCACCCGGGGAGCGCGGCGAGGTCGCCTGGTCGAGCACGGCGTCGAGGCGCTCGAGCAACGCGCGGCTCGCGCTCGAGCGGAACGCGGCGCCGAGATCGCTGCGCGTCGCGAGGCGGGTCCAGTTGCGCGAGAGGATGCGGCCGGCGTACTGCATGGCGTTGTCGGCCTCGAACATGGGCGCGCGCGCGAAGATCTCGTAGACGATGGCGCCGAGCGCGAAGACATCGCTCCACGGGCCGATGCCGTCGCCGCCGCCGGGTCGCCGGCCCTCCATCTGCTCCGGCGCGCAGTAGCCCGTGGTGCCGACGGTCACGTCGAACGTCTCGCCGAGGCCGGCGGCCCGCGCCACGCCGAAGTCACCGAGCTTGGGCAGCTCGTGGGGGGGCACGCCGCACACGAGCACGTTGGAGGGCTTGAGATCGCGGTGCACGAGGCCGACGGCGTGCACCGCTGCGAGGCCGCGGGCGATGCCCTCGACCAGGGCCACCGCGCGCGCCGGCTCGAGCGGCTCGGGGGCCCGCGAGAGCCGCTCCTCGAGGGTCGTGCCGAGCGGACGCCCGTCGACCAGCTCCATCGCGCACCATGGCAGCCCGAGCTCGGTCCCGTCCGGCAGGCGCACCCGCTGCTCGCCGGCGTCGAACCAGCGCACGACGTAGGGACACGGCGGCACCTTCTCGCGGAGGCGCGCGAGGGCGATCACCTCTTTCTTGAACGACAGCGCCGCGAGCTCCGGATCCGAGGTCACCACCTCGGGCAGCAGCAGCTTCACCACGCACGCCTCGTGGGGCGCAAGCCAGGGCGAGCGGACACCCTCGGTGGCCCGCGCGAGGAAGGCGACGCCCATCCCCCCCTCGCCCAGCCGCGCCTCGAGCACGAGGCCGACCGGACCCTCCCCGTCGTGCACCGCGAGGCCGAGGAGCTGTTCGAGCCGGGGATCGGTGGAGGCCCGCACGACAGGCAGCTTACGCGGATGCGCCGGGCGCGGTTAGTATGGATGCATGCGCAGGGCATGGGCAGTCCTCGGTCTCGTCGCCTGCATCCCGAGCGCGGAGCCCGTCGACCCGAGCAAGGGCGAGAGCACCGTCAAGGTGACCAAGACCGACGTCGATCCTTCGGCGCCGAGCGCCGAGCCGGGCACCACCATCCCCGCGCCACCGCTCGACCCCCCGGCCGCCGTGGTGGTCTCGGGGCCCAACGGCCTGGTCGGGGGCCTCGCGCCCGACGCGCCGCTGCCGCTGCCCACCACCCTCGCCGTCACCAAGTCCGCGGTGTTCGCCTTCGGCCGCAGCCGGGGGGTCTACGTGCTGCGCACGTGGAGCCTCAAGGGCAAGGCCACCGCGTGGGGCGCGCCGATCACCGTGGTGCCCGCCTACGACGACGATCTGCCCGCGGTCGCCGCCTCCGACGGCGAGCTCGTGTGGTTCGCCGCGTCTTCCAAGGGGGGTGGCGTCCGCGCCGCGAAGGTGTCGCTGGTCGGCGGCGCCCCCAAGGTCGACGAGGCCAAGGGCGCGACCGGCAAGCTCGGGCACGTGGCCGCCATCGTCCCGTTCTCCGGCCACATCGGCCTCGTGGGGCGCGACGGCGACGGCGTCACGTTCGCGCGCCTCTCCCGCGACGGTGCGTTCCTCGACGCGCAGGCCAAGCTGCTCGCGCGGGGCACCCCGAGCAAGCTCACCACCGCGAGTCGCTCCCCGCGCGCGACCAACGAGGACGGGCACCTCCTGCTCGCCTGGGACGCCGACCAGGTCGACGGCGCGCTCGACACCCCGGGCACGACCCCCACCGAGAAGGCCTCACCCAAGCCTGGGGTGTACGTCCGGCGCTTCTCCGCGACGGGGGAGTCGATCTCGCCGGCGCGTCGGCTCACGCGCCCGAGCTTCGAGGCGCACGCGCTCGACGTGGTGGTGGAGCTCGGGGCCTGTGCGGTGCTCGCGTCCACGCCCGACGGCTTCGAGATGTTCCGCTTCGTGCGCAAGGGCCTCGACCTCCCGCCGTACGGCGGCGGGCTCCACCTCGCGGGCGCGGGCGGCGACGTCGCGCTCTCGGCCGACGTCATCGGCACCATCGGCCTCACCACCCAGAAGCTCCTGCGCATCGGCCCCGGGGTGAAGATCGTCCCCTCGAACCTCGGCTTCGCGCCCCCGCCGGGCAGCAGCTTCGAGGTCGCGCGGCTCGCCTCCGAGGGCTATTTCACCTGGGGACTGCTCGGATCACGCACGCCGTCGGGCACGCTGCCGCTGGTGGTGAAGGTCGAGGGCGAGCACCTCGGCGTGCCGCTGCCGCCGCTGTGGGTGGGCCCCGCCCCGCAGCAGCTGTTGTTCGCCGGGATCGACGGCGACGAGGCCATCGCCATCGTGGCGGCCGAGGGCGGCGCGCAGCTGCTGCGGCTCGCGACCGACGGCAAGGTGAAGGGCACCTCGGCTCTCGTGCTCGACGCGGGCACCACGGCCGCGCTCACGTGGCCGCGCGCGTCCGTGCCCCGCGCGGCCCGCGCCGGGGGCGAGTGGCTCGTCGCGCTCAAGGACGGTCGGGTGCTCGTCGCCACCGGGCCCAAGGCCGGTGCGCTCATCAGCCCGCCGGTCCCGCTCGGCAGCGGCAACCTCGGCCCGGGCGTGCTCGGCCTCGTGCCCAACGAGGGCAAGGGCAACGTCGCGCACGCCTTCTACCTGCCCCACCCCGAGCGCAGCACCGAGCTCGCGGTCGCACCGCTCGATCCGAAGGCAGCCACCGTGGGCGCGTGGACCAAGCTGCCGACCACCGAGCACCACTACGGCGCGCTCGGCGAGTCGCGCTTCGCCGCGGTGGCCAAGAAGGGTGGCGGCGTCGCGATCCTCGGACACGCGGGCACCAAGGTGCTCAGCGTCGCGCAGATCTACTTCCTCGTGGTGCTCGACGCCGACGGGCGCCTGGTCTCGCTGCGGGCCGAGGCCCCGGGGCCGCTGGAGGAGGCCACGCTCGTGCCGACGCCGGGCGGCGGGGCGCTGGTCGCGTCGATCACCGGCAAGGGCCCGGCCGCGCGCTGGCTCGACAACGACGCGAGCTGGCGCGACACCTACGCCTACCTGCCGTTCCGCAAGGCCGGCGACGGTCCGCTCCTGCGGGCCTCCGGCAAGACGATGCTGCTGCCGGTGCGCGCGGCGCCGCTCGAGCTCCCCGCCGAGGTCGCGGCCGTCGCGGCCCGCTGCAACTACGCGCTGCCGACCGGCCCCCGCTCGCTCCTGCTCGTGTGCGAGGAAGGCAGCGGCGACTCCCCGCTGGCCTCGCGCGTCACCGTGCGCACCCTCTCGTTCTAGCCCTCACGTCAGGCGGGCGAGATGCACTTCGGCGGGCTCTTGCAGACGAGCTTGGTGAGCTGACACACGTAGACGCCGCAGAGGCCGCAGTCGTCGCCCGGCACGCCGGGGAGGACGCCGCAGCCACCGCAGGCGTTGGTGTCGTCGCCCGGGCAGAGCGTGGAGAGGCCACCCTTCGCGCAGATCGTCTTCAGCGTCTTGCACGTCCCACACGCGGAGCCCGGCGCGGTGTCGGCGGGGATCGGGTCGACGCACGTGACGCTGCTGCCGTCGGCGGCGCACTTCCAGGTGGCGCTCTTGCACACCCCACCGCAACCAGCCCCCGGCGCGCCCTCGAGCGTGCCGCAACCACCGCAGGCGTTCGCGCCCGCGACGCCCTCGCACTTGAGCGCGTCGATGCCGTCGCAGATGAAGACCCCCGTGCCACACGAGCCACCACCGCACTTGTCGCCGGGCTTGCCGGCGAGGGCGGTACAGCCGCCACACGAGTTCTTGCCCGGATCCTGGCACTCGATCTTGCTCTTGTCGGCGGAGCATCGCTGCTTGCCGCACGCGCCGCAGGCGTCGCCGAGCGTGCCGGTGAGCACCCCACAACCGCCACACGCGTTGAACCCGGCGTCCTTGCAGACGACCTTGTCGGTGCCGGAGCACTCGACCTTGCCGCAGGCCCCGCAGGAATCGCCCGGGGCGAGCGCGAGATCGACCTTGCCGCCACACGCGTTCTTCGTGGAGCCGTCGCCCCCCGCGTCGCCGGCGGCGTCCGTGGCCCCGTCGGAGCCGGCGTCGCTGTCGGCCTCCCGCGTGGGAGAGCTGCAGCCGACAAGCATCGCGATCGACAAGGAGATCCAAGAGCGCATCGTCGCAGCATGGTCGCAGCGCGGCGCTGCTGCAACCACGCGACGCCGGATGGACAAAGGCGCTAACGGTCAGCAGGCCGCGTGGGGCTTGCCCGCGACCGGGAAGATCTTGCCTGGATTGAGCAGCCCCTGGGGGTCGAACGCCGACTTGATGCGCTTCTGTAGTGCGATGAGGGCCGGCGACTGCTCGAGCGGGAGATAGGGGGCCTTGAGCACACCGATGCCGTGCTCGCCGGACAGCGTGCCGCCGAGCGCCAGCACCTCGCGGAAGCAGGCCTCGATCGCGCGGTCCACCCGCGGGAGCTCGTCCTCGTGGTCCCAGAAGAAGTTCACGTGCAGGTTGCCGTCGCCGGCGTGACCGTAGGCGAGCATCTTGAGGCCCTCGCGTTCGCGGATGCGCGCGCAGGCCTCCAGCAGGGCCGTCACCTTGGAGCGCGGCACCACCACGTCCTCGCTGAGCTTCTTCTTGGCGAGCTTGCGCACCGCGGGGGAGAGCTCGCGCCGGGCGGCCCACAGGCGGTCGCGCTGGGCGGCGTCCTGGGCGACGACGACGTCGATCGCGCCCGCGTCCAGGCAGGCCTCGCCGATGCGCTCCATGTCGCGGTCCAGGTCGTGGTCGCCGTCGATCTCGATGAGCAGGATCGCCGCCGCGCGCGGGTCGACCGCCGCGCCGCTGGCCCGCAGCGCGCCGAGCGCCATCTCGTCCATCAGCTCGAGGCACCGCGGCGTCAGCCCGCGCGCGACGATCTGGCTCGTGGCGTCGCCACACCCCTTCACCGCCGAGAACAAGGCGAGCAGCGTGCGCACCTCGGGGGGCCTCGGGAGCAGCCGCAGCGTGATCTCGGTGAACACGCCGAGCGTGCCCTCGCTGCCGACCAGCGTGGCGGTCACGTCGTAGCCGGTGACGCCCTTCACCGTGCGCTTGCCGGCGCGGATGCGCTCGCCACCCATGAGCACGGCCTCGCAGCCGAGCACGTAGTCCCGCGTGACGCCGTACTTGAATGCGCGCGGTCCACCGGCGTTCTCGGCGACGTTGCCGCCGATCGCGCACACCCCGAGCGAGTTGGGGTCGGGCGGGTAGAACAGGCCCTCCTTCTCGACCAGGGCGTGCAAGTCGCCGGTGATCACTCCCGGCTCGACCACGACGAGCAAGTCCTCGCGCGAGAGCTCCTTGATGCCGCGCATGCCCTCCATCGAGAGCACGATGCCGCCGGCCACGGGGACCGACCCGCCGGTGCGACCGCTGCCACCGCCGCGCGGGGTCACGGGGACCTCGTGCTCGGCGCACACCCGGAGCACCGCGGCGATCTCGTCGGCGTCCTTCGCGAGCACCACCCCGTCGGGCAGGGTCGCCACCGTCTCGGACTCGTCCCGCGCGTAGCGGCCGCAGGCCTCGGCGGTCGTGAGCACCCGCGAACCGCCGAGCGTCCGGTGCAGGGCCGCGAGGGCCCGTTCGACGCGCGACGCAGAAACCCGGGGAACGCTGGGCTGGAGAGCGATCACTTCGCGACAGGCTAGCAGCGGATGCTACCTTGAGCACGGATGTCGCGGCTCCTGCACCTCGAGAAGGGCTCGATCTTCGCGGAGGACTACCGCGTCATCGGGCCGCTCGCCGAGGGTGGCATGGGCGCGGTCTACGAGGTGGTGCAGGTGCACACCGGCGCCGGCCGCGCGCTCAAGATCATGCACTCGCAGCTGGCCGGCGACGAGAAGGCGCGGCAGCGGTTCGTGCAAGAGGCCAAGGTGAGCGCGCTCATCGAGAGCGATCACGTGGTGCAGGTCACCGGCGCGGGCGTCGAGCCGCGCACCGGCACCCCGTGGCTCGCCATGGAGCTCCTCAAGGGCGAGACCATGGCCTCGTTCGTCGGGCGCCGCGGCGGCCTCGCGGGCTGGGAGGTGCGCGAGGTGTTCTCGCAGCTGTGCCACGCGCTCTCCGCGGCGCACAAGGTCGGCGTCGTCCACCGCGACCTCAAGCCCGAGAACATCTTCCTGTGCGTGCCGCGCCGCGAGGGCATCCCGTTCACCGTGAAGGTGCTCGATTTCGGCATCGCCAAGCTGGTGGCCGAGGTCGCCACCCAGCAGCAGACCGCGGCGATCGGCACCCCGCTGTGGATGGCCCCCGAGCAGACCGAGACCGGCGCGCCGATCAACGCCGGCACCGACGTGTGGTCGCTCGGGCTCGTGGTGTTCTTCGCCTTCACCGGCAAGTTCTACTGGAAGGTCGCGAACGCCGAGGTGCTGAGCGCGGCCGCGCTGCTGCGCGAGGTGGTGCTCGAGGCGCTGCCCGCCGCGAGCGATCGCGCGCGAGAGATCGGCCGGGCCGAGCGCCTGCCCGCGGGGTTCGACCAGTGGTTCGCGCGCTGCGTGGTGCGCGAGCCCGAGCGGCGGTTCGCGTCGGTGCGCGAGGCCCGCGAGGCGCTCGACGGCATCCTCGCCGTCGCGGGCACCTCGCCGGTGGAGCTCGGGCCCGCCCTCGGCACACCGGCGATGCTCCCCGTGCACACGCCCTTCCCTGGTTCGACGCCCATCAGCTCGGGGCGGGGCCCGGCGTCCGACACCATCGGACAAGGCGCCACGCTGCCCATCTCGAGCCTCTCGCCCAAGGCCTCCACCGGGGCGCCCGCGGTCCTGCCCGAGGAGCCAGAGCCGGCGTTGCCAGTGCACAAGACCTCGCGCAGCCTGTGGCTCGGCATCGCGGTGGTCACGGTGGTGATCGGTGGCGTCGGGGCCGTGGTGTTCAAGAACAGCACGCCGCCGAGCCCGGTCACGGCGGCGGCGTCCGAGGCGGCCAAGCCCTCGGCGAGCAAGTCGTTCGTCCTGCCGACCGAGCCGCCCAAGACCTGCCCCCCGAACATGGCCATCGTGCCGTCGGGCACGTTCTTCTCGAGCACCAAGGGCGAGCACGTGAGCGTCGCGACCTACTGCCTAGACGTGCACGAGGTCACCGTCGCCGACTTCACCGACTGCATCAAGAAGGGCAACTGCACCGACAAGGACCTCGACGCCGAGGGGTTCTGCAACGGCAAGCTCAAGAAGCCCGATCACCCGATCAACTGTGTGGACTGGGACCAGGCCGAGGCCTACTGCGCCATGGCGAGCAAGCGCCTGCCCACGCTCGCCGAGTGGACGTGGGCCGCGCGGGGCGCCGGCGCGGGCACCACGTTCCCCTGGGGCGACGAGCCCGCCGGCGACCAGCTCTGCTGGTCCGGGGCCAGCCTCAAGCGCACGGTGCTCGGCACCTGCGCCGTGGGCAGCCACCCCTCCGGGGTCACGCCGTTCGGCGTCCAGGATCTGGCGGGCAACGTCGCCGAGTGGGTCGCCGCCGATCCCTCGCAGCACGAGTCGGTACGCTGGATCCTC
This sequence comes from uncultured Polyangiales bacterium, assembly GCA_964624885.1. Taxonomy (GTDB): domain Bacteria; phylum Myxococcota_A; class Polyangia; order Polyangiales; family JADJMO01; genus JADJMO01. Next base: position 11,157 of record CAZUZY010000084.1, on the reverse strand, counting down.
GGCGAGCACTGGCGCAGCGAGCAGATCGGCTTCTCCAAGGACGTGAGCGGCCGCACGAGCGCCCAGGTCGGCTCGGTGGCCCGCAAGCTCCGCTCGGCCACCGTCGGGTTCCGCTGCGCCAAGTGACCGGACTGACGGTGCTCATGCCGGGCCCTGGCCCCTGGTGGTAGGGTCCGGGCATGGAACGGCCGACCCACCTCGACGCGCAGGGCCACGCGCATGTCGTGGACGTGCGCGAGAAGGCCGAGACCCACCGCATCGCGGTCGCCCGCGCGCGGGTGCGCACGCGGCCGGAGGTGGCCCGCGCGATCCTCGACGGACAGACCCCGAAGGGTGACGTCGCCGCCGTGGTGCGGGTGGCCGCGATCGCCGGTGCCAAGCGCACGAGCGATCTGGTCCCGCTGTGCCACCCGCTCCCGCTCACCCACCTCGCCGCCGATTTCACCGTCGATCCGCGCGGGGAGCTCACCCTCGTCGTCCGCGCCGAGTGCGTCGGGCGCACCGGCGTCGAGATGGAGGCCATGGCCGGGGCCTCGATCGGCGCGTTGACCGCGTACGACATGATCAAGGGCCTCGACCGCTCGGCGCGCATCGAGGCGGTCGAGCTCCTCGAGAAGGACGGGGGTCGCTCGGGGCACTACCGGCGCGACGCGGGCGATCGGATCGCCCTCGTCGATCGCCCGATCCTCGTCGACGACGTGCTCGCCGCCGTCGCCCACCCCTCGGCGGGTGCCCAGGTGCTGTTCCTCGGCACGGTGCGCGACCACGCGGACGGTCAGCCGGTGACCCTCCTCGAGTACGAGGCCTACGCGACCATGGCGGTCGCCGAGATGGGCCGCTGCGTCGTCGAGGTCGAAGCCCGCTTCCCGGAGGTGCGCCTCGCGGTCACCCATCGCGTCGGCGCCCTGCGGATCGGCGACGTCGCCGTCGCCTGCGCGGCGAGCGCCCCCCACCGGGGCGAGGCCTTCGGGGCGGCGCGCGCCCTCATCGACGCCATCAAGCACCAGGTGCCGATCTGGAAGCGCGAGCACGGCCCCGACGGCCCCTACTGGGTCGACTTCGTCGACGCGCGCTGCACCGGCGAGGAGCACCTGCACCGCGGCGAGCGTCACCACCACGCGCACCACGCGCACGAGGGCAAGCCGTGAGCGCCACCGTCAAGCTGCTCGCCTTCGCCGGCGCCCGCGAGATGATCGGAGAGGGCGAGGTGGCGTTCCCGGTCGCGGCCGACCTCACCGCGCGTGGGCTGCTCGACGCCGTGTGTGCGCGCTACCCGCGACTCACGCCCTACGCCGGCTCGATCCGCGTCGCGATCAACGGCACCTACGCCGCCTGGGACGACCCGGTCCGCCCGGGCGACGAGGTCGCGCTCATCCCGCCGGTGGCGGGGGGCTAGGCTCGTCGAGCTGCACCCAGCCGCGGCGCACGCCGAGCACCACCAGCGTCCCGAGCACGAGGCCCACGAGGTAGCCGTACGGCAGCCCCACGACCGCCGCGGCGACGCCCGCGGCCACCCAGAGCGTGCGACGCTCGGTCGCGACGTCCCGCACGAGGGTCATCAGCGCGACGGCCTCGAACAGGAGCACGACGCCGAGCACGGGCAAGGGGAACACCCGCACCACCTCGGAGAAGCCCGGGGCGAACGCGAGCCCGAGCACGACGTAGAGGGCGCCGTAGATCATCGGCGCGCCGCCGGTGCGCCCGCCGAATCCGTGGAACCCGACGAGCCCGCCGCAGCCGTGGCAGACGGGCACGCCGCCGAACCACGGCGCGATCAGGTTCATGAGCCCGTAGGTGAACCCGATCTTGCGCACCGACACCGCGCGCTCGGGGAACAGATCGCGCGTCGTCTGGCTGGTCGCGATCACCGAGTTGCCGAGGGAGAGCGGGATCTGGGGCAGCGCGAGCAGGAGGGCCCCGTTCGCGATCTCGCCCCGCGTCGGCGCGTGGAACGCGGGGAGACGGAAGCCGATCGCGCCGACGAGCGAGTGCCCCCGCAGCTGGACCAGCGCGTACGCCACGCCGAACCCCATGACGAGGAGTGGCGCCGGGATGCGGCGGTGGCCGCGCAGCACGAGCAGCACGGCGAGGCACACCGCGGCGAGCAGGTAGCCCGGCGTGCCGTCCGCGCCGACGTACTTGAGCGCGAGGGTCGCGAGGGTGAGCCCGAGGCCGAGCTGGATGCCGCGCACCACCTCCTTGGGCACCACGCGCGCAAGCCAGTCGAGCAACCCGGTCGCGGCCAGCGCGAGCATCGCCACCCCGATGACGAGCCCTCCACCGGCGAGCGTGCCCGGCGAGAGCTTCTGCGCGAGCATGATGGCGGCCATCGCCTTGAGCGGCTGCACGGGCATGGGGATGCCGTAGAGCGCGCCGCTCGCCATCTGGAGCACGCCGAACATGAGGCACACCCCCGCCGCGTCGAGCTTGCAGGTGGCGACGAGCGCGATGAGCAGCGGCAGGTCGGTGCCGATGTCGCCGAACGCCCCCGAGAGCTCGTGCCGGTCGAAGCGGACGCGCGGGGCGACGGCGCTCACGGCGCGAGCAACCCGGCGATCGGCGCGCCCTCGGGGTTCGGGAGCGAGAGGGCGAGCAGCGCGGCGAGGGTCGGCGCGACGTCGATCATGCGCACCGTGCCGAGCTTCGCGCCCGTCACGACCCCGCGGCCCGCCGCGAGGAACGAGGCGCGCATGCGCGGGTCGGTGGGCGGATAGCCGTGCGCGCCGAGATCCCAGCTCGGCACCACGAGCGGCCCGTCGTGGCCGTTGGCGAACATGAACCCCTCGGCGGCGACCAGCACGGCCGCCACGCCGGGGAAGCCTCCCGCGGCCTCCACCGTGGCCCCGGGCACCACCTGAGCGATCCCGTTCTTCGGGTCCTTCCGGGCCTCCTCGAGCGCCGCGATCACCGCCGTCCGCGTCGCGCCGTCCTTGGGATCGGCGAGCACGATCGCGGCCGTGCCGCCGGCCTTCCACGCCGCCGCCCGGAAGCTCGTCACCTTGCCCGCGCCGACGGTGAGGAAGCCGCGTTCGCGGAGCAGCACCCCTGGCTTCACCACGCTGTGCACGCTCGCGAACCCGTGGTCGGAGACCACCACCCAGGTGGTCTGCGCAGCGGTGCCCGCGGTCGCGCTCGCGGCGAGCAGGCGTCCGAGCTGCTTGTCGATCAGCTCGAGCTTCGCATAGGCGCCCTTGGAGAACGGCCCGGTCTTGTGCTGCTCGGTGTCGAGGTCGGTGAAGTAGACCAGCGCGAGCGCGGGTCGCTCGTGGAGGAGGATCCACTCCGCGGCGTTGGCGCGCTCCACGTCGGTCCGGTGCTCGGCGGGGATCGAGCCGTACTCCTTGGCGACCGCGTCGGCGAGGCCGGGGGTCGAGAGGGCGCGCATCAGCTTGTCGTCCTCGTCGTTCTGCGCCCGCCACACCTGGGGGAAGCTCGCGTCGAAGGCGGCACCGACGGTGACCGGCCAGTAGACGTTGGCGGTCGGCAGGTGGTTCTTGCGCGCGACGTCCACGACCGTGGGCACCTTCACGTCGCTCGCGTACCAGTACCAGCCGTCCTGGTTCTTGCCGTAGGGGTCGAACGGGAGGTTGTTCACGATGCCGTGGGCCTTGGGCGAGACCCCGGTGATCAGCGTGGTGTGCGCCGGATAGGTGACCGTGGGGTACACCGACGTCATCGCGTCGGCGCGGGCCCCCTCCTTCATCAGCCGTCGCAACGCGGGGATGGCGAGCCCACGGGCGTCGGCCTCGGCGAGGTACTCCGGCTTCAGGCCGTCGATCGACACCAGCACCACCCGGCGGGTGATCGGGGAGGGGGGCGCAGGGGTCGAGGCCAAGGGCGCCCCGTCCAGAGCTCCGGGGGCCGGCGTGGGCGCCACCGCACGGGTGCACGCGACGCAGGCCAGGCCGAGGAGGAGCAGCACGCGCACGCCCGACGTGTAGCAATGCCGGCCGACCACCTCCACCCCGCACAGTTGCTCTTTGCTCAAGCCTTGGACGCAAGGGCCCACGGAAGCGGCCTTCTATCGCGAAATCGACCACCCGCACGACCCGTTGTGGGTAGACATCAACATTGGACGGACGTGAGACTGTCGGCCGAAGCAGCGCGCGGAGGCTCTTCGACCGAAGACGGGGAAGCCAGCATGGTCACGAGTGAAGGGCACAGCCCGGTCGCCGCCGCACCCACCCACGTGGTGGCCATCGGTGCGTCCGCGGGCGGGCTCGAGGCGATCGAGAGCTTCTTCCTGAACATGCCGGCGGACTCCGGCCTCGCCTTCGTCGTCGTCCAGCACCTGTCCCCTGACTACAAGAGCTTGATGGTGGAGCTGCTCTCCAAGAAGACCACCATGCCGGTGCAGCGGGCCGAGGACGGCATGCTCGTGCAGCCGAACCACGTGTACCTGATCCCGCCCAAGAAGAACCTCACCATCTTCCACGGCAAGCTGCTGCTGAGCGAGCAGGATCCCCACCGCGGCATCAACCTCCCGATCGACGTGTTCCTGCGCTCGCTGGCCGAGGACCAGGCCGAGAAGGCGGTGGCCATCATCCTGTCCGGCACCGGCAGCGACGGCATGCGCGGCATCCGCGCGGTCAAGGAGTACGGCGGGATGGTGATGGTCCAGGACGAGGAGACCGCCAAGTTCGACGGCATGCCGCGCGCGGCGATCTCCACCGGCCTCGCCGACTTCGTGCTGGCCCCGGAGAAGATGCCGCCCCAGCTGCTGGCCTTCGTCAAGCACCCCTACGTGGCCAGCGCCGAGCGCTCGTCGGTGATGCTCACCGACGAGGAGAGCATGACCCACCTGTTCGCGACCCTGCGCGAGCACTGCAAGGTGGACTTCACCTTCTACAAGCCGAGCACCGTCTCCCGGCGCATCGAGCGGCGCATGACGGTCCACCAGATCGAGGAGATCGGCGCCTACGTGGCGTTCCTGCGCAGCTCGCCGTCGGAGGTGATGACCCTCTTCCGCGAGCTCCTCATCGGGGTCACGAGCTTCTTCCGCGACCCCGAGGCCTTCGAGCGCCTGACGCAGAGCTGCCTGCCCGAGCTGTTCGCTCGCGACGGGCACGGCGAGATCCGCTTCTGGGTGGCGGGCTGCTCGACGGGCGAGGAGGCCTATTCGCTCGCCATGCTGGCCCGCGAGTACATGGAGGCCCACGGCATCTCGCACGACGTGAAGATCTTCGCGACCGACATCGACCGCGACGCGCTCCACTTCGCCGCGGCCGGGATCTACCCGGACAGCATCGCGGCCGACGTCTCGCCGCGGCTGCTCTCCAAGTACTTCTTCAAGAAGCACGACAGCTTCCAGATCGCCCGCACCATCCGCGAGATGGTGGTGTTCGCGCCGCACAACCTCATCAAGGACCCGCCGTTCACCAACATCTCGCTGGTGAGCTGTCGCAACCTGCTCATCTACCTGCAGCCGGTGTTGCAGAAGCGGGTGCTCGAGTACTTCAACTTCTCGCTCGCCGCGCGCGGCGTGCTCCTGCTCGGCACGAGCGAGACCACCGGCGAGACGACCGACCTCTGGGAGCCGCTCGACGCCAAGTGGAAGCTCTACCGCTCCAAGGGACGCCAGCTCAAGCTCGGAGAGGGCACGCTCCACTCCGCCGCCGACGTCGGCTTCCGCGAGCGCCGGCCGCGGTTCACGGGCGGTCGAAGGCCGCTGCGCCTCACCGAAGAGGAGCGGCTGGTCGAGCGGTTCCTCGACACCGTCTCGGACGACCTGCTCCCGCTTTCGGTGGTCGTGAACGCCCAGCAGGAGGTGCTGCACGTCGTCGGGCACGCCGACGGCTACTTCAAGCTCCCCTCCGGGCGCCTCGTGAACGACATCGGGCAGCTGGCGGTCAAGGATCTCAGCGTGCCGCTCACCACCGGCATCCAGCGGGTGTTCCGGCAGCGCCAGGAGCTGCGCCTGTCGAACCTGCGGGTGCGGCAGAACGGCGAGGTGCGCCCGGTCGAGCTGCGCATCAAGCCGATGCCCGAGAAGAAGGGGCAGGAGCCGCTGGTGGCCGTGTTCATCGGCACCGCCAAGCAATCGCTGCTGCCCGGCGAGGGCAAGGAGGTGCTCTCGTTCGACGTCACGCGCGAGGCCGAGATCCACCTCCAGGAGCTCGAGCAGGAGCTGCAGTTCACCCGCGAGAACCTGCAGGCCACCATCGAGGAGCTCGAGACCTCGAACGAGGAGCTCCAGGCCACCAACGAGGAGCTCCTCGCGAGCAACGAGGAGCTGCAGTCCACCAACGAGGAGCTGCAGTCCACCAACGAGGAGCTCTTCACGGTCAACGCCGAGTCGCAGAGCAAGATCATCGAGCTGACCGAGCTGCACAACGACGTCGACAACCTGCTGAGCTCGTCGCAGATCGGCACCCTCTTGCTGGACGAGAACGCCGAGGTGCGGCGCTTCTCCCCGCAGATCGCCACCATCTTCCACCTCCTCGACACCGACATCGGGCGTCCGATCAGCCACATCGCGCACTATCTGGACGACCTGGACTTCCCCGCCGCCCTCGCCGAGGTGCAGCGCACCACCCGCGCGATCGAGCGCGAGGTGAACACGCGCGACGGCCGCTGGCACCTCATGCGGATGCTCCCCTACAAGGTCGGGCCCAAGACGTTCTCGGGCACCGTGCTCACCTTCGTGGACATCACCCGCATCAAGCAGGCCGAGGTCGCGGCCCGCGAGACCGAGGAGCGCTACCGGCGGCTGTTCGACGAGCTCAACGCGGGCTTCGCGATCCACGAGGCGATCTTCGACGACCAGGGCCACCCCTGCGACTACCGCTTCCTGGAAATCAACCCCGCCTACGCGCGGCTCACCGGGCTGCGCCGCGACGACATCCTCGGCAAGCGGGTGCGCGAGGTGCTCCGGGCGGCCGAGCCCCCGTTCCTCGAGCGCTACAGCCACGTGGTGTCCTCGGGCGAACCGGTCGAGTTCGAGGCGTTCGACGAGGCGCTCGGCAAGCGTCTCCAGGTCAAGGCATACCGCACGGAACCGGGGCGGTTCGCGGCCCTGTTCCATGAGGTCGAGCATCACGACCCCGGAGGGTCGAGCCATGAGTGACCCCGAGAGCGGACGCAGTGATCCGAGCCGCCTGCTGAGGGAGCGCGCCGAGGCGCTGCTCGCGGGTCGAGACGCGGGGGTGACCAGCCCGACCCCGGACCTCGAGGCGCTGGTGCACGACCTGGCCGTGCACCAGATCGAGCTCCAGCTCCAGAACGAGGAGCTGCGGGAGGCCCAGTTGCTGGTCGAGAAGGCTCGCGACGAGTTCGCCCGCCTCTACAACCAGGCCCCCGTCGGATACATGAGCCTCGACGCCAACGGCATGGTCCGCAAGGCGAACCACACCCTGGTCGGGATGCTCGGTGAGGGCCACGGACCGCTCCTCGACAGCGCCTTCGCCGACCACCTGACCGAGGCCGACCGCGCGGTGTTCAACGCCCGCTACCGCGCGTTCTTCAACGCGCCGGACCAGAAGATGGTCGAGGTGCGAGTGCGACAGGACGGCGGCGGCAACTTCCTCGCCCGACTCACCGGTCGGCGCGAGCACGACCTCCGGGCGAGCCGCACCGCAGGCGCCCACGCCGAGGAGCCGCGCGCCGAAGAGCCGCTGCTGCTCGTGGTGGTGCAGGACGTCACCGAGCTCCGCCGGGTCACCGCGGCGCTCGATGCCGAGAAGGAGCTCCTCTCGGTCACCCTGCGCAGCCTCGGCGAGGCCGTGATCGCCACCGACATCGAGGGCCGGGTGACCCTGGTGAACGAGGCCGCCGAGGCGCTGATCGGAGAGCGGCTCGCCGAGGCCCAGGGACAGCCGCTGACCGGGCTCCTGCGCCTGCCCGACCTCGTGACCGAGGTGCTCGAGAGCGGCCAGCTCACGGGGCGCAAGGCCACGCGCCTCACCCTGAGCGACGGCACCGAGCACACCCTCACGCCGAGCGGGGCTCCGATCCGCGACCACGACGGGCGCCTGGTCGGCGTCGTGCTCGTGCTGCGCGACACCACCGCCGAGGCCCAGCTCCAGCAGGAGCTGCAACGCATCGCCAAGCTCGACTCGCTCGGCGTGATGGCCGCCGGGATCGCCCACGACTTCAACAACATCCTGACGGCGATCGCCGGCAACGTGGGCCTCGCCCACGCCGACACCACCGCCCGCCCCGAGACCCGCGCCCACCTCGCGGACGCCGAGAAGGCCACCATGCGGGCGCGCGATCTCACGCGGCAGCTCCTCACGTTCGCCACCGGAGGCGCGCCCGTGCGCGAGGTGGTGGCGGTGCCGCCGCTCGTCCACGAGGCGGTCAACCTCGCCCTCACGGGCTCGCGCAGCCGGTGCCAGGTGCTCGTGCCGGACACCGCCTGGGCTGTGCACGCCGATCCGGGGCAGCTGCACCAGGTGCTCCACAACCTGCTCCTCAACGCGGCCGAGTCGATGGTCGGCGGCGGCGCCATCGTGCTCACCGTCAGCAACGTCCGCCTCGGCCTCGACGCCGCGGAGCCGCTGCCACCCGGCGACTACGTCCGCATCGACGTCGTCGACCAGGGGCGCGGCATCAGCCCCGAGATCCGCGATCGAATCTTCGATCCGTTCTTCAGCACCAAGCAGGGAGGCATCGGGCTCGGGCTCGCGTCGGCCTACTCGATCGTGCGCAACCACCACGGCTACATCGACGTGGAGTCGGTCCCCGGCCGCGGCAGCCGCTTCTCCGTGTTCCTTCCGGCCTCGGCGAAGGCCTGGAGCAAGCCCCCGAGCGCCGTGGCGGTGAAGGACGCCAAGCCGTGGCGCATCCTCGTCCTCGACGACGAGCCCATGATCGCGAGCGTCACCCGGAGGATCCTCTCCGCGAAGGGCCACGAGGTGGTCACCGTCGCCGACGGCACCGAGGCCATCGCGCGCTGGGTCCAGCAACGAGACGCCGGCCAGCCGTTCGACCTCGCCATCCTCGACCTCACCATCCCGGGGGGGCTCGGTGGCAAGGACGTCGCCGCCGAGCTGCGCGCGCGCGACCCCTCGGCGCGGACGGTCGCCTCGAGCGGTTACTCGAACGATCCCATCATGGCCGACCACCAGACCCACGGGTTCACCGCCTGCCTCCCCAAGCCCTACACCGTCGACGATCTGCACCGGCTGATCGGGGAGCTCCAGGGCCGGCGCTGATCCCTGGCAGGCTTCGTGCACCGCCCTGCGATGTGTCCACCCGCAACGACCGGATCTCTCTGCTCGACGCCCCGAGCCGGCGTCCCAGCGTCAGCCCGGAGGCACGCCGCGTCAGCAGCTTGACGCCTCCGCGACGGGAGCCCTCGCGGAGGCCCACCGCGAACCCTGCGGCCTTCGACCTCGACGAGGAGCTGTGGTTCGGCCTGAGCGACGAGGTGGGGAAGGAGGAGGCCAAGCGCAGCCTGGCGGCGACCGTGGCCCGCGAGCTCGGCGTGCGCGCCGCACCCACCACGGTGGCCGCGATCGGCGCGCTCGACCTCGACACGGCGCCGGTCGACGAGATCATCAAGGTGTTCGAGGCCGACCCGGCGCTCGCGGCCCGCGTGCTCTCGGTGGTCAACTCGGCCGGCTATGCCCTCTCCTACCGCTGCCGCTCGATCCGCCACGCCGTGGTGATGCTCGGCGTGCGCGCCGTGGCCTCGCTCGCCACCGCGTCGTCGTTCATGGATTTCCTCACCCACGACTCCGAGGTGTCCGAGGCGCTCACCGCCCACGCCCACGACGTGGCCGTGCTGTCGGCGCACCTCGCGTTCCTGAGCGGCGAGTCGCGCGAGCAGGCGTACGCCATCGGCCTGCTCCACGACATCGGTCGCTCGATGCTGCTGCAGTCGGAGGAGCAGCGCTACCAGCCACTCGGCGCCCTCACCGACGAGTCCAGCGTCGCCGAGCGCGAGCGGGAGGAGTTCGGCTTCGACCACGCCATGCTGGGCTCGACGGTGCTGCGCGCGTGGCAGATCCCCGACCCGATCCCGACCATCGTCGCCTACCACCACGCACCGCAGCGCCTCTACGCCAAGGGCGGGCGCGAGGCGGCGCTCGTGTGCATCCTGCGCCTCGCCGATCGGCTCGCGCCGGCGCTCCGAGCCTGCCGCGAGCCCGACCCCGACGCGGTGGCCGCGGTGATCGCCGAGCCGAGCCACGACATCCTCGGGCTCGACGCCAAGCAGGTCAGCGCGGCATGGAGCTCGCTGCGCGCGGTGGTGCTCGAGGAGCGGGCACCGGGCGACGGGCCGATCCGCACGCTCGCCCCCGCCGCGCCCAAGGCCGACGAGGAAGTCGCGCCGGTCACGATCGTCGAGGCGCCGCGCCTCCTCTGCACGAGGTGCGCGCAGCCGACACTGGGTGACGAGTGCCCGGCGTGCAAGCGCTCGCTGTGTCGTGACCACCTCCCCGACAACAGCGTGTGCGAGGCGTGCGAGGCCGCCGTGGCCGCCGCGCGTCGCGACGACCGCTGGCTCCAGGGCCTGTTCCGCACGACCGTCGGCGCGAGCGCCGGCCTGCTCGTGGTCCTCGCGGCGCTGCTCGTGGTGCGCCTGATCGGACGCACGTCTTCGCTGCTCGAGATGGCCTTCTTCGTGCTGGCCGCCGCCATGGTCGCGGCCGGCGTGAACGCCGCCTTCCGCGCGTTCCACGTGCGCATGCGCGCGCTCGGCCGCCAGGGCGGTCGCTCCGACGCCGCGCCTCGGCCCTCGCTCATCGTCAACGCCAGCGAGACCCCGCCGAACATGACGCTCCGCGAGGACGAGATCGCGACCGCGGTGGAGCGCCAGGTGTTCCGCGCGACGGCGATCGGCAACCTCATGGAGAAGGTGCGCTCGCTCTCGCCCCCCGCGCTCCGCGATCCCTCCATCCCTCCGAGCGCCGGCGTGCCGCTGGTGCGCGGGATCTTCGGCGAGCCCGGCATGCCCATCAGCATCACGATGCCGCCGGGGTCCAGCGCGTCGGTCGCACCGTCGGTCGCGCCGGACGCGGGGCGACCGAAGGGACGTCGCTCCAAGAAGCCACCCGCCGCCAGCCCGGAGGCCACGGAGCCGCCGGCGTCGGCCAAGCCCAAGCGCCGCGCCCGGTCCAAGACTGCGCCCCCTTCCGAGGGCGTCGTCACCTCCGCCACCCCGGCGCCCAGCCAGAGGCCGCGCAAGTCGCGCGCTGCGGCCCCCGCCCC